>JABMMV010000039.1 GCA_013205145.1 bacterium
ACCAACAAGCTGATAGGACGCAAGCCCATCCTTAAGCCCATTGCTGGTTTTAATCAGATAATCATGTGGTTATCAGATCACATCTGGAATTAGCCAGTCTTTCGACTGGTTATGCCAGTCTTAGGGGTAGGTTGCTTACGTGTTACTCACCCGTTCGCCGCTCGTCCGATGTTGCCATCGGACTCGCTCGACTTGCATGTGTTAGGCACGCCGCCAGCGTTCGTCCTGAGCCAAGATCAAACTCTCCGTTGAAACCGAAACCAGCCGAAGCTGGAAACCGTTTGGAAAGCTTGCGGTGACGAGCGGAATCTACTCTGCATGTCACCACAACCTTGGCTTTAATTTGTTGACCGATCGGTGTGACCCGACCGGCGGTATTACTTGTTTGGTCAGACTGGCGTCTGACCAGAATTGACAGACGGAAAGCAAAAAGCCTTCCGCCCGCACTGGCGTTCTATCTTCTCTTTCGTTTTCAAGGAGCAAAGTGGGCACCCGCCGTCAAGCGGTCATGCCGATCCTCCACAGTTCCGGGCAACAAGTGCAACCGGCTTTTGGGGGCGAGTGTCAACTCTATCGGAAACGTTACAAAACGTCAACCCGAAATCTAGAGACTTTCACTCGACGATCATCGCAGCGAAATGGAGTTTCCTTCACTTCGATGTGATGATCAACCAGCTATTGCTGGGCTCTGCAGATTATCGGGAAACGCAGCATTAACAACCAACTGCAGAGATTTATTTTGAGTTATCTCTTTTTCTCAACGAGGTGGTAAGCGGTTTTGCCCCTCCGTACTAATAAGTACTTTCCGTGGAGCTCAGTGATGTCGCCAACTGCAGTTTCTAACGTGACCACTTGACCATTAATACGCACGCCGCCTTGCTCAATTGTGCGTCGCGCTTCACTTTTTGAACTGCACAATTTGATATCGCTGAGCAACGTCACCACGTCAATAGGCATGTCATGAACGGTTGAGCAGGGCACCTCGCGAGCCACAGCTAGAAATGCTTCTTTAGTGGCACTTGTGGGGTCGGCACCGAACAAAATATCGGATACTTGTGCAGCAGCTTGTGCACCGGGAGCACCGTGCACCATTGCAGTGAGCTCTTGGGCGAGGTGCTTTTGCGCAACTCTCTTTTCTGGCGCAGATGCATGTTCAGTAAGAATTGCAGCGCACTCATCGAGGGTCGATAGTGAGAATTGGGGCAAATACCGAGCAATTTCGACATCGGAGAGCTGCATCCAGAATTGACGGAATTGATAGGGACTGGTGCGCTCTGCGTCGAGCCACACTGCCCCATCGGCGGTCTTACCGAACTTTGAGCCGTCGCTGCGCGTCACGAGTGGCCAAGTGATGCCGTGCGCCTGGCGGGAGAGCGTTTTGCGAATGAGGTCGATTCCTGCGGTGATATTGCCCCACTGGTCGCTGCCACCCATTTGTAGTTCAACGTCGTGAGTGGCGCTGAGATGACGGAAATCGTTGGCTTGCAACAACATGTAGCTGAACTCGGTGAAAGATAAGCCATTTTCCGAGGTGAGGCGTGACTTTACAGAGTCTTTGGCCAGCATCTGGTTGATGGTGATGTGCTTACCCACATCGCGCAAAAAATCAAGCGCGGTGACCTGTGCGGTCCAGTCGGCATTGTTCACCAGGGTTGCTGCATATTTGCCCGGCGAAAAATCGAGTAATCGACTGAGCTGGCCCGAAATACACGCCACGTTGTACGACAGCGTCTCGGCATCGAGCAAATTACGTTCTTCACTGCGGCCAGATGGGTCTCCCACCATCCCAGTGGCGCCCCCGGCCAGAGGAAAGGGACGATGGCCAGCTAGTTGTAGCCGCCGGAGAGAAATTTGGCCAAGCAGGTGCCCCACATGCAGGGAATTGGCTGTGGGGTCGAAACCGACGTAAACCCCCACCGAGTGCTTCGCAAGACGCTCTTCCAAGGCTGCAGCCGGAGTGGAGTCGTGGACTAGCCCGCGGGCCTGCAGTTCAGGAAAGATATTCACCTATTTATGTTGCCATGTACCACTCCTGAATTCGGTTTTATATCCCAAAATCTTTTACAGGTAGGTTTGCGCTGTGGCCGCTCCTGAATTGACCTTTCACGACGCACTCCTGCACCAGAGCGGTCTCTGTGCCCAACTGGGTTCACCTCTGTACGAAGCGATTTTTCGAGCAATGGCAGTAGATCTCAATAACAATGGAGAAACCGCACGCATTTCTGAGCATCTCACCATTCGTCCAATGCGTGATGCAGCCCCGTTGCGCATCGCCGGAGTCATTCATCGCCTTGCTTTAACAGGCAAGGCACCCAGCGTTGCCCGCCACTTTCCATCGACAGGCGGAACTCCCGGGCCAACGCTTATTGCCGACTACTTGGAAGCACTCGCAACATTTCGCAACGACATTGATGAAGGGCTCTCACGCACAGTTCAAACCAATGAAGTGGGTCGCACCACCATGCTGGTAACCGGCATGTCGTTTTTTGCTCGTGAAGTGGGAATACCTGCAACACATCTTCGCGAAGTTGGTTCTTCATGTGGTTTGAACTTACAAGTAGACAACTACTTCTTTGAAGCGAACGGAACAAGTTATGGAAATGGAAATGCGTTGGTTCGTTTTGAAGACAGTGCATGGGGAACTCCGCGGCCCGACATCGCGCAGTGCCCTGCGCTTCTCTCTCGTGCGGGTTGCGACATTGCGCCGCTTGACGCGCACAACATAAATGACCAGTTCACTCTGTTGTCGTTTGTATGGCCAGATCAATTCGATCGCTTCGCACGCTTACGCAATGCCATGAACAATGCATGCGCTTCGTCAACGTATGTTTCTCCCGATCAACAAGACGCGGCCGAATGGATTCATCAGCAATTTGAAAATATTTCTTTCGACGAGCCTGTGTTGATTTTCCACTCCATTGTGTGGCAATACCTCAGCCAAGAAACGAAAAAGGCATTTCGTGAAGCAGTAGAAGCGTTTTGTGCCGAACGTGAGGCTCCGACGGCTTGGCTGCGCATGGAACCAGCGGGCCCCGTTGCCGATTTACGCATTGATATTTGGCACGGCAAAAGAAAGACCCACAGCGACCAAGTAATCGCAAACAGTTCGTATCACGGCATAGGAACTCGTTCACTTATTTCGTAAGCAAAGTTAAATAGCGAGCAGGTCTTCCCATTCACCACGGGCAACTTCTATTGCGAGTTCTAACTGTTGACGCTGAACTTCACCAGGAACAGGACCTGCACCACCAGGCGACGTACGCATGCTGACGCCAACACCAGGTGCAATGAGTTCTGCCGCAAATTTGCCGAATAGATCGCTTGCTAACGCAAGGTCATGCAATGGTTTTCCAGTTTTGATTGACTGCTGCACCAGTTCGCCCACATGAGCATGCGCCTGACGGAAAGGTATACCCTTGCGCACCATCCACTCTGCGAGGTCGGTTGCTGCCATGAGTTGGTCGTCAGCAGCTAACTGCATGCGGTCCTTATTGAACGTGGCAGTGGAGATCATTCCCGACAAAGCGCTGAGAGCTAGTTTCACTTGGTTCACAGAATCGAACAAGGGTTCCTTATCTTCCTGCAGGTCACGGTTATATGCAAGAGGCAAACCCTTTAACGTTGTAAGTAAACCTGTGAGGTTGCCAATGAACCGCCCAGATTTTCCACGGGCAAGTTCTGCTATGTCGGCATTTTTCTTTTGCGGGAGCATTGACGAACCAGTGGAATAGGCGTCATCAAGCTTTGCAAAGCCAAACTCTTCTGTTGTCCACAGCACCCACTCTTCTCCAAGACGAGACAAGTGCACACCAAGTAACGCAATGTTGAAGAGAGCTTCTGCCACGAAATCGCGATCGGACACAGCATCGAGTGAGTTCGCAAAAGCGGCCCGAAAGCCCATTTCCTTTGCGGTCAACGACGGGTCGATGGGCAGAGAAGACCCTGCAAGGGCACCAGCGCCGAGTGGCGAGATGTTTCCTCTGTCGATGGCAGAAAAGATTCTGTCAGTGTCGCGTAGCAACGACCACGCGTGCGCGGCAAGGTGATGCGAAAGTTGCACCGGCTGTGCTCTCTGCAAATGCGTATAGCCCGGCATGTAAATGCTGCCCTTGCCCCAACCAGCAGCGTCGGCAGACGCAACCAATACATCGATGAGGTCGAGCACACGCCCAGCAACCAACGTGAGTTCGCGCCTAGTCCACAAACGCAAAGCGGTAGCCACCTGGTCGTTGCGGCTACGGGCAGTGTGTAATTTTGCGCCAGCACTTCCTGCAATTTCTGTGACCCGACGCTCAATTGCCGTGTGAATATCTTCATCACTTGGCATAAATGAAAATTGTCCTGAAGAAAATTCATCATGAACCTGAGACAGCGCAATGCGCACAGCTTCTGCTTCTTCACTACTCATTAATTTTGCCCGCTCAAGGCCATTGACATGAGCACGCGAGCCCGTGATGTCGTCGTGCCATAGAACTTGATCGAAAGGCAAACTAGCGGTGAAGGCCATTAACTCTTCGGCGGGGCCACTCGCAAATCGACCATGCCATAATTGCCCTCGCTGTGCATCTTGTTCGGTCACGATGTAGCTCCTTTTAATCCTGCCAATGTTCTTAACTCGATAGATAATTTCTTGCCACCAACTGCCTCTGTTGCAACACACATAATGGTGTCGTCTCCTGCCACCGTGCCCAGAAGACCTCTCGGTGCAGCGCGATCGAGAGCCGATGCCACCACATGCGCACACCCAGGAGGAGTGCGCAAAATGACAAGATTTCCGCTATATGAAACCTCCGCAACCCATTCACTCATCACACGGCGCAATTGATCATTTGTTGCGCGACGAGCCGGTTCGAAGCTTGCAATTGCATAGATGGTGTCGCCTTGCGATGAACGCACCTTCACTGCGCCAACTTCTTCCAAGTCACGTGAAATAGTGACTTGAGTGGCAGTAATGCCTTCTTTTTCCAGCATCGCTCGCAACTCATTTTGACTCGAGACCTCTTTTGTTTCAATGATGCGCACCAATGCTTGTTGGCGCTGTGCTTTTGTACTCATGCTTGTGCACTCTCTTTCACTGCTGCACTCTGCTGTTGAAATATCCAGGCCAATAAGCCTCTGGCGCTGTGCAAGCGGTTGTGTGCCTGCGCCACTACCCGACTCTGAATACCGTCTATGACACTGGCCTCAACTTCCACTCCCCGATGAGCAGGCAGGCAATGATAGAAACAGGCATCTTGATGTGCCTTAGTCATCAGATGTTGTGTCACCTTGAATCCTAAAAATGCTGCAGTTTTTTGCGCGGCTACGGATTCTTCGCCCATAGAGATCCAGACATCGGTGTGTACCGCCACTGCTCCCTTTACCGCTTCGCCAGGCACTGCTTCGTAGCGCACACTTCCCTTGCCCAACGAGTTAATGGCTGAAAGTTCACTTTCGGTAGGACGGTATTCAGGTGGCGTTGAAACAACGAACTCTGCACCAAGCAAGACGCAGGCTTGAGCCAGAGACCCTGCAACATTGTTGAAGTCTCCTACCCACGAGATTCTCTTCCCCTGCAAATTGCCATGTTGTTGCTGCATGGTCAAGACATCGGCAAGTGCTTGAAGCGGATGCGCTACGTCACTCAACATGTTGACAATGGGAACCGATGAAACTGCTGCCATTCTTTGAACAACACCGTGTTTGAACACACGCGCACCAATGAACGCATGGTATCCAGCCATTACCTGGGCAATATCTTCGGAGGTTTCTCGGACATCAATTCCAACTTCTTCACCGCGGGTATAGACAGGGTGTCCACCAAGTTGCACCACTGCAACTTCCATTGAATGTCGTGTTCTGTTCGACGGTTTTTCGAAAATGAGCGCAGCACAATGACCCTGCAGTGGTGCCCCCAACTGCGCTACTGGCAACTGTGCAAGAGCAAGCACATCGTGTAGTTCATTGACTGCAAGGTCAGAAATGTCGAGTACGTGACGAATGCTCATGCAGTTGCCTCAACGTCTTTCATTACCTGTGCCATCACATTTTTAAATATGACAACAGCTTCATCAATATGTGCGGCACTCACATTGAGAGGTGGCGCCATTCGAATAGTTGTTGCATTGACCGCATTGGTAACGAGGCCTTCGCCAAGACAACCTTGATACACCTGTGCGGCTTCGCAACCCTGCGCCAATTCAATGCCCAGCAATAAACCCGAACCCCTCACACCAACCACGCCGGGAACAGCCTTCAGTTTCTCTGTTAGTTGCGCTCCCACGGTCTGGGCAAGTAGCGGCGCATCGATACGCTTCATCTCTGCAATGACAGCACGCACCACTGATGTAACCAACGCGGTGCCGCTGTATGTACTGCCATGATCTCCAGGCTGGAGCACCTTGGCAACTTCCTGTTTCACCCAAATGGCTCCGACCGGCACGCCATTGCCAAGCGCTTTTGCCAGCAACACTGCGTCGGGTGAAATACCTGAATGTTCGAATCCAAACCATTTTCCTGTGCGGCCCATGCCTGTTTGTACTTCATCAATAATGAGCAATACGCCACGTTCTTTACAGAGAGATTCCACCGCTTTTAAGTATCCAGCTGGAGCCGGAATAACGCCACCTTCACCCTGAATTGGCTCAAGCAATACCGCAGCAACCGAGGAATCAACTGCCTGCGACATCGCTTCAATATCGCCAAAAGGTACGTGCTTAAAACCTTCTGGCATTGGCTGGAATGGTTCGTGCTTTGCGGGCTGACCAGTGGCTGCGAGTGCACCAAGGGTTCTGCCATGAAAACTGCCTAACGCCGACACCATTGTGTGACGTCCACGACCACCATGTTTACGAGCAAGTTTGATTGCAGCCTCGTTTGCTTCAGCACCTGAGTTGCAGAAAAATACTTGGCCACTACTCCCAGTTGCACTTTCTAGAAGCTGGTTAATGTCGATTGCCGCTGCAGTGGCCACGGGGTTAGCAAAAAAGTTACTGACGTGAATGAGCTCTGCAGATTGTTGTGTCAACGCCTCAGTAATACATGGGTGAGAATGACCGAGCGAGGTCACGGCAAGCCCACAAAGAAAATCGAGGTAACGCTTTCCTTGCGAGTCCCAGAGTTCCGTACCTTGCCCGCGAACAAACATCACAGCTGGTGGCCCAAAGACAGGTAGATATGGGCAATGATCTAGCCCTGCAGCTTGTGGCACGGGTTGTGCTTGGTTGTCGAGAAATGCATGCTTAGTCATTGCTTTGCCGCCTTTGTTGAATTACTTTTTGTCACCATTGTTCCAATTCCTGCATCTGTAAAAAGCTCAATAATGCTGACGTGAGCAATACGTCCGTCGAGTATGTGCACCGCAGGAACTCCCAGACCAACAGCTTCCATACAACTCTCTGCTTTAGGAATCATTCCACCGGCAATAGTTCCATCATTCAAGAGATCGTTTAGCTCCACGTCGGTGAGAGAACTAATCAGCGAGTCTGCCCGAGCAACATCACGGCGCAAACCTTCGATATCGGTGAGATAGAGAAGCTTCTCGGCTTTCATTTCACCTGCCACAAATGCGGCAACAGAATCGGCGTTGATATTGAAAGTTTGCCCTGTGTGGTCCGCGCCCACTGTTGCAATGACGGGAATTTCACCTGCAGCAACGACGGAGCCCAACACTTGCGACCTAATACCAACAACATCGCCAACAAACCCGAGGTCGGTATTGCGCTGCACAACGGAAATGAGTCCATCTACAGCGCCCGACATTCCTCGCGCTTTGCCACCACAGATATTAATTGCATCTACGATGCTCGGATTCACTTGATGCGCAAGCACTTCTTCAACAACTTTCATTGTTGGACCATCGGTTACGCGTCGCCCATCTACAAACTTGCTTTCAATACCCCGGCGTTCTAGTTCAGCATTGATTTGCGGACCACCACCGTGAATGACGATGGGATGAATGCCTACAGAAGCGAGGAACACCATGTCTTCAGCAAAAACTTTCAAAGGGTCGGTGTGTGTGGTACCAGATAAAGCGTTGCCCCCGTATTTAACCACCACCGTGGTCCCTGCAAAACGTTGAATATATGGCAAGGCTTCTATGAGCACTGCAGCAGTTTCATTAGCAGTCATCATGGCCACACCCCAACGGCGCTGAGCCCCAGGGACTCGTTGAGACCAAGAGCCACGTTGGCCGACTGCACGGCTCCTCCTGATGCCCCCTTGGTGAGGTTGTCGAGGGCAGATATAACAATTGCATAGCCCGTACGTGCGTCGTAACGCGCAGTGATATGCACAGCATTTGTTCCTTGTGTTGATTTCGTTGAAGGGATCTCTTCACTCACCACAACAAATTTTTCGTTCTTGTATGCCTCTGCAAGTACTTGCAAAAGGCTTTCGGTCGTTGTGTTTGTCGAAATGGGTCGCGCATAACACGTTGCCAAAATTCCTCTGTTCATTGGCGCCAGATGCGGAGTGAAAAGCACTTGCCCGCCAATTTCTTGCTCCATCTCTGGTGTATGGCGATGCGAGACAAGGCCATAGGCAGAAAAATCTTCATCGACGCTTGTAAACATGCTCGATGATTTCAAGGCCTTACCTGCTCCTGATACACCAGATGCCGCATCGACGATAAGACCTTCAGCATGGAATACTCCACCGCGCACAAACGGGCGCAAGGCCAAGGTTGCTGCAGTGACATAGCACCCTGGCGTGGCAATGAGTTTTGCCCCTACTAGTTCTTTCCGATACACCTCAGGCAAACCGTAAACAGCTTGGGCAACAAATTCAGGATGAGCGTGCTCGAAGCCATACCACTGCGGGTATTGCGCCGTGTCGCGCAATCGAAACGCTGCAGAGAGATCGACCACACAACCAACATCACCCATCAGTTGAGGGACTACTTCGACCGATGACTCATGTGGGAGCCCCAGGAAAACAACGTCGACTCCAGAAACTGCCTTTTGGGAATACTCCTGTGCCACGAGGTCGGGATACGCCGCGCGCAAGCTGGGATACAGACGAGAGAGCTTCTCTCCTGCTTGAGAATCGCCACTTGCGAATACCACTTCTATTTCAGGATGTTGGGCGATGAGACGCAAAAGTTCAACGCCTGTGAACCCCGTTGCCCCAAGTATTGCTGCTGTTTTCTTTGCCATATGTATTACTATACATTCTAATGTATAGAAATACAAGTATTAACGAGGGCCTAAGCTCTCAATTGTGCACCCAGCTTCGCTGCCGCATCGATGCACTTCTGGCGAGCTGCTGCCACTTCATCGTCGGTGAGGGTTCTGTCGGGGGCCTGAAGCCGAATACGAAAAGCCAAACTCCGCGCCTCGGCATCGACACCTTTACCTCGATACACGTCGAAAAGATCTACAGCAACAGCGAGAGCGCCCGCCCCTTGACGAACAGCGCGGTGCACATCGGCCGCGGCAACAGAGTTCTCTACAACGAAAGCAAGATCAACATCACTCGATGGATAACGGCTGACCGCTTTGGCGGCAACAGGCTTTGGCGCTTCATACAAAACAGTGGTGAGCGACAGTTCTAAACAACTGACGCGTCCGGCAATGCCGTGTTGCTTGAGAACAACTGGCGATATTTCCCCAATAGCCCCAATGATGGTCTTTCCACGTCGCAGTGTTGCACTTCGGCCAGGATGAAAACCTGCAGGCGGACTCTTTTGATCTACTTGCGCACCGATGCCTAAAGCATCAACGAGCAGATTCCATGACTGCAGAGCAGAGAAATCTTTGTCTGTCGAATCGACCGACATGACGCACAACATCTCTTGCTCATCGGGCAGTGACTCTTTTCCACGCGGGTACACATGGCCCACTTCATACAAATGAATATCGTCTACACGATGCGATTGGTTGTAGGCAATTGTTCGCAACAGACCCGGCCGAAGCGAAACACGCAATACAGATTCTTCTGCAACTAACGGATTCACTAAAGCCAATTGGGCAGTGTCGTCGATACCAGCAAGTTGTGTTGCCATCGGATCAAGGAATGGGTTTGGCATTGCTTCACACCAGCCGGCTTCGACCAACACTTCGTGCACAAGACGACGTCTTTGTTGCACTAACGAGAGTCGCCCATGTACCGGAGAATGCGGAACAGACTTTCCTAATGCGTCATAGCCGTAGTGGCGCGCTATCTCTTCAATGACATCGACTTCACTGGTGCAATCGGGTCGCCATGAAGGAATTCCTACCGAAACGTCAGTAGAGCCCTTTTCCTGAAGAACGAAACCAATTGGCGAAATAAGCGCATGCACTTCGGCAGCGCTCAGCGAGATACCAAGAACTCGCGTTACTTGAGACAAGCGCAAAGTGATATTTGTGAGAGACAGCGGGCAAGACTCATTGGCAACTACTTGTGGCGCACCACACACCACCATGTCTGGGCATGTCAATTGGAGAATTTCAACGAAGCGCGCCGCAGAGTTCTCGGCACCAAAGGGGTCGACTCCCCTTTCAAAACGAGCAGAAGCTTCAGAACGCAAACCGTGGCGTGCTGCAGATGCCAACACCGTGTCAGCAGGGAACCATGCTGCTTCAAGCACGATTTCGGTAGTAGCAGGCGTTACTTCTGAGTGAAGACCACCCATGACCCCGCCTAGACCAACTGCAGTATTTTTGCCGTTCGCTATGACAATGTCGGAACTCGCAAGTTCGCGTGTGGCGCCATCGAGCGTGACGATGGTTTCATTTGGCTCAGCGAATCGAACACGAAACCCTCCGTCAATTGCCGACAGGTCGTACGCGTGAGTTGGTTGATTAAGTTCAAGCATCACGAAGTTCGACGCATCGACCACGTTGTTGATAGAGCGCATTCCGCTGCGCGCCAGACGGTCTTGTAGCCACTGCGGAGAAGGACGAACAGAAATGTTTTTTACTACTGTTGCCGTAAAGCGACCACATGCATTCAGGTCTTGAATGACAACAGGGACCTCATGGGTATTTGCTGTCGATGGGTTACCGGAACGACTTGCGAGTGCAATATGCAAATGCGCTGCGAGGTCTCTGGCAACACCTAAATGACCCCAGCAATCGGGTCGGTTGCGGGTGAGGTCGATGTCGAAAATAGTGTCGGTGGTGACTCCAAGGGCGGAGAAAAGATCGGCGCCTAATGTGAGGTGCTCGGCAAAATAAAAATGCCACCGTGGTCTTCATTCAGTTCCAATTCCTTGGCACTACACAACATGCCTTCGCTGTCGATACCGAGAATTCCACGCTTCAGTATTTGGCGACCATCGGGCATTGTGGTGCCGAGAGTTGCTAACGGTATTTTGTCGCCAACCGACATGTTGAAAGCGCCACACCACACATGGAGTTCGTTTGTGCCATCGGTAGTGACATAGACGCGATGAACTTTTTCAGCATCGGGGTGCCGCTCGGTACGCAGCACTTGAGCAACAACTACGCCCTCTAAGCGCGAGCCAGATTCAATGATTTCTTCTACTGGCATTCCTAAAGAAGTGAGAGCATCGCTGATGTCGGAAACATTGGTTCCGAAATCGGCAAACTGATTCAGCCACGACAAGAGAATTTTCATGATGGGAACTGCCTCAAGAAGCGAAGGTCATTGGTATACATTTCGCGAATATCTTCAACACCGTGGCGTTCTTTTGCCATGCGATCAATTCCGAAGCCGAAGGCGAAGCCCGACCACTCTTCTGGGTCGAGACCACCCGCACGTATGACGTCGGGGTGCACCATTCCGCATCCGCCAAGCTCAATCCATGAACCATTGGCGCGACGAATATCGAACTCTGCACTGGGCTCAGTAAATGGGAAGTAAGAAGGGCGGAGTCGACTGGTGAAGTCGTCACCGAAAAAGGCTTTGGTGAAAGCTTCAATGGTGCCGGCAAGATCTTTGAACGTGATATTGCGGTCGATGACCAAGCCTTCAATTTGATGGAAAACAGGCATATGTGTCGCATCGGGAGTATCTCGACGAAAGACTCGACCTGGCATGACTGCATAAATAGGTGGTGGCCAATTTTGCATCACACGAATTTGCACTGGCGACGTGTGAGTACGTAGAACAACACTGCCCGGCTCATCACTTTCTACGAACAATGTGTCCCACATACTGCGCGCAGGATGCGACTGTGGCATGTTCAAGGCTTCGAAATTGTAGAAGTCGCTCTCTACCTCTGGCCCTTCGGCAATTTGGAAACCAAGACCAATGAAAACGTCTTCGAGACGCTGAGTGGCCTGAGTAACGAGATGCAAACGCCCTCGTTTCGCCGATGTTGAAATGTGCTCTGTGATATCGACACGTTCACGCAACAATTGTGCAGCCATTTCCTCGGCTTCGCATTCTGAGCGTTTTGCAGACAGAGCGCTGTCCACACTGGTTTGCGCAGCGTGCAACACCTGGCCTGCTGATTTGCGTTCTTCCACATCAGCAATGCTGCCCATTGACGATTTGAGCTGGCTAAGAGCCGACTTCTTCCCGACGAGCGAGGGAGTAGCTTGGGCAACTTCTTGAGTTGAGGTAAGTGCGCCAATGGTTTTCAGCGAAGCGTCGACTACAGCGGCAATTTGCTCAACAAAGGGCACAGATGAAGTCATAGACAATGACGTTAGTGGTCAGAGGCCCGAGAGGAGTGGTGTTTTCGTTGTCGTGCGACCTCGAAACATAAAACGGTGGTAGCCATTGCCACATTCAGACTTTCCACAGGGCCCTGGTGCGAAATGGTGATCCACTGTGAAATAGGCAGGTTGGGAGCAAGTCCAGAAGCTTCGTTGCCCATCACGAGGGCCACCCCTTGCGCCAAGTTCACTTCGTCGTACGCCATGGGGCCGAGTTTTTCATGTGACGTTGTTCCGAGTAGCGGCCACTTCATGTCGGCAAGTTGCTCTAACGACACCGATAAAAAGAGCGACGAACTAAAGATGGCTCCAGCCGCAGCTCTCACCACTTTGGGTGAATACGGATCAACAGTGCCCGGGGTAACGACGATGCCACTTGCCCCTGCAGCCACTGCGCTGCGAATCATGGTTCCGAGATTGCCTGGGTCAGCTACCCGATCGGCAACCAGTATCCATTCGGCCTTCGAGGAATGCTCTGGCGACATCGCTCGCAGAGTGGAGACATCGCCTGCATTCATGGCAAAAATAGCAAGGACTTTTTGCGGGGTCACCGTGGTAGACACTCGCTCTAACGTGTTTTGACTGATGAAGTGCACTTCGCCAGCAGATACACATGGCTGCGCACCCTCGCAGACGAACTGCTCAATGAGTTCAAGTCCAGCGTCGATGGCGGCCTGCACCAAAGTGGGCCCTTCAACAACGAAGCACCCCGATTCGTAGCGTTCCTTTCGCTCAGAGAGCAATTGGCGTAGCCGACGAACTGGGGTGCTCGTAAAACTTACAAGGGGCTGATTCAGCCGAGTGCTGCCTTTGCGGCTTGCACCAAGCGACCAAATGAGTCGATGTCATGAACTGCCATGTCGGCCAAGATTTTGCGGTCGACTTCAATGTTTGCTGCATTGAGGCCAGCAATGAATTGGCTGTAGCTCATGTCGTAGATGCGACAACCAGCGTTGATGCGCTGGATCCAGAGACGACGAAATTCGCCCTTCTTTGCACGGCGGTCGCGGAAGGCGTACTGCCCTGACTTCATTACCTGCTCATTGGCAGCACGAGCCGAACGACTCTTGTTACCGTAATAACCTTTTGCACGCTCGAGAGTCTGTTTACGACTCTTACGAGCATTAACGGCGCGTTTTACGCGGGCCATAGTGGTTCTCCTTTAACTTTCTTTAAACAACTTGTTGACAACGGTGGATGATTATCTTTCGGCGAGGAGGCGCTTAATGCGCTTCACATCACCTGAGTGCACATCGACGGTTCCGGCTAATGCACGCGTGCGCTTTGATGACTTTTTCTCGAACAAGTGCTGACGCATGGCTTGCTGGCGACGCAACTTGCCTGTACCTGTTTTACGAAACCGCTTTGACGCTGTTTTGCTAGTTTTCATTTTCGGCATGTACTTCTCCTGACTCGGTAACACTTACTTCAACTTCTGGTGTAATTGCCGCTGGTACTGGTACCGCTTCGGCAATTACTTTTGGCTTCTCTGAAGGTTTAACAGCAGGTTTTTCGTCTGCCTTTTTCACTACTTTTTTGTCTGAAGATAACACCATGGTCATATTTCGCCCTTCGAGTCGGGCTTGGGTTTCCACTCGGACTCCCTCACCTAACTGTTCAATGACATTGTCGAGCAAACGGGACCCCAACTCAGGATGAGCCATTTCGCGGCCCCTGAATTGCAAAGTGACTTTCACTTTGTGTCCGTCTTCTAAAAAGTCATGCATGTGACGCACCTTGGTATCGAAGTCGCCCTTACCAATTTTCGGGCGAAGCTTCACTTCCTTGATGGTGACCTGCGTGGTCTTTTTTCTCGACTCTTTTGCCTTTTGTGCTTCTTCGTAGCGGAACTTTCCGTAGTCCATAATGCGACATACAGGCGGAACTGCTAGCGGTGCAACCTCAACTAAGTCGAGGTCGGACTGCTTGGCAAGTTCGAGAGCTTCCGGAAGGTTTTTGATTCCCAACTGGTTGCCTTGTGCGTCGATGAGACGTACTTCTCGTGCCCGAATGCGATCGTTGTACCGTGGTTCGTTCGTCGCCGTAGCTATGGCCGTTCACTCCTGTGCAAGTGGCTCTCCCTTTCGATTGCCCAATAAACCTGGATAACCGTTAAAAGGGGCACGCGAGGTCGCGCAGCACGCAACGCGTGCAACGGGACCCAGACGCACTCCCGCTAACGGGGTGGCTGGGTGGGGCGAACCCACTTTTGCCGATGTATTGCTGGAAAGACTACCGCCAAAATGCTGCCTTCAACCGCTTTTGCCATGTACCGTCACCTGCGTGAATATGCCTAACGACAGTGAAATCCCCCAAGAATCTGAAATCGACTTAGCTGAAGCAGCCGAAGCCCTAGCCGAGACCCGCCAACGCCTCGCCGAGGTTCCTGCCGAGATCGTTGTGGTGAACCACGTGATGGGCCTATATGAACTCGCCGCCATTCACTTGTCTGCTCAACCGCCTCGCCTCTTTGAAGCGGCTCTCGCCATCGACTCGGTGGCGTGCTTGGTGGAGGGTCTTGAAGGACGCCTTGGTGATGAGGAAGCAACTTTGAAGCTAGCGCTAGACAATATTCGTATTGCCTTTGTACAAATTAAAGATGCGCTATTGAACGATGAAGAGGAAATGACTTAGTTGTTTTTCTGAATATTCCATGCTTCTGACTTATTGAAACGCATGACAATTTCAAAAAGCACCTTTTGCCCCAACGTGATTTCGCGCGAACCGTCAGCAATAGCGATGCAATGAAAGAGATAACGATTGCCATCGGCCGAGTCGATGTAACCAAGACCTGCCGGAGAATCAAACTCAGCAACGAGACCAATATGAACGCCTTCCACAAAAGGTGCATCGGTTGCGGCAAAGGTTCCCATGAATTAATGAATAATTTTAGAGATGGGGATTTCAAGAATGTCGCTGGCCCCAGCATCTTTGAGAGCAGGTATGACCGTGTTGATAGTGCGCTTTTGTACCACAGACTCGATGGCGTAGTCGCCAGATGCCAAGCGACTCACCGTTGGCGACTTGGCTGATGGCAATACTTTCAAAACTTTTTCAAAGCATGCTTCACTCACGTTGAGCTTGACCAGGACTTGCCCACGCGCTTCCAAGGTTCCAAGGAGCAAGGTGTGGAGTTGCTCCATTGCGTGACGCTTTTCTGGGTTCGCCCACGCAGCTGGGTGAGCAATGAGCTCTGTGTAACTAGTGAGAATGGTGTCGATAATACGCAGCCCAGCAGCACGTAGTGCCCGACCGGTTTCCGTAATGTCAACAACACAGTCTGCGATATCGGGAATTTTCGCTTCACTTGCTCCATACGACAACCGAACATCGGCCTGTATTCCTTTGGCGGCAAAATAACGCTTGGTCATTTCAGGATATTCACTGGCCACCCGCACGCCTGCGGGTAAGTCTTCGGTGCGTTGAACTGCAGAATTTCCATCGACAGCAACCACTACGCGAACTGGATTGTTTGTTGCTTTTGAATATTGCAACTCGCCCAAACTATGAACGGCGCTACTTGTTTCTTCCACCCAGTCGCGACCTGTAATGCCAAGGTCAAAGAGGCCTTCAGCGACATACACGGGAATTTCTTGAGGACGCAAGATACGCACTTCAACTACCCGTGGGTCGTCGATAGATGCGCGGTAATCAACCGATGACGAACGAATGACGGTGAGATCGGCAGCCTCAAAGAGTTCGAGGGTAGCTTTTTCTAATGAACCTTTAGGCAAGACGAGGCGAAGCACCCTTGCATCTTAGGAGAACACGTTATGGATGCCTCGGGATTATTGCCCTCAGTGCTGCGTTGGGGTCTCACACAGCAATGCAAGAGCATGTGGAAGCACATCAATAATGGCGCCGAGCTGCTCAACACAGCCTTTGGGGCTACCAGGCGTTGTTACCACGATGCACTGCCCCACTACTCCAGCAACTCCTCGCGAGAGTCGCCCTAGCGGGTTGACTGCCCGCATTGCTTCTGACAAACCAGGAGCAAGTCGCTGAATAATTCGTACAGCACCTTCCGGAGTTTCATCGCGGGGAGAAAACCCCGTGCCACCCGTGGAGACCACAAGACCAGAGAATTCACTGGTCATCGTCAGGAGTTGTGCGAACACCGTTTCTTCCCCATCGGCACACAGGGCATGCTCGACCACCACAAACCCATGCTCTTCGAGAAACGCAACCAGTGCTCGACCAGAGAGATCTTCACGATGACCCGTTGATACTCCATCGCTGACTGTGAGAACTTTTGCCTGCCACGCGGTGGTCATGTTGCATCCTTATGTGTAAAAGAAGAGAGAAACTCAAATTGATCGCCGACGGCCACTCGTAACCCATTTGCCCAGTCTCTGGCCAGCATGGGTTTTTTGCTTTCTGCTTGCACATGCACAACAAGTAGATAGCCATCTACTGTACGCACCATCATTCCGTCTTTTCGTACTTCCGTTACTGCGCCAATAGCAAAACTGTTGTTCGCAATATTGTCTGATACAGATTCGTGCACACGGGCATCGAGAACCTTGACGCGTTGATTTCTGAAATTCGTAAAGGCGCCACCCACACGCACGCGTCGCTCAGCATTTTTTGCCGGCTCGTTCCAATTGATTTGCAATTCAAACGGAGAAATCTTTTCCGCATGTACTGGTTCACCAACTTGTGCTGTTGGCTGAGGAAAACCATGACTCAACATGTGCGCTAGCTGCTGCGCCCCTACCACTCCGAGTCGTGTACGCAATTCATCTGCGCTCTCGTGAGTAAGTATTTGTACTTCTTCGACTGCGTAAACGCCACCTGTATCGAGACCCTCTTCTATTTGCATAATGCTCGAACCAGTTTTTGCGTCACCAGTTAGAATTGCGCGTTCAACAGGTGCAGCACCACGCCAACGCGGCAACAAGGAAAAATGCAGGTTGACAAGCGGAATCAGAGAGATGAGCGGCTCTTTCAAGATGCGCCCATAGGCAACCACAACGCCGGTAACGCCTGTGAGAGAGTCTCGATTTTGGAGCTCTGCCACCACTGCATCGATGGAATCGAAACATGGAATATTGAAATGGGATGCTGTGGCCTTTACAGGAGAAGGCGAGGTATCAGAGCCGCGACCACGCCGTTTGTCGGGACGCGTAACAACTGCTTCAACGAGTATTCCGCTCTCGATGAGCGATGTGAGCACTTCGCTCGATATTTCTGGAGTACCAAAAAAGATAACGCGTTCAGTAGGCCCAGAAGGCGCGGGTACCAGTAGCGATGCGATATTTCCTACTTCAGTTTGATGACCTTGGGCTCTTGGCTCTTCATTTTCTCTCGAGCCCCAGAGGGGTCGTCGAGTGCTTCTGTTAAGCGACGGTATTCCGCTAGAGCTTCGGTTCGCTGATCTGGAGTCATGCGTTCAAACATCAAGACGCCATTCAAGTGGTCAAGTTCATGTTGAAAGAGTCGCGCCAAGAGTTCGTCGGCCTCTACCGAAACTTCTTCACCATCAATATTGATGCCTTTGAGAAGAATTTCTTTAGGCCGAACCATCTCGACATAGAGACCGGGAATAGACAGGCAGCCTTCTTCGTACACCCATTCGCCGCTTGACTCGACCACGACCGGATTAATGAGCACCTCTGCCCCGTCACCAATGTCGTAGACGAAGAGTTGTTTTTGAACACCAATTTGAGGAGCTGCCAAGCCAATGCCCGGCGCGTCGTACATGATGTCGAGCATTGCATCGGTGAGGCGCACCAACTTGTCGTCGATATTTTCAATTACAAGCGATTGCGACTTCAATACCGGATCGCCATATGTCCTGATTTCGTATCCCACACCTGCAAGGCTATCTACGATGAACTCCGGAGCGCAGCAACATTACTTTTCCTCTGAAGAGGGTGACCTTGCAAATATTGGCTCTGCAGTACGAGACGTCAATTGGAATGCTTTTGGTCACGATTTCCTAGCAAAAAGTGACAGGGGTGTCTTTAGTTACGACCACCTCGACAGAGGAACAGCAGTCTTTTTCACTTTGGTGCCTCTGCCACCCGACCATGGCAACTTCCTTGACCTCGGATGTGGCTGGGGGCCGATGTCTTTATGTATGGCAAAACTGGCTCCTGCAAGCAAGGTATGGGCCGTCGATGTGAACCCGCGTGCTCGTGACCTCGTATTGCGAAATATCAACATTGCACAACTCAAAAACATTCACGTGGAAACCCCCGACAATGTTCCAAGCGACATTCAGTTCAATCTCATTTGGAGTAACCCACCCATTCGCATTGGGAAAGATGCATTGCATGAGTTGCTCCTGCGATGGTTGCCTCGTTTGTCACCAACTGGAGAAGCTTGGCTTGTTGTACAAAAAAATCTTGGTTCCGATTCTCTTGCGCAATGGATAGTTGAAAATGGTTTTGACGTCAAACGCCTGGGGAGCAAAAAGGGATTCCGCGTCTTATGCGTAACGCATCGGGTCGACATAACAACGGAACCGAGTCGATAACTCATCGCGTAATTGGGCAATTCCATGTGACAACGCTTCGTCATTCTCGGCCCGTACAAGAAACTCTGCACTCTTCACACTAGAAGAGAAAGCAAGTTTACAATGTGCCCAATCGGCTGGGTTAAACGTTGAGTCGGCGAAAACTACACGGGCCATTGCCGCGTACGGAGGCAACTGCATTACCTTGCGTTTGTTTTGCTCGCGTTCAATAAGCAATTGTGGCTCTGGTGAGACGAAATCGTTGTACTGCGCATTTGACGCGTCTTGCGACTGCAAGACAATGAGCGCCTTACTGGACCCCTTTAAGAGTCGAATTGCATGTATCAGCAATGTCCACGCCTGCTCACCTGCTCTATAGGTAGGTGCGAACAACTCATTGTCGAAGTCTAAAAAGACAACAACATCGGCCGAGGAAACACGATGTAACGCTGCTTCGGTACCGATGTACACCAAAGATGCCGCATTGGCAGCAACCGTTGTTTCTGCCGAGAGCTCAACAACTTGGCGCAACGCCGCCTTTTCAATTTCATCGCGCATCTTTGCCACTCCTTTGCGCAAGAGGGCAAGAGCGTTGCTTGAACACGACTGGCACGTAGCGGGGCGATGAGCACCGCAGCGATTACATTCCAACAGTCCGTCTTCATTTTGAATAACGGCTGCGTCGCAATTTTCACAGCGAATAATTGCCTTACATGCCTTACACGACAAGAGGCGCGACCGACCCTTGGTATTTAAAATACAAACAACAGTTTTCGACTTGTCTCGCAGAACTTCAATGAGCCGTGATGAAAGGAGACCGAATTGAGGCTTCTCTTCGTCGCCCAAATCGCTATATGGGTCAACTACCTCAATAGTCGGCCAATCGCTAGTTGCTGGTTCAACAAAGCGCACTGCTCGTGACCCCGCCCAATGTGTTGCCGAAACTGTGGGCAGCGGAGAAACCAACAAACATGGGATACCAAGAGCACGCGCTCTTTCAATTGCTACATCGCGGGAATGCCAGGTAGGACTGCGCTCATCTTGCAAACGTTCATCATGTTCATCAAGCACAATGATGCTCTTGAGTTCCGGGATAGATGCCCACACGGCACTACGTGCGCCTACCACCACATCGACACCTTCAGCGGCACGCTGCCAATCGTCTGGCATTAAAGCAACCGATAAACCTTCTCGCCGAAGAGCCTGCGCAATGGTGCGTGCAAAACCTACTGACGGAGTAACAACAAGCGTTCTTCCCCGTGAGATGCCAGATTCAAGCACAGGGCGTAACGGGCGTGGAGCTGGCCACACGAGCACTCCGCCTCGCTGATTGTCAAATAGTTCTTCAGCCTCGGCGACAACACCGCGTTGACCCGATTTACGAGCTGCCCCGCTGTGACGCGTTCCCAATTGCTTGATGCGAAGAGATGGGCTCGCAGAGGAGAGGACAGCTCTTAAAGGCCCACAAAAACGCTCTGCTGTCCACTGAGAAAGTTGCACTACTTCTTCAGATGGTCCTTCTGAGAGAAAGCTGATGACCTCTTTGAAGTTGATTTCGCTCGATGGGTTCTCAACTTCAGAAATGACCCATGCATCGACACGACGACCTTGAAGTTCAACGCGAACGATGCCGCCCACTTTGACATTTTTCAATGACTCAGGCACAAGGTAATCGAAAGTTTTATTCACTCCACTCACATTGGGCACAACACGAACAATGCGCCTACCCAACGAGGGTGTAGAGATGAACTCATGCTGGTTCAGAGCTTGACAGCCGCCTTGAACTCGGCAAGGCGTGAAGTGTGCTCCCACGTGAACTGCGGCAAAGCGCGACCGAAGTGACCATATGCAGCAGTCTTACGATAGATCGGACGCTTGAGGTCGAGGTCACGAACAATTGCGGCAGGACGTAGGTCGAACACGTCGCGCACTGCTTGCTCGATGACTGCAGTAGGAACAATTTCAGTTCCAAAGGTTTCCACCAAAATGCTGACTGGGTGCGCAACGCCAATGGCATAGGCAACTTGTACTTCACAGCGAGTTGCAGCGCCTGAGGCGACAACATGCTTGGCTACCCAACGTGCAGCGTAGGCACCAGAGCGGTCGACCTTCGATGGGTCTTTGCCTGAGAAGGCTCCTCCACCGTGACGACCCATGCCACCGTATGTATCGACGATGATTTTGCGTCCGGTGAGTCCGGTGTCGGCATGTGGGCCACCCAACACGAATTTGCCTGTTGGGTTAACGAAGATGTCGTAATTGTCATCGAGGAATTGCGCAGGAATAACTGGGCGAATGACTTGTTCGATGAGGTCGGGACGAATGACAGTATCGCGATCGGCTTCTGCGGCGTGCTGAGTGGAAATGAGCACTGTTTTCAATCGAACAGGCTTGCCGTCTTCGTAGTCGAAAGTGACTTGGGTTTTACCGTCTGGACGCAGGTATGGAATTGCACCCGACTTACGCACTTCGGTGAGGCGCTCTGCCATGCGATGTGCGAGCCAAATAGGAAGCGGCATGAGGTCGTCGGTTTCGTTACATGCATAACCAAACATCATTCCTTGGTCGCCAGCACCCTGACTATTCAAGATGTCTTCACCGCTTTTGCCCTTGCGTACTTCTTCGCTGGAATCGACGCCTTGAGCAATATCGGGGCTCTGTGCATCGAGGGTGACCATCACTCCGCAGGTGTTGCCATCGAAACCAAAGAGAGCGTTGTCGTAGCCAATTTCGTTGATGACTGCGCGAGCGATGTCGGGAATGGGTACGTACGCATTTGTTGAAATTTCACCAGCAACGATGCACAAGCCAGTGGTGAGCAAAGTTTCACATGCAACACGAGCATGAGGATCTTCCGTCAAGATGGCGTCGAGTACGGCATCGGACACTTGGTCTGCCATTTTGTCGGGGTGACCCTCGGTGACGCTCTCTGATGTAAATGTGTACTTGCTCACGTGTGCTCCTGTATGCGATGAAGTGACTTCTCTACGCTATCCAATATGCGTTGTGCGATAGTGGTTTTACTTGCCAGATCGACCGTTACAGGATCGTCATTCACACTGATAATGACCACCGCATTGGTCTCATGACCGAAACCCACCTGCGGCAACGAGACATCATTCGCAACAATAAGGTCGAGATTTTTTCGCTCTAACTTGCCTTGGGCGTTCGCCAAGAGATTGTTGGTTTCAGCGGCGAACCCCACCAGTATTTGACCCGAACGCTTCGTTTTCCCGAGACCCGTCAAAATATCGGGTGTGGCCTCAAGGACAATTGGCGGTACACCATCTTCCTTTTTCCACTTTCCATCGGCAATGAGAACGGGTCGAAAATCGGCTACCGCGGCTGCCATCACAATGACATCGGCACTCGGCGCAATTTTTTCAACAGCATCTTGCATTTGCTGCGCTGTTTCTACCTGCACTTGAGAAATGCCGTGCCGCGCGGGGGCCATTTCCACAGTAGTGATGAGAGTGACGAGAGCGCCACGCGAAGCAGCCGCAAGTGCAATGGCATGGCCTTGTTTACCGCTCGAACGGTTAGCGAGAACGCGCACCGCATCGATTGGTTCACGAGTTCCACCTGCTGTCACCAAAATGTGTTTCCCCAGTAGCGCACCATTTCCCGTTTGGGGCTGCAGAGCTTGCGCCATTACTTCCACAATATTTTCTGTAGTTGCAAGACGACCCTTGCCTACATCTCCACCAGCAAGACGACCTTCTTCAGGGGGCGTAATGAAAACTCCGCGACTGCGAAGAACAGAAATATTGTGTTGCACTGCGTCGTGCTCCCACATCTCTGTGTGCATTGCCGGACACACCACAACTGGTGCTCGTGTAGCGATCAGGGTTGTCGTCAATAGATCTGAGGAAATGCCCGCAACGTATGACCCAATGAGACGCGCTGTAGCTGGAGCAACGACGATGACATCGGCTTTTTGACCAAGCCGCGTATGAGGAATGACGCTCTGGTCGTCCCATAACGAGGAATGTACTGGCTCAGAGGACAACGCCGACAGTGTGGTTTTCCCAATGAAGTGTTCTGCGTCGGGGGTCATGATGGTGGCAACATGTGCACCAGCATCAACCAGGTAGCGAATGAGTTCAACTGACTTGTATGCAGCGATGCCACCACAAACACCGACAACAATAAATTTGCCGGAGAAAATTGAGGAATCAGTCATGACACAACAGTTGAAAGCGGTTCTTCTGACAGTGCCAACAGCAACTTACTCGGCGTTGTCTGGCGTGCTGTTCTCTGCAGCTTCAGCAGCAATTTCAGCGTCGATAGCGGCTTGCTCTTGTGCGGCTGCAGCCCAATCGGTGAGATACACGTTGCCATCGACTGCGTCGTAGTACACATCGTCTGGCATTTCGGTTTTGATGATTTTGTCGGCAGCAATTTCTTCAAAGGCAATGCTGATGGGCTTGCGGGCAACCGAGCTGACCTGAGGCGGGATGGAGTTACCCAAGCCGTCACCGAGCTGATTGAAGTAGGAGTTGATTTGGCGCGCACGACGTGCACCCAAGGTAACAAGGCTGAATTTGGAGTCGACCCGATTGAGGAGTTCTTCAATTTTCGGATTGATCATTGAGTCATTTGCGCGTGCCACGGGGGCCTCCAAGGTGTCTAGTGAGAAAAACAGGGTCGACGAAGTGGGTCTATCTTACCGAATAGTGCGCCGGTTACGTTCGTGGTGCAAAACTCGCAAAAGTTCCTGCAAAGTAAGCTCAAGATCGTCATTGACCACAACATGGTCGGCGATGGCAATGCCCACAGGTTCTTCTTCTTCCGCCTTACGAAGGCGCTCTTCCACCTTTTGCTCGGGGTCTCCCCGACCCCGCAACCGACGCTGCTGCTCGAGGCGGGATGGGGGCAATACGAAAACAAGTACCGCGTCGGGATGGCTGGCTTTCACCTGTTGAGCCCCATCGACCTCAATTTCCAGAACAATGTCGTTTCCTTCTGTCGGTTCAGGAGACGGGGTGCCGTAATAGTTGCCCAAGAATGAGGTCCACTCTAAAAATCCATTTGCCGCGATGCGGTCTTGGAAATCTTCGCGAGTCACAAAAACATAGGCGTTTGGGTCTTCATTTTCTCGATGGTTACGTGTGGTCCATGATCGGCTCAACCACAGTTGTGGATCGCGCTTCACCAAAGCCTGAACAATGGTTCCTTTGCCCACACCGCCGGGCCCCGACAGCACCAAAATGATGGGGTCGCGTGCAGCACTCATTGTTGCCCGCCGGCAAAGAGTGTTTCCCATTGAACAGATGTGATGGAGAGACAAGGGCTGAGATAGTTGACACCCAATTCATCGAGCGCGCGCCGAGCAGACACCTTTCCCATTCCGGGAACGGACTCGGCAACTTTCACTACGTAGAGCGCATGCACGTGTGGATGGCTGATAATGAATTCACCGACGGTTGCGCCTTGAAATTCACCGCGGGCAACAGCATCTATAAATTGTTCTCTTCCTTGCAGAACTTCGGCAATAGCAGTTTCTACCTCATTGAGAGTAGAGAAACTAGTGCTTTTCATGACCTAACACTACCGAAACGAATAGCCCGAATTGGGAAATGTCTACACAACATCAGGAACGATGAGCCTTATTCGTGATATCTGACCATTGAGACACGCCCTGTTTTCGCATCCATACATGCATTTCATTCAATATTTTCATTGCGGCATCGGGACGCGCGAAAGAGGCTGTTCCTACCTGTACAGCATGAGCACCTGCTTGCATCATTGCAATTGCATCATCGCCACTGGCAATACCGCCGACTCCGACAATGGGGATGAGAGGCAGTGCCTTGCGCACATCGAAGACCGCGCGTAATGCAATAGGAAACATTGCCCGACCCGATACTCCCCCGCCGCCATTTCCCAACACTGGTTGAGCAGTATCGGTGTTCAACAACATGCCCAGCAAGGTATTGGTCAAGGTGAGCGCTTCTGCTCCGGCCTCAACAACACTTTCGGCAATAGTGATGAGCCGGTCGGTGTTAGGGCTCAACTTTGCCCATCGTGGCACACCAGCTACAGCACACGCTGCAATAACATTTGCGCTCATCACGGAATCGTGAGCAATGATTCCTCCGCGACCTTCCAAGTTGGGGCACGACAAGTTCACTTCGAGAGCGGCAATGCGGTGCGCATGTGGCGCCAGCATTTCTGCAGCTTGACGATATTCCTCAACCGTGCGACCCCATATGCTCGCAACAATTGTGACCCCGTGTTTCTCGAGCTCGGGAAGATCTTCTTCGCACCACTTGGTGATACCCGGCCCCTGCAACCCCACGGCGTTGATCATTCCTGCTGGTGTGGGATGCAGTCGAGGCGCCGGGTTGCCAGGCCACGGTGTGGCGAATAAAGATTTCACTACTGTTGCGCCAATTTCCGCCATGGAAAAGTAGCGATTGAGTTCAACGCAATGACCAGCCGTACCCGATGCGGTGAGCACAGGCTGACGCAGACGAACGGAACCGATGGAAACACCATCGGCACATTGTTTTTGTGCAAAAGACTTGAGGTGGCTATGCCTCATGTGCTTCCCACTTGACTTGCTCGTTGTCGACCGACGTGGTGAAACTCTTGCAGCGAACAAACGGTGAGAGGGTGCTGCTTTTGCTCAATAAGGCCCTGGAATGCTGCCAATGCAGCTTCAATCGTGGTCACCGAAGAAACATGATGAACGTTTGCTGCTTTACGTATTGCCTGCCCATCGGAACGAGATCCTGCTCCTCGAGGGGTATTAACAACGAAGGCAACATCGCCAGATTCGATGAGACCTACTGCAGTGTCGCTACCAATTGTTGATTCTGAAACTTTTGCCACGATGCGGTCGACAACAACTCCGAAGCGCGATAAGTACGTTGCTGTTCCCGAAGTAGCAGCAATACCGAGACCTAATTCTCTCAGCCGCTGAGCAACCACGAGTCCGGCAGGTTTATCGCGATCTGCGAGTGACAAAAACACCAAGCCAGTCGTTGGCAGAATTGTTCCTGCTGCGCTTTCGGCTTTGACGAAAGCTAGACCAAACGTTGCATCGATTCCCATGACTTCACCAGTAGAGCGCATTTCTGGCCCAAGCGCCGTGTCGACTTCGGGGAAGCGACTAAAGGGCAGAACCGCTTCTTTCACCGAGACGTGACCCGTAATTGGCTCGGTGAGCAAACCTTCTATGCGCAATTCATTCAACGTTGCTCCGAGCATCACGCGTGTTGCAACCTTTGCTAACGGCACACCGGTTGCTTTAGCCACGAACGGAACAGTGCGACTTGCGCGCGGGTTTGCCTCAATGACATAGACAGTTGTTCCTGATACTGCAAACTGCACGTTCAAGAGACCAACTACTTCAAGGGCATTTGCCAAAGCTTTTGCATAAGAATGAATGACTTCGACTACCCAATCGGGAAGAGTTTGAGGAGGAATGGCGCATGCACTGTCTCCAGAGTGAACACCCGCTTCTTCCACATGCTCCATCACCCCACCAATAAGCACTTCACCAGTGATATCTCGAACCGCATCGACGTCTACCTCTGTGGCATCTTCAAGAAAATGGTCGACGAGGATGGGGCGCTCTGCAGACAGACCACCCTCGCGGCCTAGTGAACCTTCGCGAGCAAGCTCTTTCATAGCGCGTTGCAGGTGGTCTTCGTCATGAACAATTTGCATTGCACGGCCGCCCAAAACATAGCTAGGACGCACAAGAACTGGATAACCAATTCGCGCAGCAATGTCGCGCGCTTGATTAAAAGTAGTTGCTGTGCCACCAGGAGGCTGAGGAATGAACAACTCTTCGCACAATGCGTTCCACCGTTCACGATCTTCTGCAAGATCGATGGAGTTTGGTGATGTGCCTGCGATGAGGCGAGCGTCAATTTGCGAAGCCAGTTTCAACGGAGTCTGCCCACCAAGGCTGACGATAACTTTCGGTTCCACTCCTCCACTTGCAAGAGTTTCTGCCTCAATAACATTTTGAACATCTTCGTAGGTCAGTGGCTCAAAATACAACCGGTCGCTGGTGTCGTAGTCAGTAGACACGGTCTCTGGGTTGCAGTTCAACATCACTGTTTCAAACCCGGCGTCGCGCAGAGCAAAGCTTGCATGCACGCAGCAGTAGTCAAATTCAATTCCTTGACCAATACGGTTGGGTCCACTGCCCAAAATGATGACGCGTGGACGCGAAGAGGGTCGCACTTCATTTTCGTCTTCATATGTTGAATAGTGATACGGCGTTTTTGCGTCAAACTCAGCGCTGCATGTGTCAACTGTTTTGAACGTGGTAATTACTCCCGCTTCTTTTCGAGCAGCACGCACTTCGCGTTCGCTTGAACCGAGGAGAAAGGCCAGTTGCACATCGGAGAACCCGAGTCGCTTCGCTCGGCGCCATACCGCACGTGAGATATCGCTCAGTTTTGTACCTTGAGCGGCCAAAGATTCCCATGCCAGACGCTCATCGATGATGGAGATCATCTGATCGAGATACCAGTGGTCGTACAAGCAATGTGCTTGAACTTTCTCCACATCAATTCTACGACGCAAGGCCTCTCCAACTTGAAAAATACGATCGGGGGTAGGAATAGCGCATTTTTGTAACAGCTCTTCGTCAGACATACTGCGCATGTGCACTTCAGAAGAATCAGCGTTCAGCCCTGCGCGACCCTGCTCTAATGAACGTAAGGCCTTTTGCAAACTTTCAGGGAATGTGCGCCCGATGGCCATCACTTCTCCAACGCTTTGCATCTGTGTGCCAAGCACACCACTTGTACCGGGAAGTTTCTCGAAAGCCCAGCGCGGTATTTTGGTAACGACATAGTCAATGGTTGGCTCAAAGCTTGCTGGAGTCATTTTGGTGATGTCATTAGGTATTTCGTCGAGCGTGTAGCCCACCGCAAGTTTTGCTGCAATTTTGGCGATAGGGAAACCTGTTGCCTTTGAAGCCAACGCAGATGACCGTGAAACACGGGGATTCATTTCAATGACAACCTGATCGCCGTTTACAGGGTTGACCGCAAACTGGACGTTAGAACCGCCTGTCTCCACTCCTACTCGACGAATACATGCAAATGCGGCATCGCGCATCTTTTGATATTCCACGTCAGACAAGGTTTGCGCAGGCGCCACTGTGATGGAGTCTCCTGTATGTACACCCATCGCATCGAGGTTTTCAATTGAGCAGATGATGACGCAGTTGTCGGCCTTGTCGCGCATTACTTCAAGTTCATATTCCTTCCACCCAACGATGGAAGTTTCGATAAGAATTTCACGGATAGGGCTTGCATCTAGACCGTTCGCGGCGAGTTTCAAAAACTCTTCTTGCGTATTTGCAATGCCTGTTCCGCGACCACCCAAAATATATGCAGGTCGAATGATGATGGGTAAACCAATTTCAGCAAGCACCTCATGCGCTTCTTCCATATTGCGTGCGACACCACTGCGTGGAACCGATAAACCAATTTCAATCATTGCTTGCTTGAATTTGTCTCGATCTTCGGCTGTTGAGATTGCTTCAGCATTTGCGCCGATGAGTTCTGGGGTGCCCGGCACCCCGACGAGACCTTTTTCAAAGAGTGCCATTGCAAGGTTGAGCCCTGTTTGGCCACCGAGCGTGGGTAATACAGCATCTGGTTTTTCCCGTTCGATAATTTTGGCTAAAACTTCTACCGTGAGTGGCTCAATATATGTGCGGTCTGCAAAGTCGGGGTCGGTCATGATGGTGGCAGGGTTCGAGTTCGCAAGAATCACGCGGTACCCCTCTTCTTTCAGAACACGACATGCCTGCGTTCCCGAATAGTCGAATTCGCAGGCCTGACCAATAACAATTGGTCCGGAACCGATAATTAAAATGCTATGAATATCGTTACGACGCGGCATTACTTTCCATCCATTACATTGGCAAACTGGTTAAAGAGATATCTTGAATCGTGAGGTCCCGGTCCCGCCTCAGGGTGGTACTGAACACTGAATGCCCTTGCACCGCGCACTTTCATTCCCTCATTTGTCTCATCATTGAGGTTGATATGCGTTACATCGATGAGTTGAGCGAGAGATTTCTCGTCAACACAGAAATTGTGATTTTGACTGGTGATTTCTACAGTGCCTGTTTCGAGACGTTTTACTGGATGGTTTCCACCATGGTGGCCAAATGGCAACTTGTAGGTTTTAGCCCCTATTGCTCGTGCCAGCAGTTGATGACCCAGACAAATTCCAAAAATGGGTACACCCTTTTCCAGCAGGTCCTTGATGGACTGCACCGCGGTATTCACCATCTCTGGGTCGCCTGGGCCGTTCGACAAAAAGACCCCATCGGGTTTCATCTGCAACACTTCTTCAGCGCTCGTGTGGGCAGGCACAACACGAACAGTTGCAATTTCGGCAAGACAATTCACAATGGTCGACTTGATTCCAAAGTCATAGGCCACCACTTTGTATTTGCCTGAACCCATTTCATAGGCCGACTGTGTGGTGACTTGAGAGACAAGATCGACTCCTGCAGTGCCTTTTTCGCTTTGTGCAGATTGTAAAAGTATTTTCGGATCCGCAGTTCCAAAAGAACCACTCATTGCGCCGGCGTCACGCAAAATGCGAGTGAGGCGTCGCGTGTCGATTCCTCCTATTGCAGGAATTCCCCAGCGTTGCAGCGACGACAACAGCGAGTCTTCGGCACGCCAATTGCTATGACGACGCGCCATTTGGCGCATGACCACACCACGCGCAAAGGGCCGCACCGATTCGTTATCTAAATCAACAGTTCCGTAGTTCCCTATATGAGGCTGCGTAAAAGTAATGATCTGCCCGGCATATGAAGGGTCTGTAATAATTTCTTGATAACCGGTAATTGCGGTGTTGAAAACAACTTCGCCTGCTGAAACGCCCGACTCGGGGAGAGCCCCGAACACTTCACCTTCAAATACTTCGCCGTTCGCGAGCACGAGGTGCCCATCTGTGAAACCATTCGGCGCACTCATTTAGTTATTACTCCTGCTTCTACTATGACTTTTCCATCTCGCAATACGCACTGCACTTGACCTTGCAATGGGAGTCCGAGATAAGGGGTGTTTTGACTTTTGCTGACGATCTGTTCGAGAGATTGTTCCCATTGCGCAGTCGGATTGAATACGACAAGGTTTGCGATGTTGCCAGGGGCAACTGAATTTCCCTGGCGAGCAGTGAGACCGGCAATACGAGCGGGAGCCCAAGACATCAACTCAATTACTCGTTGCACTGAACAACCTGAGTACTTCATTGCCACACCGAGTGCACTTTGTAAACCCAACATTCCCGGTGGCGCTGCTTGGAGATCTTGATCTTTCAGATGGGCCGCATGAGGAGCATGATCTGTAGCAATGGCGTCAATTGTTCCGTCTTGCATACCAATGCGCAGTGCTTCAATATCTTCCATGGTGCGTAGTGGTGGATTTACTTTGAACACAGTGTTGAACCCAGACAGCTTTTCATCGGTGAGAGAAAAGTGATGCGGAGTCACTTCGGCCGTGACGGGCAAGCCTTCATTTTTCGCCTGGCGTACGAGTTCCACACTGCGCGCAGTGGACAGATGCAGGAAGTGCATTTTCGCACCCGTTTCCCGCATTAACTCAAGATCACGTTGCAGCATTAATACTTCTGCAATTGATGGCCAACCCGGCAGCCCGAGGTGAGATGAACAGCATCCCTCGTGCATCACTGCGCCTTCGGTGAGTCGAGAAACCTCACAATGTTGCATCAGGGTGATGTTGAGCTCTTTGGCGTACTCCATGGCCCGGCGCATGATGACCGGATCTTGCACCCCATTGCCGTCATCGGTGTACAGAGTCACTCCGTTTTGAGCCAGCGAATGAAATGGGCTGAGTTGCAGGCCACTGCGATTCACAGTGATACACGCGGACGGAACCACATCAACCAAACCGGCACGCTCCCCTTGCATCCGCACAAACTCCACCACCGCAACTGAATCTTGAGCCGGCTCGGTATTTGGCATGGCCACGACAGCCCCGTAGCCACCAAGCGCTGCTGCACGGGACCCTGTCTCTATGGTTTCTGATTCTTCACGGCCAGGCTCACGCAGGTGAGTGTGTAGGTCTACAAAAGCTGAAGTAACTACGCAAGAAGTTGCGTCGATGCGCTGCGGTCCGCCTTCATTTTCTGCGGCATACTTTGCAGAAATATTGGGTCCGACTTCTTGCACAACCCCTTGGTCGATCATGACGTCGGCAAGTACTTCGCCCGAAGCATTGACGACTGTTCCACCAATAATGAGAACGGATTTGCTATTAGACATCTCTCTCTTCTTTCGTCGTTTCACTTGAAGCTGCGGGACCAAGTAGTGAAAGCAGTACAGCCATTCGGATAGACACACCGTTGGTTACTTGTTGTGTAATGAGTGACCCTGGAACCAACGCAGGATCTACACCGATTTCCACCCCGTGGTTCATGGGACCGGGGTGCATCAACTTGAAGTGAAGAGGGAGTCTCGCCAACCTCTGCGCTGTTAAACCGAAATGCAGCGCGTATTCGTCTACTGAGGAAATAAAAGCTGCATTCATACGTTCGTGTTGCATCCGCAGGAGATACACAACATCAACATCGCCAAGAACTTCATCGAGATCATGCGATACAGAAACCGGCCACTCATGGCGCGTATGGGCGGCATTGCTATAGATGAGCGACGGAGGCAACAGCGACGCTGGGGCAACAAGCGTGACCTTGGCGCCGAGCAGAACAAAAGCTCGTACCGTGCTGCGCGCAACACGGCTATGTCGAATGTCTCCGACCATCGCTATGCGCACCCCTGCAAGTGAATTACCCATTTCAAGGGCACGAGTGAGCGTAAAGGCGTCGAGCAAGGCTTGCGTTGGATGTTGATGTGCACCGTCTCCGGCGTTCACAATATGAGCATTCGTCCACTGGGTCATCGCTAGTGGCAAACCCGCGGTTTTATGTCGAACCACAAATGCGTCAACGCCCATCGCCGACAGAGTTTCTACCGTGTCGCGCAAACTCTCGCCCTTGTTTACGCTTGACGATGTAGCACTAAAGGTCATGGTGTCGGCCGACAATCGCTTAGCAGCCGTTTCGAACGACAACCGAGTACGCGTGCTGTCTTCAAAGAAGAGGCTCACCACTGTTTTGTGGCGTAGAGCAGGAACTTTTGGTTGAGAGCGCTTTTGTATTTCACTCATTTCGTCGGCAAGTGACAATAGTTGCTGCACTTCACCAAGCGACAGGTCGTCCATGGAGAGGAGATGCTTCATGCGTGCACTCCTGGAAAAATTTCTACACCCGACATGCGCACGAGTACTTCATCATTTACATGCGTTGGGAGATTCTTGCCCACAAAATCGGGCCGAATGGGAAGTTCCCGATGACCGCGGTCGACCATCACTGCCAAACGTACGGCTTGTGGTCGTCCGAATTCAATAAGGGCGTCGAATGCTGCGCGCACCGTGCGTCCGGTGAACAACACATCGTCGACAAGCACCACCAACACTCCATCGAGACTGCAGGGAACATGTGATGTTGCTACTTCGAGAGTGGGTCGCAACCCAATGTCGTCTCGATACATGCTGACGTCGATGGACCCAAGCACTACAGGCGCATGTGGTTGTATTTCTAAAATGTTCGAATGAATAGCTTCAGCAAGCCATACGCCTCCATGCTGGAGGCCCATGATGGCTATTTTTTCCGGGGAACTGAGGGAACCGGCCAATGAGGCAACGTGTTCAATAATTTCATGAGCGATGCGGCGTACGGCGCGCTGCACATCGTTACTGGTCAGCACACTGGCTGCCTTCTCTGTATTCGTCATATTGCCTTCCGTTCGAGCCTCTCAGGACCCGTTTGACGGTGAATTTCTTTGAGGTTAGCAGTTATTTGGCATTTGGGCGAACAGATTCGAGCAAAGCAGACAGAATTCCGTTCACAAAACGCCCTGAATCTTCTGTTGAGAAGCGTTTGGCGAGTTCAATGGCCTCGTTCATGACTACAGCAGTGGGCACATCGGGGAATACCCGCAATTCGTGCAGAGCCAAGCGCAGAACTGCGCGGTCGATCATGGGCATCCGTTCGAGGCGCCAACCTTTGGCCCGCGAAGAGATCATTTCGTCGTAGGTGACCTGTGCTTCTTCAACCCCTAACGCAAGCGCAACTGCGACACTATGGGGCACTACCACCTGCTCGCGCACCACGTCGGATACCAACATTGAGCGCGATTCAGCTTCATAAAGCAAAATGAGTGCCTGTTCACGGGCATCTGAAGCATGGCCTGGGGCGAAGTTCCCTTTCGGGGATGCATTTTTCATTTAAACGCGCGTGATGTATTCGCCGCTGCGGGTGTCGACTTTGACCTTGTCACCAGGATTAATGAAAAGAGGCACTTGGAGAGTTTTACCGGTTTGCAACGTGGCTGGCTTACGAGCACCCGACACGCGGTCACCCTGTACGCCAGGGTCGGTTTCAGCAATAAGTAGCTCTAACGAAGCAGGCATTTCAACACCAACGATTTCGGTTCCATGGAAAGCAATAATGACAACTGCAGACTCGATGAGGTAGTCGACTGCCTCACCAAGCGATGTTGGTCCAACATTTGTCTGGTCGTAAGAATCGGTATCCATGAACACATATTCTTCACCGTCTTTGTACAGGAACTGCATGTCACGCTTGTCAATAATGGCCTGCTCCACCTTGATGCCAGCGTTGAACGTTTTTTCTAACAAGTTGCCGTTGCGTACGTTACGCAACTTGGTGCGCACGAAGGCACCACCCTTACCAGGCTTCACGTGTTGAAATTCCACAACAGTGAAGAGTCCGTTGTCGAGCTCAAGCGTGATGCCGTTTTTGAAATCGTTCGTGCTAATTGAAGGCATAATCTTTCCTAAACGTTCAGTGTTGAATATGGGATTTTTGGGCTACGAGATATGTTGAAGTGGCCTGCCGAAGTAACGATGAAAAGATCTTCCACGCGCACACCACCAAGCCCCATACGATACGCCCCAGGCTCTACAGTCACCACGTCATTCTCGCAAAGAACATCTAAAGATCTTGGGTTTATCCAAGGCGCTTCATGAATGAGCAGCCCTACCCCGTG
>JABMMV010000040.1 GCA_013205145.1 bacterium
ACCCTGGCACGCAAGTCTTCACGAAAGAAATTGCCGATAAAGCAGTATCAATATTGAAAGGTGTGCTTACCAAAGGCACCGCACGACGCAGTGCGCTCGACAAAGATCGCCCTGCTGGCGGCAAAACTGGTACGCAAGATGACAACACCAATGCATGGTTCGTTGGTTTTACAAAGGAACTCACTACCGCGGTGTGGGTGGGTGACCCGCGTGCGTATACCTCGATGGTAGGAATTCCCGAGTTCGTTGCTGCAGGTGTTCCACGTGTGCAAGGTGCAACGTTCCCTGCAGGCATTTGGAAGGCATACAACGATGCGGCTCTTGTCGATGCCCCCATTGTCGATTGGGATGCAGCCGTTCCACCAAGCCGTGGCTCGACGCGTTTGTACTTGCCAGGTGTCGACTGTGTGGCACAACTGGTATCGGGCGCATTACCACGCAGGTTCACCGGCAATGTGGTGGCCTTTGACCCCATGTGGTTAACCACAACAACAGTTCAACCCATTGGTGATCCGGCAGGCGGGGTGACCACGTCTATGCCAGGTACATCAACCACTGTGCCCGTAGTGGTTCCTGGGGCGCAAGGCCCACCAGTAGTGAGCATCGTCGACCCGGGCACCACTATTTTGCCGTCGAATACCAACCCGTTCTCTCCACTGCCAACGCTTGACCCACTGGGAAACCTAATTTTTGACTGTGCAAAACCCCTTCCGGGAAGCGTGCAAACGAGTATTCCCACACCTGGGTAATAGCCTGCAAGTGTGTCGATCTTGGTTCATCTCTATGACCTGCAAGTGCTCGATACGACCCTTGAGCAACTGAAGCACCACTTCATCACTTTGCCCGAGCGTGAAGCATTAGCCCTTGTTCAAAAAAATATTGCCGATTGTGCGGCGAAAATAGCGTCTGGTGAATTGCGCCAACAGGAACTAGAGAAACTGCTCAGTGCGGCGGAAGCTAACAGTGCAACTTTGCAGAAAAAACGCGATCGCCTTGAACAGCAAATGAAAACTGTTATAGCTACGCGCGAAGCAGAGGCACTTCAACACGAAATTCTCACAGTGAACGGTGAATTGAATACGGTCGATGAAGAGTCGCTAGCTTTCATGGAAGAGTCTGAGCTCATCGATTCCACTTTGGTGTCGGCGCGAAATGACATCGGTCAATTCCGCACCGATGAAATTGCTGCCACTGAGGCTTTGAAGCTTGCTGAAGAATATAAAAAGGCAGAAGCGCGTGACGTGGAAGAAAAGCGTCAACGTCTTGCCGCATCACTCGACGAAAAGTGGTTGGCAGCATATGAACTGCGCCGGTCGCAGCACAAAGGCATCGCTGTGGCAAAGGTAAAAAATCACGTGTGTGGTGGTTGCCATCTCGACCTGTCTCCCTCTGAAGTGGACCTTCTTAAAAAAGAAACCGATGAAAATAGAGAGTGTCCGAACTGTGCTCGGTGGCTGGTGTTCTAAATGTTTTTCTGGTTTGTTGCCACGGCAATATTTTCGGTTCGTTTCGTTTTCCAAGATCCGCGTTTCGACTATCGGCTACTTGTTGTAGGCGTTCTTCTTCCCGATGTCATTGACATTTGGTGGGGTGGCGCACGAGTGCTGCACACGTTGCTTTTCAGCGTTGCATTGTTAGTGGTCATTATGTTGACAACGCAAAATAAGAAGGTCATTCGCAAGCGCACGTTGCCGCTTGCCATAGGTACCTTTATGCATCTCATTTATGATGGTGCATTTACTGCTACGAAAGTGTTCTGGTGGCCTTTTGGCGGCGTGTCATTTGGCGATGCTGAGCTTCCCGTTGCTCAGCGCATGGGGCTCAATATTGCAATGGAAATTGTTGGTGTAATCATGCTCGTCGTGTTAGTACGCCAATGTGGTCTTACCAATGCCGAGCGTCGTCGAGAATTTATGCGCACTGGGGTTCTTTCTTCTGTGAGCCAAGAGAAGTAGCGCCATGGGTGAACGCTTACTCACTCTTGTGCGACATGGGCAAACTGCTGCCAACGCACAAAACCTATTGCAGGGTCATGTAAATCATCCACTCGACGACATTGGGCGAGCGCAGGTGAGCCTTTTAGGTGCTGCAGTACAGAAAATTGCCCCGGTCAGTCGTGTCATTTCAAGCCCGCTTCTTCGTGCACAACAAACCGCACAAGCTATTGCTGAAGGTCTGACACAAAGTATTGAAATAGAAACCGACCCGCGTTGGATAGAGCTCAACTATGGCGACTTCGATGGGCAGCCAGTGAGTTCAGTGAGTGCGCAACAGTGGGCCACATGGCGAACAGATGAGCATTTTCGCCCGCCAAACGGTGAAACGCTTGCTGAACTCTCGGTGCGCGTACAAGAGGCAATTGACGACCTGTTGAACAACACCGTGCACTCGCACATCGTGGTGGTCAGTCATGTTTCGCCCATTAAGGCGGCAGTGG
>JABMMV010000041.1 GCA_013205145.1 bacterium
ATGTTGCGAGCCGGGTCGGCCATGCTGCGTCGCAGGTTTCCCACCGTCGAGGTGCTTCGTCCACTCAGCGAGGTGCGACCGCCGAGCTGCAAGTTGTCGAAAATACCCATTAATCGCGCACACTTCCACCAAATCCGCTCAGACATAACGGGCTTGCGAGAAATTGGATAGGAGCAACTGCTGTGGCATTGAGGTCGATGGGGTCACTTGGCACCACGGGGCTCGGCTTTGTTTGCCCAGCAAGCGCAGAGAAAATGCACTTCACAACTGGCGCAGCAGCCTGCGACCCATAACCAGCTTTTTCTAAATACGCCACTGCGGTGTAAGGCTGCTGAGGGTCGAGACTAAATGCCGCAAAAGCCGACGAGTCATTCCATGGATAGCTCCCGAAACCTTGCGCTGTTCCCGTCTTTCCAGCAATTGGCAAAACCTTGCGTGCATAGTTTTTAAAAAGATTTTCGCCTGTGGCCTTGTGGTAATAGCCGTAATTAACTCCCTTGCCGTCAATCACTCTTGTCAGGCCATTGAGAATTGCATCGCGATCTTCCTTTTTCATATCAATTTCTCGTTGAACACGGCCTTGCGAAAAGTCTTTTTCTACAACCATTTGCGAGACGTCTATATAGCCAGAGTCGCCATCTGGTGTTCCGGGCACAAGAATTGCTTTCACCACATGCGGGGTAACAACTGACCCGCCGTTGGCGAGCGCAGAATAAGCAACGGCTACTTGAATGGGTGTTGCCGATAAAAGACCTTGACCAATGGCAAATTGAACATTGTCCCCCACGTAATACGCGCGGCCTTCTTCTTTGCTGATTGCCCCATCTTCGGCTAGCAGCTTTTTCAACGCCTTACTTGGCAATGCTCCGCCAAATTCATAAGGAAGGTCAATACCTGTTGGTGAACCAAAACCAAAGAGGCGAACTTGCTCTTCAAGAATTGGTTTGTAGCCGCGTTGCGTCAGAATCTGTTCACCAATTTTGTAAAAGAACGCATCACTAGATACTGCTAATGCATCTTCAATATTGACCGGCCCGTAAGTGCACGGCGAATTTGTACTTGCACAAAAAGCGTTTTTGAAAACGCACTTCACGCCCTCATTGCAACGACCGTTGGGAATTGATTCAAGTTTGTATGTGCCTTGGTCTTTGTAGACGTAATCGGCGCCCCCAGTTAACTGCCCCGTATTCAACGCAGCAAAAGCAGTGAAGGGTTTAAAAGTGGAGCCCAAGTTGTAACGACCACTCACGGCTCGGTTCACCATAATTGCCATGTCGGGGTCTTTGGTTTGTGGGAAGAGCTGCTGAAACTTGTCGGAAGTGATGCCGGAGCCGAACCATCTGTTATCAAAATTCGGGTAGCTCGCCATTGCAATGACTTCACCACTGACATTGTTCAAGAGAACCGATGACCCGGCTGGCGCCTTGTACAGATTCTCTTCAGGAAAGGCAGGGTCTTGAGTGCCGTCAGGCAACCTCACCGTTCCCGCATCAACTCGACGGCGTAGTTTTAATTCTGTTTCCAAAGCTTGCTCGGCGTATTGCTGATACTTCAAGTCGACTGTAAGTTGTATGTCGTTGCCCGGAACGGGCTCAATTCGCTCAAATTGCCGCAAAATTTGCCCGCGTGCATTGACTTCGTAGCGCACATAACCGGGTTTTCCGCGCAAATACGATTCGTATGTTTGCTCGACCCCGTATTGACCAACACGTTCATTTGGTGAATATTTTAGTGCCATGTAATACGCCGACTGACGTTCCAAAATAGCGCCAAGAAAACCCACCACATGACTAGCTATAGGCGCATACGGGTATTCACGTTTCCAGTCTTCCGAAACATCAACACCTGGATAATCTTCCGATCGTTCTTTTAAGAAGAGTGCAGTTTGCTCTGATACGCCTTCCTTCAAGGGCAACGGTTGTAGTGCGTCATAGCGTTTACTTTTATAGCGACGTTCGAGTTCGGCAAAGGGTGTTTGCAATGGCCCCGATATGCGCAGAAACAACTGCGCCCTGTCGCCAGCATCAACAATAACGGAGCGATCTATGGTGACCGTGAGAACGCGTTCATTGTCGGCAACGATGCGCCCAACAGAGTCAAAGATGCGTCCACGTTCGGGGAGGAGCTGCACAGTTCTCGTGCGCACTTCTTGAACTCGTTCTTGCAAACCTTCAGCGTCGACCACCTGCAAGAACCATGTTCGTACAGTTACCAAACACAACATCACAATTGCGAGACTGCCCAAAATGCGCAATCTTTTATTGAGCGCTACAACAGCCATCTGCTACTCCGCCCACAACATTTGCTTTTTTGACTTCACCAATGCCCAACGCATTAAGAAAACTGCCGGCAATGCAAACGCTGCGTTAAACAACCCCACGGTGAATGCGACACCAATTACACGCGTTTGCAGTAATCCATCTACCCCCACAACCAGGCTCGCTGCAGGGTAAATAAGCACTGCGGCAGCACTAGAAATACCAATACTCAGCATTTTGAACCACCACCGCGGGCTGTAGGCAAAGGTGTTGACTCCGCCTGCCATATAGCCCGCAAAACCAAAGACGAGCGCCGACAAACCGAAGGGCGACGTCAGCACCATGTCGTACATGAACCCGAACATAAACCCTGCAATTGCTCCCGATTCGCTACCTGCAGCAACACCACTTGCTGCAGAACACAACAGCATCACTTGCATCACCACGCTGAACGGGCGCAAAGTGTTGAACAGCGTTGTTTGAAAAGACAACACAATGATTCCAATAAGGACTGCCCGAGTGAAAGGCGATTCAATAATTGCGAAAAAACGTTTCATTGCGGAATCTCAGTTGCTGGTTGGTACAAAAGAACACGAACGAAGTTCAAACTCTGCAAATTGGCTGCAAGTTCTACTTCTAAAAGCGGACCACTAGTGCCTGTACGAGTAACAACCCGCGACACTGTTCCCACCACAAGGTCGGCCGGAGCCAAGCTTTGTGAACCACCTGCAGTTACTACAGGAACTCCTTCGCATAACTCCCCGAGCCGAGTTGAAGTTTGAATAAAGCGAATCACTGGCAACCGGTCGATTCCTTGACCTTCCATTGCCCCTGTTTCGCGCGGCAACAGAACTCCCGTTTCAGGAACAGTAATTTGGGTGACGCCCCCACCACCTGGCACGGGCGGCAGCGTTGTAGCAAAGGGTGTAAAACCTTTGATAGTCGTTGTTGTTGCTCGCTGCAAGACGGTCGTTGTTGTGCTGGTCGTTGAAGTCGTAGATGTTGTTGTAGTCGTTGGAAGCACATTGGTGGCCAGCGATGTAGACCCATCAGACACAAGCGTTGTAGTTGTCTGAGGAACTGCAGTGGTCGTGGTGTTCGGGCGAGTGCAAGCCCCCACCTTCACCGACATTGCATATTCCGGGTCGGTGGCAAGCATTACCACCGAACGCTCAAGAGTAACCCCAGTAATTTTTCCCACGAGGCCCGCGCCGTTTGTAACTGTCATGCCTACGCGAATACCGCTGGATTTACCACGGTTCAATTCGAAAGTTTGCGTGAAGTTTGAAGGCGATTGCCCTACTACCTGTGCGGTGACGCTATCGATTCCGGCCAGGGTGGGCAGCCCGTTTAACGCGAGCAATTCTTGAGCTTCACGAACGCTCGCCGTCGCAGCAATTGCCGCGCCTTCTTGCTTCACTAGCAAATCTTTTAAAGCCAAATTCTCTTTACGCATGTCGCTGTAGTCGAGTACACCTCTCCACACATTCGACAAGGGGCGAGAAACGACATTTGCGAATCGTTCGACGGGCCTAAACACCACACCAAATGCATCTTTTACACCGCCTACTAGCCCACTTTTGCTGCCGTCAAGGGTGAGCAACAGCACCGACGTGAGAAGCAGCACCACAATGAGACGACGCCGGGTAAATGAATACACGGAAAAGCTACCTACTAGTCGATTCCTGTTTGAGTGAGAAGCCCACGCATTGCATCAATGTTTTCAAGGGCCTGACCTGAACCGAAAACTACTGAGTACAAAGGGTCAGCAGCAACAATTGCTCGCATTCCTGTTTCGTGCGACACTCGTTGCGCAATACCAGTAAGAAGTGCTCCTCCCCCTGAAAGCATGATTCCATTCTCCATAATGTCTGCAGCAAGTTCTGGCGGAGTCTTATCGAGAGTCGACTTTATTGCATCAATAATTGCTGTTAGTGGCTCGGCAAGAGCTTCACGAATATGTTCTGTTGTCAGTTCAATACGTCGCGGCAAACCCGAAATGGAGTCGCGCCCACCAATATCGGCTGTGAACTCTTCTTCCAATTTCCATGCTGAGCCCATTTGAATTTTAATTTCTTCACATGTGTTTTCGCCAAGGTCAAGGCTGAACTCACGCTTCACATAAGCACCAACAGCTTCGGTGAGCTCATCGCCTGCTACGCGCAAGCTTTGCGACACCACAATTCCACCCAAAGAAATGACGGCCACTTCTGTGGTGCCGCCACCAATATCGACAATCATGTTGCCTGCGGGTTCGTGGACCGCAATACCCGAACCAATGGCAGCAGCCATCGGTTCCTCAATAATGTGCACGGGTTTACGGGCTCCTGCGTACTCAGCAGCATCTTGCACAGCACGCTGTTCTACACCTGTAATACCAGCAGGAACGCAGATGACCATGCGTGGCTTACTCCACTTACTGGTATGAATTTGCTGAATGAAATAGCGCAACATTTTTTCGCAAATCTCAAAGTCGGCAATGACCCCATCTTTTAATGGTCGAACCGATTTGATATGTGCTGGCGTACGCCCCAGCATGCGTTTGGCCTCATAGCCAACCGCAACGGGTCGACCATCACGAGTATCGACGGCCACAATAGATGGCTCGTTGAGAACCACGCCCTGACCACGAACATAAACAAGAGTGTTAGCCGTGCCAAGGTCGATAGCAATATCGCGTCCGATGCCTAGTGGGTTGCCACGAGCCATGTGTCGACCTCCCTTTCAAGGAACTCTCTTAAAAATGAATCACGCAAGAAATTCGGGAGTACTACAAACCAGGAAAGAAAATTTGAATTTCACGGGCAGCTGAGTCGGCAGAATCGCTGCCATGTACGAGGTTCTCGGTGAAGAGAGTTCCGAGGTCGCCACGAATGGTTCCGGGGGCTGCGCCGCGTGGGTTCGTTGCGCCCATCATGGCACGCACTATTTCCCAGGTGTCATCAGGGCCTTCAAGGACCAATGCAACAACAGGGTTACGACCCATGAAGGCCACAAGGTCTGCGTAGAAACCCTTACCTACGTGCTCTTCGTAATGACGAGCCAATGTTGCTGCATCAAGGGTGCGCAACTGCATCGCCACAATTTTCAGACCCTTTGTTTCGAATCGGGTGAGGATGTTTCCCACAAGACCGCGCTCTACTGCGTCTGGCTTCAAAAGGACAAGTGTTTTGGTGCTCATTTTCTCATTCTAGGGATATTTCTACGGCAAAACCCTCAACACGTGACTTCTGGCAGCACCCACAACGTAAAGAGATCCCGTAATGAGTACAGCATCGTCGGCAGAAGTGTTGAGAAGTGCCCGATTGCACGCCTCCCCCACGTCGTCAATAGCGACAACATCGTCGCATCCCATCTCTTTGGCAATGTCACGAAGATCTCGCGCCGGCATTCCCCGTGGGCTTGGCGCCGTACAGCACACCACCTGGTCGAACTCATCAACACGCAATGCCGACAACAACTCGTAGGCATCTCTGCTGTGCAGCATTCCCACCACCAAGCGCCGTGACCCCACCGGGTCGAAGTCGCTGAAGAAAACTTCCGCACACACATCGGCACCTGCCGCATTATGTGCCCCATCAATAATGACCAATGGCTGATAGTGCAACACTTCAAATCGCCCGGGCATTTCCACCGACGCCAGACCTTCTTCAAGCACATCACGATGAATAGCTTTTGCAAAAAACATTTCTACAGCGGCAATGGCGGCGCTCGCATTATCGCCTTGGTGCCGACCATGAAGCGGAATAAAAATATCGCTGTATAGCGCATACGGCGTGCGCACATCAATGAGTCGTCCACCCAATGCCAAATGATTATCTTCACAAACAAAGTGTTCACCGCGCCGTGCCGCATGTGGAGCGGCTTCTAAAAAGAAATCGGCGAGCTCACTTGTTTCATCTCCAATGACCACATCGGAGCCTTCTTTAATAATGCCTACTTTTTCGCGCGCGATATCGAACACTGTGGGGCCAGCGTACTCTGTGTGATCGAGCGCAATATTAGTAATAACCGCTACATCGGCATGCACAACATTTGTGGCATCCCAACGACCCAGCATGCCCACTTCCACCACTGCTACGTCTACAGCAACATCGGCAAAATATCGCAGCGCAACTGCTGTCAGAATTTCAAAAAATGACGGGCGTACTCCAGCAAGTACTTCAACTTCAGCAATTGCAGCTATTTGATCGGCAAAATCGGCATCGCCGATGGGTTCGCCGTCGACCAAAATACGCTCGTTAATACGCTCTAAGTGCGGGCTCGCAAATGTTCCCACTTTGAGTCCATGGGCCATCAACAATTTGGTAATCATTTGCGAAGTAGAGCCTTTGCCATTGGTTCC
>JABMMV010000042.1 GCA_013205145.1 bacterium
GATTAAGGAACACAAGCCTCGTTTCAACATTCGGTTGCAAGACGACAAAAGTTTTCCGTTTATAGCCATTACCACCGATGAAGAATGGCCTCGTGCGATGATGTTTCGCGGTAAGCGCCGCAAAGGTGTTCGGTATTTTGGTCCTTACGTGCACCCTGGTGCGATCCGAGACACTTTGGAATTACTGCTTCGCACATTTCCTGTTCGCACCTGCGCAGCATCCAAATTCAAACAACACGAACGACTCGGTCGTCCATGCTTGTTGTTCCATATCGAAAAATGTAGTGGTCCGTGCGTTGGTGAAATCTCGTCCACTGACTACAAAGTGCATGTAGACGGGCTGATGAAATTTCTGGATGGAGACAATACCGAAATTGTTGCCACCATGGAAAGGCAGATGATTGCTGCATCCGAAGCGACAGATTATGAGCGTGCAGCAAAGATAAGAGATCGGTTGACAGCAATTCATCAAGTGTTAGAAAAACAACAGATGGTAGGTGTGCAGGAAGACGACATTGACGTGATTGGAATTGCTCAAGATGAAATCACTGCTGCGGTCCAAATTTTCTTTGTTCGTAAAGGTCGCGTCATCGGACGTAATGGTTTCGTTCTGGACAAAGTGGAGGATGTAAGTCCTGAACTGCTCGTCGATCGAATTTTGGAGAATGTCTATGGTGATGAGCCCGCACTTGGGATCCCAAAGCAAGTGCTTGTTCCTGTGTTGCCGGAAAGTCACGAGGCAGTTGAAAAGTGGCTGAGCGATGTTCGCACTACTCAGGTAAGTGTGAGAGTGCCCCAACGTGGTGACAAACGCGAATTACAAGAGACTGTCACAATGAATGCAACCAAGGAACTTGCGCGACATCGTTTAAAAAGATCTGCAGATCAGCACAGTCGAACGTTGGCTCTCAATGATTTACAACAACTGTTACACCTTCCACATTTTCCATTGCGCATTGAGTGCTACGACATGGCTCACCTTCACGGGACGGACTATGTCGGGTCGATGGTCGTGCTTGAGGACGGGTTACCAGCGAAAACCGAATACCGACGATTCAAGATCAAGGATGTTCCAGGTAACGACGACTATGCGGCAATGCGCGAAGTTTTGATGCGCAGATTGAGTGCCTACAAAAAAGAACGTGACTTACCGATTAGTGAGCGTGGAAGCAAGCCAGGCAAGTTTGCCTACCCTCCACAGTTAATTTTGGTCGATGGTGGTAAGGGTCAATTGGGTGTCGCTAAAGACGTCGTGAAGGAATTGGGTCTTGAAAACGAAATACCGGTCGCGTCTTTGGCGAAGCGGCTTGAAGAAGTGTTCGTTCCCAATTCGTCATTGCCTATCGATGTGCCCCGCGGTAGCGAGGCATTGTTCATGTTGCAGGTCATCCGAGATGAAGCTCACCGTTTTGCCAACACCTTTCACCGCCAATTGCGGGGCAAGAGAATGAAGGTGAGTGGGTTGGACGGAATTGCTGGACTGGGCGCTGCGCGCAAAGAAAAACTGATGCAAGTTTTTGGCAGCATGAAATCCTTACGAGAAGCAAGCGCTGATGAGATCCTTGCTCAATCTGGCCTTCCACAAGTTGTTTCACAGGCTGTTTACAACGCAATGCATCAATCTTGAGCCATCTGTTATTCGGTAGCCTAAATACCAGTGGCTGACATCCTCTTAATTGCAGGTCTCTCTGGTGCCGGTCGTTCCCAGGCCGCAGATGACCTCGAAGACGTTGGCTGGTTCGTTGTCGACAACATGCCGATTGCGCTTATCGACAAGGTGGTTGAACTCGCTGCAACAGGTGAGCAGTCTCAACTAGCGCTGGTGGTGGGAGCAGCAAACCATCAAACTGATGCTGTAGTTGTTGTACACCGACTCCGCGAAGCCGGTCACCGAGTGCGGGTGTTATTCTTGGATGCGTCGACACCGGAACTGGTACGTCGTTACGGCGCAACAAAAAGAAAGCATCCACTGGCCAGTCGTTTTTCAAGTGTGGAAGAAGCAATTCACGAAGAGCGTTCGATTCTTGAGACGGTGAAGGGGGCTGCTGATCTTGTGATTGACACTTCGAGCCTCAACATTCATCAATTGAAGTCACAGATTGTCGAATTATTTTCTCCAGGTGGTGACAGAGACGTGATGCAGCTGTCGCTGGTTTCGTTTGGTTTTAAGCACGGGATACCGCTGGATGTGGACATGGTGTGGGATGTGCGGTTTTTACCGAACCCGCATTGGCAAGAGCACCTACGTGAGCTGTCAGGTCTTGATGAGGCGGTTAAATCGTTCACTATTGATCAACCATTGGCTCAAGAGTTCCTCATCAAATCGCAGGGCATGCTGGATTTTTTGTTGCCTGCTTACAAAGCAGAAGGCAAGAGTTATTTGACCGTTGCGATTGGTTGCACAGGTGGCCGACATCGGTCGGTGGCTGTGACAGAGGCAATTGGCTCGTGGCTGGCTGCAAACGGTCTGCGACCCCGAATTACCCACCGCGACATCTCCAGGTAGGTACTGAGGCTTGCAGAATTAGTTCTTGCGCTAATATCTTGCGCTATGGCACAGACACCTATACGAGTTGGTATTAACGGTTTTGGACGAATTGGTCGCAACTTCTTTCGCGCAGTCAATGCAGCAA
>JABMMV010000043.1 GCA_013205145.1 bacterium
CATTTTCCAATGCTGTAACGACGAAGAATCCAGGGCTGAAGAAACACATGCACCTGATTAACTACGACATCGTGGAGGTTCAAGGTAAACTTGTGTTGCAAATTGAAAGTCGGCCTTCTCCCGTTCGTGTCTTTTTTGAAGAAAAGTTTTTTATTAGACAAAACCCTGCTGTCGTCGCACTTGAGGGTGAAGAGCTCTTGAATTACGTCGAACATCGGTTCAAGGTTTCTCCTCCAGCAGTCCTCGGCTAAGTTATATTCCCCTTTGCTAGTCGCTCCAACACCGGCGTGATATCTTCATCTCAACGGTGAGGTGCCGTTAACGCAAACGAGGAGAAAGCCATGATCGATAAGGATCGTGGGATTCTGCCCGATGCGAGTGTGGAGGGTCCCCCCTTCGACACTCTGAATGGTGAGCTTGACTGCTGTGTAAAGTGTTTTGATGCCTGAGGCTCCGAAATTGAAAATCAGACGCACCTTGGTGGTGCTGTTCATCTTGTCCCTGTTGTCCGTCGGTGCCTATGCGGTAGAAACACCGTCTGCATTCCTGTTCGCCCTGATTCCGCTGGCTTACACCATTCCCGCCTTCATTTGGCTCGATCGGCTTGAGCCTGAACCACGTGCGATGCGCTGGAACGCCTTCCTGTGGGGTGGCGGTATCTCGGTGCTCGTAGGGGGCTTAGCTAACGAGTTTACTGATGCCTCTTTTGGCACTACCGCGGCGCTAGTTATTAGCGCCCCAGTGGCTGAAGAGATTATGAAGACTTTAGGAATCTTGGGTGCTGCTAAACGAAATCAGATTGACAGCCCGCTCGATGGTGTTGTCTACGCGGGTTATGTAGGTCTTGGCTTCGCCATGGTGGAGAACATCATTTATTTCTCGCAGGCAATCGCTGACGATGATCTCGGTTTGGTGTTCGTGATGCGTGGGCTGTTCTCGCCGTTCGCACACCCTTTCTTCACCCTTTGGGTGGGTCTCGCCATCGGCACTGCGGTGCGTAGAGGACGCTCACCTCGCTTTGCTGCAATGCGTGGAATTCTCTTGGCCATGGCGTTGCATGCCTCTTGGAACGCATCAGGTGTGAATGGCTTTTTTGCACTTTTCCTACTCGGGCACATCGTGCTTTTCGTTATCGTCGTGCGTCGCCTGCGACGAATGCGACGTGAGGAAATTGAATTGGTCCGAAGCCGCTTGCAGCAACTTGCCTTCTCGCACAATTTGTCACCAGTGGAACTCGACGCTTATGGCGACCTGCGCGCCACTCGGCGTTTGCGCCAGGGGCTCCCACGCAAAGATCGCCCGGCGTTCGACGAGCGTCGCGTGATGATTACGAAGATTGCTCTGCGAGAGCAACAGGCATAGGGGGCTATATGGGCGTAATGGCGCGAAACCTGTGGAGGGTCACCGAGCCTTTCCACCAGCTGGCTTATCGCTCTCCGGAGGCTGTAGCGGCCTATGAGACTATTGGTCTTAAAGTTGGGCCACATCAGTACTTTGCAAGTCGCCTAGCAGCGGCTGGGGAAGTAACCCATGGGGTAGCAGTGGCTTTGTTGTTTGGCTTTGCGCCCGACTACGTTGCCCAGGCCATTCCAGAGGTGTGGAACATTGTTGACGCTAAAACAGTCGTTAAGACGCGAACACAAGGTGCAGATGCTACCTTGCGGCGCATCTTGGGGGATGCTTGGAACAGCTCGGAAATAGAACGGGCGAACTCCATTGCACAAGAGATGATTGCGCAAATTTCCTTTTCCGGGAAGCCGTTTGCAGCGGCTCAAAATGATATTCCTCAACCCGATACTGCCGGATTGCAGTTGTGGCGAGCCTGCACCATTTTGCGCGAGTATCGAGGCGATGCACATTGGGCGGCCACTGCTGCGGCGGGTGTTGATGCAATTGAATGTCACATCTTGCATGCTGCGGATGGTGCAATGCCAGAAGACTTGTTGCAGCGAGTAACAGGTTGGCAAGACAGTCATTGGGAAGAAGCAAAGGAGCGATTGCGCACACGCGGATTGCTGCAGAACAGCGATGCCAAACTTGCACTCACAGTTGCTGGCGAAGAGGTGAAGTTATTCATTGAGCGTTCTACCGATAGTGGTTCTTCATCGCCCGTCTTGGCAGTGGGTGACAAGCAGACAACAGAACTCACGCAATTGATGAAGCCGTGGATTGTTGCGATTATGGACGCAGACGTTATTGGGGCGTGGAAAATGCGTGAACAGTTGTGGCGCGATCTACCTGAAGAGAAGAATGTCTAAAGCACTCTCAGCAATACAAGACATTTTGTGTTGCCCCCATTGTGCGGGGTCAGTGAAAGTTACCGGCAGCACTGTTCAGTGCGAAGCTGGTCATAGTTTCGATATCGCTCGTCAGGGCTATGTGAATTTTTTGACTGATCAAACCTTCATCAAAAATGCCGATACAGCCGAGATGGTGGATGCGCGTCAGAAAATGCACATGCGTACATTCTTTCAAGATCTCGCACATCAGATATCAGATATCTGTGAAGGTATATTCCAAAATATTCCAGCTCCAACTGTTGTTGAACCTGGTGGTGGAACGGGCTTCTATGCGAATGCAATAGTGAAGAGATTCGATACCGCTTCGGCTTTGAGCTTCGACATCAGTAGTCATGCAGCGAAAGTATGTGCGCGGCAATCCGAGCGTGTTGCTTCTGTTGTGGCCGATGTGTGGCAACGATGGCCAATTTCTGACAACAGCGCCGATGTCGTGTTGTCGGTCTTTAGTCCACGAAACTTCATTGAAACCGAACGTGTAATGAAACCAGGTTCTGTGCTCATTGTTGTGACGCCAGAAGAGAACCATCTTGTGGAGTTGAGAACAAAGTTCAATGCCTTAGGAATAGAGCGCGATAAAAGCGAAAAGATAGCTAAATCTTTGGAGAACTTCACGAATATTCACCAGTCGGTGCTCGAATCAACAGAGTTGCTTAACGGCTCAGCTCAGTGCGATTCGCTGCTCTCAGGCCCCAATGGGCATCATGTTTCTGCCGAAGATATTCAACTGTTCAGTCAAGCGGAGCCAATTACCGTGACGCATTGCGTGAATATCTCGGTCTGGAAACTAGGTTAAAGATGTCTTATGTATACACCTGAAGATCTTGTTGAAATTCAAAGGAAGACTCTTCGTACATTGGTCGCTGGTCAAGTTATTGCGGCTGCATCTCTGGCTTCTGCGGTCACAGTAGGTGCTTATGTTATTCAGAATATTTTGGGTGCAGATACTGCATGGAGCGGTATCGCTAGCGCGACCGTAACCATTGGAACTGCGTTCATGGCTCAGTTGCTGAGCTTGGTCATGATGCGCAAAGGACGTCGTGTCGGTTTGCAAACTGGCTATCTCATTGCATTCGTTGGTGGAATCATTGCTGGTATCGGCGCAGAGAAATCGCAATTAGCTATTTTCCTGTTCGGGCTTTTCCTCTTTGGAAATGGTCAAGCGGCCAACTTGCTGTCACGCTATGCAGCAACCGATTTGGCCGACGTTAAGTCGAGAGCATCTGCGATGAGCAGAATTTTGTTTGCATCCACTTTTGGTGCAGTGTTCGGGCCGATTCTCGTTGTTCCGGCTGAGCGCATAGGCGAATCAGTTTTTGGTTGGCATCAATACACGGGCCCCTGGATTTTTTCTGCATGCTTCTTTATTTTCGCAGCGGTCAATGTAATGATTCGGCTGAGGCCTGACCCGCTTGAAGTGAGTGGAGGCTTAAGGTCTCAAAGTGCTGCAGGAGTGAAGCCGCCTCAATTTCGCGTTGCGATGAACACTATTGTGAAATCTCCGGCCGCAAAGATTGCGATCTTTGCAATGGTCATCTCACAAGTAACAATGGTTGCGGTCATGACAATGACCCCAGTTCACCTCAAAGCCTACGGACATGAATCTGTCAGCCCATTCGTGATCTCGCTGCACATTGCTGGTATGTATGCGTTCAGTCCTTGGGTGGGGCGCTATTGCGATCGTAAGGGTCGGTTGTCTGCAATAGCAGTGGGGTCGGTTCTGTTGGTGTTGGCTGCAGTGTTTGCCGCTTTAGCTGGTGAGTCTGCGTTGTTGCTTTTTCCTGCTCTTTGGCTTTTGGGAGTCGGTTGGAGTTTCGGACTCATTGGCGGCTCAAACCTGTTGGTCGATTCCGTACCTCTTGAATCGCGGGTTCAGGTGCAAGGAACAGCCGACTTCCTCATGAGCCTGTGTGGGGGAATAGCAGGATTCTCAAGTGGTTTCATTCGCCGAGCGGTGGGGTTTCACATGTTGGCGAACTTTGCGTGCTTGTGTGCCTTTGCAATGTTTCTTGTTGTGCAAAATGCCCGAAGAAAACAGACCGTTACTCAGGTGCCTGCTTTATAACCACTCGGTGCCGAATTGTCCGTTCACCGCAACGATAAGTAGCTTCGCCCCATTTGGTCCTGCCCACTCGGGGCCATATGCGTGCCCCTTTGCGACAAATCGCACATCGCCTGGGTAGTAGACGCGTTCTCCTTCAATGTGAAATTCACCTTCTTTAACGATGTACAAGGTGTCAGAACCATGTTCATGCTTTCCAAGCCAAGTGTTTGGCGGAAATGTATTTTCTAAAACGGTCGGGTTGCGAGACAGTACGCGAACAATGACGTGACCTTTGATGTGCTCATTTTCAGCGATGATTGGCTCGACCGTGTCGGGATGAACTGCCCAAACTTTTTCGTTGTTTTCCATTACTCAACTGTAATTGGTTTATGACATTGAACGGAAGTCGCGTTGTGTCACAAGAGTGACCAGTAATAGTACGAGCATTAATGCTCCAGTAATGGAAATTGTCTCTGGCAGTGAATGCAAGTGTCGTGCCGCATAGCCAACGACGAGTGCACCCATTGGAGCGATACCAACCATCATTAAAGAATGCACTGACATGACACGACCCATTATTTGCGGGGGCGTGTTGTGCTGAATGAGGGTTTGATTCAAATTGAGGTAAAAACCTCCAGTGAGGCCCCATGCAAAAAGTACGAGGGCGAGGTACCAATAGTTTGTGGCTGGCCCAATAAAAATTTGCACAGTAGCGCCAGTGCACAGACCGCAGATGAACCACAGTCCTTTGCGCACAATTTTGTGGCTGTTACGCAAGATCCACATTGAAGTGCAGAATTGACCAACACCAAGAAGAGAATAAAGAATGGTTGCTTCACCACCCGTCGCGCCAACTTGCTCACGAACGAATTGTGGGCCAAGAACCATCCATGGCGACATCATGAAGAGCACTGAACCAGAGAGCAATATGAAGAGCACTCGAATGTTTTTGTTACTCCAAATGAATTTCATTCCTACCTGCAGTTCTTGACGCAGATCTCGAGGCTCGTCGGAATGGGTGGGTGGGGGAAGCTTCAACGGAAGAAGAGTGAGTAGTCCCAAACCGTACAAAATTGCTTGCACCCAAAATGCACCTTCAATGCCCCAACGAGAGATGGCAGGACCAGCCAAGGCTGGGCCAAAAATGAGTGCGAGATTCGTGGCGACTGTGGAAACAATGATGGCGTTCATCAATTGCTCTTTAGGTACCAAGGTTGAAACAGTTGCACTACGCACCGGCTGCCCAATTGCAATGAATACACCAAGAATTGCCGCACTGATGGTTGCTGAAAGAGTGTGATATGACCGCTGCTGACGTAGATAGCAGTGCAAAGAGTGATACCAAAAGCCCCGATTTGGCTCGATATAAGTAAGGCTCGGCGGTTCATTCGATCAGAAAAAACGCCAATAGGCAGTGATATAAAAAGCGCCGGTACACCCATGACGAAGAGCAGCATCCCGCTGACATCAGATTTTGCACCGAGTTCCAAAATGAGCCATACAAAGGCAAAGCGTTGTGTGGATTGTACGAGCGTAAAGCCGAGGGTGTTGAGCCACAGCAACC
>JABMMV010000044.1 GCA_013205145.1 bacterium
AACCAAATGTCACCGAGGTTTGCAGCGTTTGAATATCTTGCCAAGCGTTTGCGGTTGTAGGTCGGTAGAAGAACATTAAGAAGATGCCGGTGACCGTCAGCAAAATAAACAAGAAGAATGAAAGCCCACCTAAGCACAAGGTGTAACTGACCTTCACTGCGTGTCGCTTCACTTTCACCGGATGCAAGTGATACAGAACTGAGTTCATAATGACGTATGAACGGTTACGTGGTGAATCGGTGTAGCCCTTGCGGAAAATTGAACCGGGGCGGAAAATAGAACTCCACGCTTGGCTGCCTTGCACTTGCGTGCCAATTTTTGCAGCGCGATCTTTCAGCGTTTGAGTGGGTTGATCATCAATAGTTTTTGCCATGAGCGCTCCTTAGAACCGCATGCCGTAGGCGTAGCCGTGGTTATTTGTACGTATATGAGAATCGCCGGTGCCCACCGGAGCGCCGACTTTCCCTAAAATAATGACACCCGTTGGGCATCGGTCTACGCAAAGTGCGCAACGCGTGCACACGTCGTCGTCAATAATGAACATGACCTTGTCTGAAGGATCGAGTCCGGGCTTTTCAGTGCCTTGTGCTTCAGCAATAGCACTGGGGTTAACCATATGGATGCATTTCCATGGGCAGATGTCTACGCAGCCTTCGCACATAATGCATTCAGATTGATCGATGTGAATGAATTGCTTAGGTTTTACTGCCTTCGACAAGTAATCGGCGTCAACCTCTACAAGCTGATATTCCGTTGACCATTCGGGCATTGGCGGATTGGCGTCTGTCTTTGCCATATGCCCTCCTATGACTTCCGCACGAGCGGACGCCCGTAGGTAGAGGTTTCAAGTTCTTTCGCAGCTTCTTTGCCGCGCTTTTGCCACCAAATGAACAAAAACACCATGACGCCGATGTAAACACCGTGAATGACTACCGCAATGACATCTCGCAACGCTTCATAAGAAAGCGTGAATGGAAAGTTTCCACCAAATGCTTTTGGCTTCATGATGTCGAATGGTCCGAAGAGAATTTTGTCTTTACGCCATCCGAGTTCTTTGTCGGCATGGTCAATCCATTGATGGGGAACCACTCCGTAAGCCAAAAACATGACTCCGAAGACATAAAGAGACCCCACCATTGCCTCACCCCAGGAAACAGGGGTTCCGGGTTTACGGCGTTTTCCAAAGGGAATAACGACGAGCGCAAGAGCGAGAGTGACAATAAAGGATAAAATAAATGCCTGGTTAACGCCCGGCCATTTGAGAACATTGATTGCCAGCATGGATCTCAGGTTGCCTTTCAGGGGTTGCAGGAAGAGGAAACTACCGTGGAAACATTAGTCACGGCTGTGGCTAAGAACAGCATTTCGCTGGAGTTGAGTAGTTTTCTTTTTTGCACGTTCTTGACCAATGATTCTCATTTAGAGATCAATTTCCTCTATCGTACAACGCGTGACTGAGATACCAGAACACCTCCTCAAGCGTTCACGTGACCGCAAGTCTGGCGATAGCGCCTCGAGCGGCGAAGCTGCCGGCGCCTCAGGAGACAACGTTCCTGCTGTTCAAAAAGCTGCTGTTCCAGCTAAATCCGCTAAAAATGAGCCTTCGGTTGTAGTTGCAAAGCCCGACACACCTCGGGTTGCTGCAGCAAAGAGCCGTAAAAAAATTCCCTTCTGGGCGATGGCAACTTTAAGTTTGTTGCCTTTGTGGGCGTTTCTGTACGCATACGCTGTAAAACCCCAAGCCAAAGTCGTAGAGGGACCCCTCGCCGTTGGTAGCCAGGCATACGGTGGATGTGCCGGATGTCATGGTGCCGCTGGGCAAGGCGGCGCGGGTCGCATCTTGCATCAAGGAGAGGTGCTGAAAACCTTCCCGCATATTGAAGACATGCTGAACTTCGTCTACACCGGCAGCCAAGCCTATGTTTCTGCGGGTATTAAGCAATACGGCAACCTCGAACGAGAAGGCGGCGCCCACGCTCCGCTCTCGTACAACGGAAACGCTATGCCACAACAGGGGGAAACCTATGGTGGCGGCCTTTCGCAGGCGGAAATTCTAGGTGTGGTGTGCCACGCACGATACGGAGTGAGTGGAGCCGATCCGAAGAGTGAACAATGGGCCGAAGAGTACGAAACCTGGTGCTCACCTGAATCAGAAATCTTTAAGGCTCTTGAAACTGGCGGTACGTCATTTGACACCGTTTCCAAAGACTTCTCAATGATGAAGGAAAAGCCAAACGAAGTTGGAACAAAGCCTCGCGCTTCGACCGCAAACTAAAAGTTAGTTGCCTTCACCGGTGCATGTCACCACGTCAATGTGATCTGCAGACAGATTCAGCGACACGCTCATGTTGCTTGCAAATTTGTTGATGAACTCTCGCAACGAAGTCGTTGGTGTTGAACAAGTTCGCTTTGTTGGTGTTGCAAGTGGAATGACCCAACCGTTGTTCAGCACTGCAAAATCTCCACCATTCAACATGTCAACCACGGGCGGCAAGGCGAGTCGGGTGAGCAGTGTTTCATTCGTTGCAGGAGTGAGTGCAAACCACACCACAGCGTCGCCCAACAGCTCTGCAATCAACACGCATCCATTTGGCGTAGAAAAATCTGTACAGGTAATTTCACCGGGTGTTCCCTCGGCAATGAAGACAGTTCGCGCATCATCGAGTGCCAACCGAGCTGTTGAGCGTGAAGTGCCTTGAACAACCGACCAGTCGGCTTCAGCTTGAACCGTATTCACCGATGCGGTGTAGTTCACAAAGTGAACAACTTTGCTCGCAGATTGCGAAGATGAATTGGAGTTAATGAAAAATGCATAAATGAGCAGGGCAAGAACAGCAGGAATCCCTAATGCTGCTACGAACCGTGCACTCAAAAAATTTCGCATGAAAAGTTCCTAGCGTTGAACTTGTGCCACTGCACGCTCGGCTGCTCGCGACAACTCTGCAAAAACTTCATCGGTATGAGCCAAACCAAAAAATATTGCTTCATAAGCGCCTGGTGCCATTGCAACACCTTCTTTGAGCATCGCATGAAACAACTGCGCATACATTTTTTCGTCGGTTTGTTTTGCTTCATCGAAATTGAGCGGAAGTTTTTGGGAAGCTTCACCATCTTTTCCGATGTACATACCTACAAGTGTTCCCACAACAGGGAAATGGGCGTTGATGCCTGCTGCCGCACAAATGTCACGCAACAGCGAAGCACCATGACGGGCACGCGCTGAAATTTCCATGTACACATCATCGGTAAGTTCGTTCAACGCTGCAAGACCAGCTGCTGTTGCTAACGGATTCCCCGCAAGTGTTCCTGCATGGAAAACTTTTCCATTCGGGGTAAGAACCGACATGATGTCGCGTCGGCCGCCTACTGCGCCAATAGGAAGACCACCGCCAATAACTTTTCCAAAGCAGGTGAGGTCGGGACGCACGTCGAACTTTGCTTGTGCACCACCTGTTCCTAACCGGAAACCAGTAATCACTTCATCAAAAATGAGTAGTGCGCCAACACGATCGCATTCTTCACGCAAGCCCTCAAGAAAACCCGGTGCCGGTGCAACAACACCCATGTTTGCCGCCACTGGCTCAACAATGACAGCTGCGATATCGGTCGTCAGTCGCGGCACAACGTTGTACGGCGCCACCATGGTGTTTGCCACTGCTTCATCGGGAACTCCAGCGGTTCCTGGCAGCCCAAGCGTGGCAATACCACTTCCCCCAGCCACCAACAATGCATCGGTAGCGCCATGAAAGTTTCCGGCAAAAGTGACAATAATTTTTCTACCTGTTGCACCTCGTGCAAGACGCACCGCAGTACTTGTGGCTTCAGTTCCACTATTCATAAGCCGCACTTGTTCGCAACTTGCTACACGAGTACTAATTGCTTCGGCGAGTTTCATTTCCCGCGGCGTAGGAGCGCCATAAGAGGTGCCGTCTACTGCCGCTTGCTGAATTGCTGCCGTCACCGCAGGATGTGCGTGACCAAGAATAATTGCTCCGTAGCTCTGTACAAGGTCTACGTACTTCTTGCCTTCGACATCCCAAATATGGGCACCATTTCCACGAGCAACAATATAAGGCGAGCCACCCACCGACTTAAATGCACGTATTGAACTATTCACTCCCCCAGGGATGACCTCACTTGAGCGTGTAAAAAGTTTTTCATTGCTTGGCACTCCCTTACCCACACATAATGTGGCGACACATTGCGCTGCCATGCAAGACGCTTCGTCACAATAGGGAATGGACTGTGCTGAATTGATTGTCATGTCAGCCGTTGTGTTCTGCAAACCAGCGAGTGAAATACGTGAGAATAATGTCTGCCCCGGCACGCCGTATGGCCGTGAGTTGTTCAAGTGCCACAGTGTCGTGATCAATCCATCCGTTAGCAGCCGCAGCTTTCACCATGGCATATTCACCACTCACGTGATACGCCGCAATGGGCAAATGTGTCATAGCGCGCACAGCAGAGATGACATCGAGATACGAAAGAGCCGGCTTCACCATGACAATGTCGGCACCTTGGTCGATGTCGGCTTGCACTTCAACAAGTGATTCACGTGCATTACGAAAATCTTGTTGATAACCCTTGCGATTGCCTCCATCGGCGATGCTGACATCTACCGCATCACGAAATGGGCCGTATAAGCCCGATGCATACTTCGCCGAGTACGCCATGATGGCGACATCGCTGTAGCCGTTGGCATCGAGTGCACGACGAATGACACCAACTTGCCCATCCATCATGCCACTTGGTGCAACAACCTGTGCTCCTGCACTTGCTTGAGCAACTGCAATTTTTGCGTAAACATCGAGCGTCAGATCGTTATCGACATCGCCATTTTTCCCGACGATGCCACAGTGTCCGTGGCTGGTGTACTCATCGACGCACAGGTCGGCCATGAGCACTACTTCGTTACCAACAGTTTTTGCTAAACGCTGTAAAGCAACTTGCACAATTCCTTGAGGGTCAAATGCACCAGAACCAATTTCATCTTTTTTCTCTGGTACGCCAAAAAGAATGACGCCACGCACACCAAGAGATGCGAGTTCTTGCACTTCTCGTTCTAATGAATCTAAGGAATGTTGTACAACCCCGGGAAGTGACACAATGGGTTGAGGTGAAGTAATTCCTTCCTTCACAAAAAGTGGCGCCACGAAATTACTGGTGTGCAAACGTGTTTCAGCAACGAGTTCTCTCATAGCTAAAGATGTACGAAGTCGACGAGGGCGCGATACGGGAAATGCCACAACCGAATGTTATGGAGGTTGTTACGCAAAAAGCACAACAAGAGCGGCGCAAATACCCTCAGGAGTTGGCACTTCTGCCATTGCATGAACCTCTAGGCCAAGTGATGCAGCAACTTTCTGCGTCACTGGCCCTATGACAACAACTTTTCCCAGGAAATCTGTGCCCATAGCAGACACCCAACTTCGCGCGGCACTGCCCGACGCAAAAATGACAGCGTCACCATGTTGCACCTGTTCTCGTGTCTCAGATGAGGGAATACAGTGAGCGGTGCGATACGCATTCACTCGTGTTACTTCCCAGCCCTTTTCTGTGAGCCCAGCAACGACCGTGAGGTCGGCTCCTTCGCCTTGCACAAGAAGTACCTTGTTTTCCTGTGAACCACTCGTATACGTAGGAAAACTCTGTACTAGTCCCTCCCCGCTTGGCACTGCGGCATGTACATTAATTTCAACTCCCGATACATCTTCAATTACTTGTCGGGTTCCATTGCCCAGAACAGCTATACGTGGAATGCGCATTGTGTTGTTGATTGAGTGCTGAAGTGCACCAACCACTCGACGCGCACCATTTGGTGAGGTCACCACCAGCCACTCAAAGATGCTCATTTTTGCAAGCGCTGCATCGCGCGCTGCACCCCCATCGAGAGGTTCAATAATTTCTATGAGTGGTAATGAAATAACAGCAGCTCCTGCGGCGCTTAACACTTCCACTATTGGCCCCGCCTGTTCTTCAGCACGTGTCACCACAATCTGCCGACCACTTAACGGCAATGGGGACACCCTTCTAACGCCTTCCCATTTGATCGCGTGAAGTTCGTGCTAGTTGAGCAGCAATGAGCGTTCCATTTTCTTCATCTGAAACATCGGCTTGCATAGAGATTGAACGGGCTTGTGCAGTGTCATCTGTGGCCAAGAACGTGGTGAGAATATTTTGGTCATTTACAAAAGCACCGACGGGAAGCGAACAGCCACTGCCCAAAACTCTTAAAAAGGCACGTTCAATTTCCACAGCATGTCGTGTGAACATGTGATCAATTGACTGAACAAGTTGTTGCGTTTCTAAGTCACCGAATCGATGTTCTACAGCAACGCAGCCCTGACCCACCATCGGCACAAAAAACTCCGGATCCAGGACTTCAGCAATTTTTTCCGTGAGCCCCAATACCTGAAGAGCCGCAACCGCCATGACCACTGCGCCACCAACAGGCACTTTTTCTAGTCGCGTACCAATGTTGCCGCGCAATTCAACAAATTGAAGATCGGGGCGCATTACCCGCAATTGCGCACGTCGTCGTACCGACCCTGTGGCAATAGTTGCCCCTATCTCCAATTCTTGAAGAGTGTTCCCAATGAGAGCGTCGCGCGCATCGCGTCGCGCACACCAAGCTCCCACTTCTAAACCGTATTCAGTAATAGTGGGAAGGTCTTTTGCTGAGTGGACTGCAATATCGGCACGCCCATCGAGCACTGCCTGCTGTACTTCTTTCACAAAAATACCTTGGCCCGCCATCTGGTGCAGTGGAACATCGGCGCGCTGGTCGCCCGTGCTTTCAACAAAAACCAATTTGCACTCAACTTCTGTGTTCTCACGTGTTATTGAATCGGCAACAAATTGTGCTTGCGTGCGAGCCTGTGGGCTAGGCCGAGTGGCGATCCGAAGAATCTTTTGCGTCACTGGTTGCTCATGTTCATCAGTGAAGATGAAAGAGGTCGCGCACGGCATCGGCTAGGCGCTCACCTTGGGGAGTTCCTGCGCCTTCTTTTAACCGCACAGCAGGTTGATGCATCATTTTTGCTGTGATTCCCTTGGTGAGTGCTTCAACGACTTCGCGCTGTTCATCTGTTAATGCGGCGAGTCGTTTTGCATACCGTTCTATTTCAGCAGTTCGAATTTCTTCCGCATTCTCATGCAACGCAGCAATGAGCGGTGCGGCTTGTCGCGCCGTTGAGTCGATGGCGTATCGCTCTAGTTCTTCCGAAATGATGGCTCGCACTTTTGATACTTCACCTTCACGCTGTTCAACGCCTTTACGCGCCCAATCACGAAGGTCGTCGAGGTTCCGCAGTTCAATGTTTTCCAGATCGCCTACATTTGCTTCCACATCGCGGGGAACTGCAATATCGATCACCAAAAGTTTTTTGCCAGAACGTGCACTCATTACTTGTTGTGCTTTTTCATAATCGAGAATGAAGTTTCCCGAACCCGTGCATGTAACGAGAACGTCGACTTGATGCAACGCTGCATCGAGATTCTCTAGCGGCAAAGTAGATGCGCCTAAACGGTTTGCGAGTTCTTCACTGCGCGCAGCCGTGCGATTCACTACCGTGATTTCTGTTGTGGGATTAGCTGCAATGGCAGTTGCTACGCCTTCGCCCATTTCCCCAGCACCAACGATGAGTACTTTTTTATCTGCCAAAGTGCCGAGTAGTTCCCGCGCCATTTCTACTGCTGCAAAAGATATTGATGTTGTTGAACGAGAAATAGCAGTTTCAGTGCGTGCTCGTTTTCCCGTTTCAAGTGCATGGCGGAAAAGCAGATTTAAAGTAGAGCGCGAAGCACCTTCACTTTGTGCATTGGTCCATGCATCGCGCACTTGTCCGAGAATTTCATGCTCGCCAATCACTGCCGAATCGAGTCCACATGCCACTTCAAAGAGATGCATAACAGCTGCGTCGTCGTGTTGGCTATAGAGGTGGTTATTTAATTCATCGGGAACGAGCCCACCTAGTTCACAAAAAAAGTCGCTGATGTCGGCGTAGGCCGCATGGAACTTTTCAGTTACTGCATATACCTCAGTGCGGTTACACGTTGACAGCACAACCGCTTCACGAATGTTGTTACGTGACGACAACGAATGTAAGGCCTTCGCCATATCTGAGGGGTTGATTGCTACCTTTTCCAGCACCTGCAAAGGGCTCGTGCGATGGTTTACACCAATGACAACAACAGACATACAATGACTACGCTATGCGCTCACAGCACGTGAGGAGGTAGTCGTCCCCTGGATGTGACTTAAAGAATTCACTTTTTGTTGCTCGTAATAGCTCAAAATCTGTAATTCCCCGGCTAAATCGACCTTGCTGATATGTACTCCTCGCGGAACTGACAAAACAATGGGCACGAAATTGAGGATAGAACCAACTCCCGCCCGCACCAGGCGATTCACTGCCTCTTGCGCTGTGGCTGCCGGCGTCGCGAGAACCCCAATGTTAACACCGCGTGTTTGCACCACTTCTGAGAGTTCATCGAGGTGTTGTACGCATATACCGCCGACCTGAGTGCCGATTTTGCTGGGGTCGGTGTCAAAAACGCCCACCAAGCCGAAACCGCGCTCAACAAAGCCTCCGTAGTTGGCTAAGGCCTGACCCAAGTTTCCAGCACCCACAATGACAATGGGCCATTCGTGGTTAACGCCTAACTCACGCTGAATTTGATAGGCGAGAAAAGCAACCTCATAGCCAACGCCTCGTACTCCATAGCTGCCGAGATACGACAAGTCTTTGCGTACCTTTGCCGCATTGACGGCAGCAAGTTCAGCCAGTTGGTCACTCGAGATGTGAGTGACCCCTTGGGCAGTTACCTCACCCAATAAACGCAGGTACATCGGCAGGCGAATGAGTGCTGCTTCTGGGATTTTGCGACGTGGGGAATTGGGCACACCTTTAGGCTAGGCGCTCGTGCAGGATTTCACAAAGTCTGTCGACCTTTCCTTTCCCCTAACCTGAGGTGATGGAAAACAGTGCCCTCGCCGCCAGCGCCGGCCTCATTTCCCTTGCTTTTTGCCTGCTCACCTATGACCGCTGGTTGCGTCGTCGCGCAGCACACGACCTGGCGTGGACCGTTGCAATGGCTTTGTTTGCGCTCGGCGCCGGTTCGTTGTGGTGGGCCGAGAGTCGTGGTTGGAGCACTATGAGCTTTCGGGTCTTTTTTCTCACCGGCGCCATCCTCAATGTTCCTTGGCTTGGCCTTGGCACGGTGTATCTCTTATTCGGACAACGCGTTGGTCATGCGGTACGCACTGTTCTCGTTTTGCTGTCGGGCATTGCAGTTGGCGTGGTACTCACCGCACCAACGAAACGCGCAGTAGACCCAGACGTCTTTCCCACCGCAAAAGAATTGTTTGGTCTTGGTCCGCGACTCTTTGCTGCACTCGGTTCAGCAATTCCTGCGCTCGTCATTATTGTGGGCGCCTTGTGGTCGGCGCTGCGCATTGTGCAACATCGTGTACCTGCTGCCACTACGTCGGCTCGACACGCTGCAATTCACCCCAAACAACTTGCGGCTGGCAACTTACTCATCGCCCTCGGTGCAATTGTGTTGTCGGCTAGTGGAACCATTGCGGGTCGACTTGGCAAAGACCGCGCATTTGCCATCACGCTGCTGGTGGGTGTTTCTGTTTTGTTTGCCGGATTCATTGTGGCATCAAATGCCGTTGCCGTGCGCAAAGAGCGGTTGCGGTTGCTTATCGCAACATCAACAGTTGCACAATCCCTACAACAAGAATGACTCCGAGAAGGAGTGCGACAACCAAAGTAGTAGCGGGTCTCATAGCAATAACCTAGCGGAGCTCGCGTCGCTATTCTGATGCACGTTTTTTACCAATGTGTACTGCAGTGGAGACTTGACTCGCTTCTCCTGCTCGAAGAATCACTTGGTCTCCTACTCCTACTCCTACATCACGTGCTGCAGAGTCTTGATCTTTTGCAATGGCTAACATTCCGTACGAATCAATGACGAGACCAATTCCACCACTAGGAATTAAGGAAAATGCGGTGGTAATAGTTGCCGAACGAGCAACACCATCAACCACGATTGAAAGCAGCAGCGACCCACCCAATAAAAGATTTGCAACATCTTCACGGCCCACATTGAGTTGACAATTGCCGAAATGATCAACCCACGTCACTTCAGAAATAATTTCTGTGTCGCCAATTTGCGGAAGTGTCACAAGACCAGGCATGAGAAGATCGGCATCAATTGCATCACCCAGTTCGTCGAAGGGAACTCCGCTGCATAAATGCGCAGCTACCGGAGCAAAAATATCTCGACCCGCAAATGTTGCTCCGGGTGCAGGAAGATGCAACGCGACATTGTTCAACACAACGGCTCGCTCAACTCCACCCACCATTCCTGCAGCGGGGGCCAACAAACCATTGTCGGGGCCAATAAGAATTCCTTCGCCACCTGCAATTTCCAATGCAATGGCCTTACGTTGCGTACCAACACCTGGGTCAACAACTCCAATGACAATTCCACGAGGTACATATTGAATGCAACGAGCCAACATTAAAGAACCTGCGCGCACGTCATATGCAGGAACATGATGTGCAAGATCGGTAATGCGTGCATGTGGGGCAAGGTCAGCAATCACTGCTTTCACTACTCCGACAAACTCATCGGCAGTTCCGTAATCGGTGAGAAGAGAAATGTGGTCGTAAGGCGTCACATCTCTTTCCTATCTGAAGAATGAGAACAACTGGAAACTCTACGAAAACGAACGAAGGGGTCGGTGTCAACCCCCCGATGACACCGACCCCTAAGGCGCAGCCCTTGCGGGCGCGACTCCCAAGCGGCAAGCCACTCAGTTACCCTTCGTACGTTACGCACAAGTTGACTGAATGAGAAAGATGTCACTCGATTTGTGAAAAATATTCCCAATTTTGTACGTGATCAGATACTTTCTTGCCATTTTTGATGTTTTTGGGTTACTTCTCTGCCTCGCGACCCATTTCGCGACTGCGCTCTGTTGCGGCTCGAACGGCCTCCACGATGGCCTCGCCTACGCCCGATGAACGCAAGCTCGCAAGGCCCGCTGCTGTTGTTCCGCCAGGCGAGGTAACGCGTTCTCGCAATTGGGCAGGAGACTCTGTGCTTTGCGCAAGAAGCATCCCTGCACCACGCAACAACTGCCGTACTAATGGGTCGGCTAATTCCGCATCAATTCCCATTTCTTTGGCTGCTGCCATGAGCGACTCTGCAATATAAAAAAGATACGCCGGCCCCGAGCCAGTGAGCCCAGTGATGGCGTCAATTTGTTCTTCTTGAACACACACTGCAATTCCTACACTGCCTAAAACTTCTGCAGCAAACTTCACGCTACTTTCAGTACACGACGTTCCCAAAGCAAAACCGGCCGCACCTTCGCCAACGAGTGAAGGAGTATTAGGCATGGCACGAATAATAGCTACGCCATCACCAGCAGCTTTTTGCAATGTTGCAAGAGAAATACCTGCGGCAATAGACAACACCGTTCGCGCGCCAGCTTGCACTGCAAGAGTTGTTGCTTGCGCGGCATCGGCAGGCTTCACAGCAATGACTGCCGCACTGCATTTCTGTACGAACTCTTCAATATGAACACCGGGAAAGGTTGAACTTAAAGTTTTTCTTTGATTTGGCGACAGCTCAACAATGGTGAGCATGTTTGGGGCAAGACCCGCACGCAATAGCCCGTGAGCCAAAGCTGCTCCCATATTTCCGCCGCCAATGATGGTGAGTGATGCTTGTTCCACATCACTGACGTTACTCTGCAAAGTGCGAGGCAAAACCAATTCGAATGAGAACAGGGAAATGAGTTTCGACTGCAGCAAGCAAAGTACCGATCACTCGGTCAATTTCATTTTCGCTCAAAACCGTGAGCGTCAGTTCTCCGCGCAGGAAAAGAGCATCCTCTACGCCAATAGAGAAATGTGCTCCCGTGAGTTTTGCATTTCGCCGCAATGCTTGTTCGTATAACTGCTCGGCATTTTCCTCTGGTGCTGGCATCACGTAGGTCTCGTAACGCAGTGTTCGCTGACCTAGGGTGAGCCAAATTGTGGTGAACTCTTTTTCCTCACCATGCATTCTGATAAACCATCGCCGAGGTGCTTCGGGGTCACGCCCCGCATCGACAACAGCATCATGACTTTGCCGATACGCGGCTAGCCACTCATCGATGTGGCGGGCAATCACTCCGATATCGGGCTCAGAGAACAGCTCGCTCATGGCGTGTTACCGACACTCCACACGATCACGTGTAGAAACGTCTGTGTATACGCGCCGTAAGCGTGCAGCGGCGAAGCTCCAGGTGTAGTGCCGCGCTTTTTCAGCTGCCTTTGCTCCCATCGCACGAGCCATGGTGGGATGCGCCAACAGCTCATCAATATGACCAGCAAACAATGCGGGATCACGACGAGGAACCAGGTAACCAGTTTCTCCGTCATCAATGATGGTGAGAAGTCCGCCCACCGCACTTGCCACAACCGGAATGCCACATGCTGCGGCTTCAAGTGCAACCAATCCGAAACTCTCGCTACGACTCGGCACAACTACTACGTCGGCAGCCCGATAATACGTAGACAACATGTGATGTGCTTGTGGTTCAACAAAACGAATGTTGTTGTGTACACCAAGACTACGAGCGAGTTGCATGACCTTTTCTATCTCTTCATTTCCTTCGCTACCACTGGCTCCACCCACCACAATAAGTTGCGCATTTTTTGCTTGCAGTTGTGCCAGTGCCTGAACAGCAACATCAAGACCTTTGAGCGGTTGAATGCGTCCGACAAAGAGCAAAACAGGAACATCGAACGCAATACCCAAAGCATGTCGCGCACCACGTTTTTCACCAGGTGCGAAAAATGCATGCTCTACACCCGGCGCAACAATTTCTAATGTTCCGGGCGGGTTGCCATACAAATCGATGAATTGACGTTCTTCTTCGGTGCAAGAAACACAAATTGCATCTGCACAACCAATGATGTCTGATTCACTTTTCTCGCGAATATCAGATTCAAAATCGCCGCCCTGAGCTTTCACGCGCGCGAGAGTATGAAAAGTGGTAACTAAAGGCAGATCTAATTCATGTTTGAGTTGATGCGCCGATAAACCCGACAACCAGTAATTGGCATGCAGCACATCAACACCCCCGGAGGCCACAATGTGCGCACGCACATTTTCCGTGAACTCATCGACAACTGAGAGCAGCTCATTTTTGGGGACTTCAAAATTTCCGGCAGGAATGTGTACCACTCGATGATTGGGTTCAACATTGACAACTTCAGGGAGACCTGCTTGCCATGCGCGTGTGTAAGTGGTGCAATCTAGACCAGCATGAGCAAGGGCCGACACCAGTTCGCGCACGTAAACATTCATGCCACCGCCATCGCCAACCCCTGGCTGAGCCAAGGGTGAGGTGTGCATCGAGATCACTGCAACGCGCTTCATGGGAAGGTCAACCTATCGTCGGATTTACATATGACCGATAGACGCTTAAAAGGGTCTCTTTTTGGACCCCTGAAAGTTGCGCATCACCCTGAATTGCTGCCTCTACCGAGTCGGTCTTGACCACCGGGTTGTGCTCAGAAAAGCGCTCTGCGTCGCTGTCTAATATGCCGGCCTGAACATACAAAGTTTCTGCTGAAATCTGTAGTGCCTTGGCTATTTGCTGCAAAATATCGGCTGACGGCTTGCGCAAGCCTCGCTCAATTTGCGATAAGTACGGGTTGGAAATACCGGCGATACGCGAGAGGTCTCTGATGGACTGCTGAGCAGCTTCGCGGCGAACCCGAATGAATTCGCCAAGTTCAAAGAGACGTTGGTCCATTATTCCAACAAAGAATTGATGTTGGCCCCGCCATTTTTGTAGCGAGCCACAAGTTCTGCGCTCAATGCATCAATTTGTCCAAAGAGTGATTTGCGATCCGTTGACTGCACCATTTCAAAAGCTTCCAATGCGACAACGAGAGCATCGAGTTCTCCCAGTGAGAGTTCTGCAAAGTCGGCAAAATGGAAGATATCGCACAGTGCAGTGAGTTCCGCTAAGCGCGGGTGATGTGCAGGAACTTCAGTATCTCGTGGTGGACGCGCAGAGCCTCCACCTTGTTGCTGACCAAATACTGCTGCCAATTGTTCTGGCTGGGCGTCGAGAGATTTTCCTGCTCCACGTTTTTGTTTCTCTTCACGCACCACATCGAGTCGACCTTGTGCAAGGCGTCGCACAAATGACACTGCGTCTTCTTCATTTTGAAGGTCAGTACGCAACGAGCGCAGTTCTGGAAGTGTGAGCGATGCAGGATTCATGGCGTCAAAAACCTAGATCTCGAAAAGTTGCGATATGCGTACTCTAGAGCCCACCGGAAACCGGGGGAAGGACAGCCACTTCGTCGCTGTCACGCAGCGCCGATTCTCGGTCTGCTTCTTCACCATTGCGCCACACTCGACACGTGGCAAGCACCTCGCCAAAGCCAGTTCCGTAGCGCCCAACGGCCGCATCGAGGAGGGCACCTACCGATTTTTCGGGAAAAGTGTCGCTCCCGCACCCTGCAGCCTCTCGGGCCGATGCAAAAAGTCGCAAAGTTGCCATTATGAGAGCGTACAGAATGAAATCTGTTGCCCTTTCAGCCAATAACCTGCAAGTCGTGCCTGAAACAGCTTCCACTCGCCTTTTGCTCGTTCGTCACGGGCAATCCGAATGGAATGCTCTCGGTAAAATGCAGGGGCATGCCGATTCGCCACTCTCTGCTGAAGGTCGCAAACAAGCACGCAATGCATCTCGCCGCCTCGGTGTCTTTGATCTCATCATCTCGAGCGATCTCCAACGAGCAAGCGAAACCGCCAACCTCATTGCCGAAGAAATGGGCCTCAGCGTTCTGCCCCCACACCCTGGCTTACGAGAAATCAATGTTGGTCCCTGGCAGGGTCTCACCCGGCGGGAAATAGACAAGAAATTTCCTGGCTATGTCGAACACGACATGCGTCCCCCTGGTTATGAACCAGACCATGAAGTTTTTGCACGCGTCAGCAGCGCGCTCCGTGATATTTCACGAGACCACCCCGGAGCAATGGGGCTCGTAGTCACCCACAGTGGCATCATTCGTGTCATGCGCCGCACACTTGGCTACCCCGACCAACGCAATCATCGCAACCTCGAAGGTTGTTGGTTCACCGTGCATCACGATGGACGCTTTGAGGTGTCGGACTCTGTCAATATTTTACGTAACACCACTACTAGCGACACGCTCTAAATCGCATGCGGTTCGACGATTCGTATTCGCCATCAGTGCGTCAACACGTCACGATGCTCACCATTGCACGAACAAGTACCAATGCCTGTTATCGCTTCGCTCCACCATTTTTAGCAATCATTGCCCGCGGTTTCAACGTTTCCATTGCACAAATGGGCATTGCATTAACCATTGCCGAGCTCACTGGTTTGGCATCGCCACTCATTGGTCATCGTGTTGATGCAATGTCCCGTCGTCGTGCATTGCGGCTCGGTCTTTTTGGCGTTGCGCTCGGAACCCTCATCACTGCGAGTGCACCGCACCTCGCCGTTTTTACCTTGGGCATTATTGTTCTTGCTGCTTCCAAGGTGGCCTTTGACGTTGCCCTTGGTGCGTGGGTTGCCGATCACGTGCCATGGAATCGACGGAGCAAGGTTGTCGGGTACACCGAAACATCATGGGCACTTGGCCTTTTATTGGGCGTCACAACTATGGGGCTCATTACAGCAGTCACCAACTGGCGTGTTGCTTATGTGGCAGGTGCAACTGCCGTACTGATTTTGTGTCTCATTGTGAGCAATCGACTCCCCGCCGCCGATGATGCCATTCACGAACACAATGACGACCTCGAAATACATCTTGAACATGGCGTCATGCGTCGTGGAAGTTGGTATGCCATTGCTTCGTGCTTCACTCTTATGGGTGCAAGCCAATGTATTTTCGTCACTTTTGGCCCATGGTTAGAAGACACCTTTGGATATTCTGCCGCAAATATTGCAGTAGTTGGTTTTTCTCTCGGTGCCGTTGAATTTTTGGCATCAACATCGAGTGCGAAGTACACCGATGCACTCGGCAAGGAAAAAAGTGTTGCCATAGGTGCCTTGCTCATGGTGCCGGCAGCGCTTCTCATTGCACTCGCAAGTCAGAACATTGTCACTGGTCTCATCGGTCTGTTAGTGGTTCTCATGGGTTTTGAATTTGCGGTTGTCAGCTTGCTTCCACTTGGCGCTCAACTTGTACCTGGTAAACGTGGTCGCGGCATGGGGTTACTCATTGGTGCAGGAACATTGGGTCGCGCCGCAGTATCAATTGCCGCAACACGTTTATACGACCAGCACGGCATACCCCCTGCTGCTATTGGCGCCGGGCTTCTTGCATTAGGAACAGTTCTTCTTATTTCTATGCACGCAAAAATTGCAGAAAAGTATTAGTAACTGGGTCTAACCGGCGTAGCGGTTGGTAATGGGCAAACGTCGATCTTTACCAAAAGCCTTTGTGCTCACTCGCACTCCTGGCGGGCACTGCCGCCTCTTGTACTCATTCATGTCTACTAGTCGCGCAATACGACGGACCAGCACTTCGTCGTAGCCTCGCGCAATGATGTCGCTTGCCGTGAGATCGAACTCAACGTACATTTCCAAAATTGCATCGAGTACGTCGTACGGTGGAAGTGACTGATCATCTCGCTGGTCTGGTCGTAACTCTGCTGACGGTGCTTTGTCGATGATGGCACGAGGAATCAGCGGTTTTCCTGCACGTTCATTGATCCATTCACACAGTTCATATACGGTGGTTTTGAGAACGTCTTTGATAATTGCGAAGCCACCGACCGAGTCGCCATATAAGGTGAAATAGCCCACAGCAAGTTCACTTTTGTTTCCAGTGGTCAACACCATCCACCCATGCTTGTTCGACAACGCCATGAGAATCATTCCACGCACACGACTTTGCAGGTTTTCTTCAGTGAGATCTTCAGCTTTGCCCGCAAAGCTTTCTTCAAGCATCGACAAATATGCCGCAAAAGCTGGCTCAATAGGAACTGACTGATAAGGAATTTTTAAGTTCTGTGCAAGTGAAAAAGCATCGTCTTTCGAGCCATCACTGGAATACCGCGATGGCATAGACACACCATGTACATGTTCAGCGCCTAGCGCCTCTACAGCAATTGCAGCTACAAGAGCTGAATCGATGCCACCTGAGAGCCCAATAACAACATCGGTGAAACCATTCTTTTTTACGTAGTCGCGTGTTCCAAGTACTAATGCTGCATGGACACGCTCTAATTCAGAACTTGCCGTATCTGCTTCGCCTTGCGCAGAAACACACACAACATCACCTTGTGCAGTCACGTCACACACTAAGAGATCTTCCGAGAAAGAAGTAGCACGAGCCTGAATGACCCCATGCGCATCGGCAACTAGCGAACCGCCATCAAAAACCAACTCGTCTTGTCCGCCAATTTGATTTACATATGCAACGACAACACCATTACTTCGCGCACGACTTGATACCAGTTCATCTCGTTGAGTTGGTTTGTTGCGATGAAATGGCGAGCCATTAATACTGATGCACAACTTTGCACCTTGTTGCGCTTGCTGCTGCGTTGGATCGCCTACCCACAGGTCTTCACAAATAGAAACAGCAAATGGAATACCGTTGCATGTGAAAATATCTTGAATGCTGGGACCAGGAGTGAAATACCTTTCTTCATCAAACACGCTGTAGTTGGGTAAAAGTTGCTTGCGGTAAATGCCAAGAATTTTTCCGTTTTGTACAACGGCAGCAGCATTGAAAAGAATGCGCTCTTCGCCGCCCTCAACTTGAACAGCAACTGAATCGACAAAACCAACAACAGCCATGCAATTGCCGGTTGCTTCCACAACAGTGTTGAGTGCACGCATATTGTCGGCAAGAAATCCGGGCTTCAGCACCAGATCTTCTGGGGGGTAGCCCGTGATACACAGCTCGGGAAACGCCACAATGTCGCAGCCAGCAGCAACGGCCGCTGCATACCCGCGCAAGATCAATGCAACATTGCCCACCAGGTCGCCCACAGCGGGGTTGACCTGCGCAAGGCCAACTCTCATCGCCGAACCTGGCTTGATGGGCATAATTTGTGGTTTTCCAACACATTCTCAGGCTACCGAACTCACTCTCACCCACGCACTTCGTATTAGGTATCCCTTACATAAAAAGGCATGCTTCACACAGAGTTAACAATTGAGAAATGGAAGTGAAACTGCTTCTTGGCAACATAGGGGCATCACTTCTGGGCTTTGGCTCAGTACCACCCATATGGAAGGAACTGCCGTGCCATTTCAGGCCGAATACATCTGGATCGACGGTGTGAAACCCACGCCTACATTGCGCTCAAAAACCAAAGTCATGGCTGACGACGAGAAGATCTCCGTTTGGGGATTCGATGGCTCATCAACAGAACAAGCTGGTGGCGAATCATCAGACTGCGTGTTGCGCCCTGTCTTTTCCTGCCCAGACCCCATCCGTGGTGGCAAGAACATCCTTGTGATGTGTGACGTTCTTCAAGCAAAAGACGACAGCCCTCACCCAACAAACACTCGTGCTGCTCTAGCTGAACAAGCAAAGAAGTATGCCGATCACGAAATGATCTACGGCATCGAGCAGGAATACACCATGTTGCGCATTGATGGCTCACCATTTGGTTTCCCTGTTGGCGGTTTCCCTGCTCCACAAGGTCCTTACTACTGTGGCGTCGGCGCCGGCCGCGTTGTTGGTCGTGAAATCATTGAAGAGCACACACAGGCTTGTATTGATGCTGGCCTCATGATCTCTGGTACCAACGCTGAAGTAATGCCCGGTCAGTGGGAATTCCAAATTGGACCCGCAGAAGCACTCACCGTCAGCGACCACATGTACGTGGCACGCTGGCTCTTGCAGCGCATCGCTGAAGATTACGATGTAGTCATCTCATTTGCCGCAAAGCCAATGAAGGGCGACTGGAACGGAGCTGGTGCACACACCAACTTCTCCACCAAGGCAATGCGTAACGACACCAACTTGAAGGCCATCACTGCTGCTTGTGAAGCCCTCAGCAAGCGCGTCATGGAACACGTCAACCACTACGGCGACGACATTGCAAGCCGTCTCACCGGAAAGCACGAAACTGCTCCGTACAACAAGTTCACCTACGGCGTGTCTGACCGCGGTGCTTCTGTACGTATTCCATGGCAAGTTGGCCGCGACGGCAAGGGGTACGCAGAAGACCGCCGCCCGAACGCCAACGTCGACCCGTACACCGTTACCCGTCTCATTCTTGAGACCGTATGTGGCGCTGCATAAGCGTTTCTCGTACATAAAAAGTAGCAACCGGGGGGCCAATGTGCCCCCCGGTTCGCATTGACGGCAAAAACAGGCACACTGAGGAGATGTCAGAGATGCTCGAACAACAACGTGAATATGTTTTACGCACGGTGGAAGAACGCGGTGTACGCCTCGTTCGTCTGTGGTTCACCGACATATTGGGCAACTTGAAGTCGTTTGCCATTAGCCCTGCCGAATTAGAAAATGCACTCGAAGACGGAATGACCTTCGATGGTTCATCTATTGAAGGTTTCAGCCGTGTGCAAGAAGCCGACGTGCTTGCAATTCCCGACCCCAACACTTTTGAGGTACTGCCGTGGGCCGACCCCAAGGGAACTGAAGCACGCGTGTTTTGCAACATTCATAATCTCGACGGAACACCTTTCGATGCCGACCCGCGCCAAGTGCTGAAGCGCAACCTCGATGCCGCCGTCAAACTTGGTTACGCGTTTTACATTGCGCCCGACATTGAATACTTTTATTTTGCTCCTCCGCAAAAAGGTGAACTTCCTCAACCGCTCGATGAAGGTGGTTTCTTCGACCTCACCACTTCCGACATCGCAACTTCATTGCGCAAAGAAACTATTCGTACTTTGGAAACAATGGGCATCCCCGTTGAATCCAGTTTCCATGAAGACGCACCGAGCCAACACGAAATTGATTTACGTCATACCGATGCTCTGACCATGGCCGACAGCATCATGACCTTCCGTCTTGCAGTGCGTGAAGTTGCCGCAATGCACAACGTGCATGCAACCTTTATGCCAAAACCTCTTGAAGGAGTGCAGGGTTCGGGCATGCACCTGCACTTGTCTCTCTTTAAAGGTGAAGACAACGCGTTCTACGATGAAAAAGACGCCTACAACTTGTCACCTACTGCAAAGTCATTTATGGCAGGGCTCTTACGCCATGCAGCAGAAATTACCGCGGTCACTAACCAAACTGTCAACAGTTACAAACGACTCGTTCCTGGTTTTGAAGCACCTGTACATATTTCGTGGGCACGCAACAACCGCAGTGGCCTCATTCGTGTGCCGGTACCTAAAAAAGGTAATGCCATGGCAACACGTATTGAATACCGTTCGCCCGACCCTGCTACTAACCCATACCTCGCATTTTCGGTCATCCTTGCAGCCGGTCTGCGTGGCATCGAACAGGGTTACACCCTTCCTGTCGAAGCCGACGCAAACCTATTTGAAATGAACGATGCAGACCTCAATAAATTGAGCATCGAACAATTACCTCAATCACTTTCTGACGCACTCAACATCATGGAACGTTCCGAACTTGTTGCGAGCGCACTTGGAGAACATATTTTTGAATGGTTCTTGCGCAATAAACGTGCAGAATGGCGTGGCTACAAAACACAGGTCACTCCATTTGAACTCAACCGTTATCTTCGGTCGTTGTAGGTCTTTTTCCCACAATGGAATTCATCGTTGTATATCCCGAGCCGGCAAACCCCGACCTTGCCCGCACCCTCGACATGTCGGGGTACCGCTGGAAGGCTGTGTCGTCGCCTGAACAAGCTTTAGAGCACGAGCCCACCACGGGTTGGGCTGGTGCTGTGGTCAACTGTGAAGATAATGCCGAAGCGGCATGGGCCTTTTGTCGTGCGTTACGCAAACGTGATGCACTCGCTTGCCCCATCTTGGTGCTCATTTCCGGTGCTGAACTTGGGCAACTGGAGTTGCGTGATGAAAACTTCGACGATTTCTGCATTACTCCATTCCATCCCCGGGAATTAGAAGCGCGCTTGCGTCATCTCACTCATTCCGAGAGCACTGTGGTACGCGCAGAGATGATTGACTACGCGGGTCTGAGTTTGAACCTCGAGACCTACCAGGCAACTTTTGAAGGTCAGCCCCTCGACCTCACCTACATGGAATATGAACTGTTGAAGTTCCTTGCCCAGAACCCGGGCAAAGTTTTCACCCGTGAAATTTTATTGTCGCGAGTATGGGGCTATGAGTATTACGGCGGTGCGCGCACGGTCGATGTGCACATTCGTCGACTCCGCGCAAAGCTTGGCGAAGAGCACGCCAACCTCATTCAAACAGTACGCAGTGTGGGCTACCGCTTTGGGCAGTCGCGCTGGAATGGCTAATACGTTTTACTAGCCCGCAATTGCTTCATAGCCAAGCAACAATGCAAAAAAGAAGAACGTTGTTGCTGCGCCAATTTTGATGGCACGCTCTGGAAGTCGCGCCCCCATTGCGCGGCCAACCACAATTGCCAGCGCATCGGCAATCACCATTCCTACAGTGGAACCCAACCATGTGCCCACAACTCCTTCGCGAGTTGCCAACGTAATGGTGGCAAGCATTGTTTTGTCGCCAAGTTCGGCGAGAAAAAACACAGTTGCTACCGCTATCACCACATGCTTTGCCGTTTTGTTTGCCCGTGCCGTGTCATCGTCGGTGAGTTCATCGCCATGCAGAGTCCATAGTCCAAAACCCACGAATGCAAGAGCAGCAACCGCGTTAATAGGGCGCGTAGGTAACGCTGCCCCCAACATGGTACCAATGCCAACAGAGGCAAGGTGAACAAGAGCAGTTGCAAGCGTGATGCCGATGAGAACAGGCAGAGTTTCATAACGAGTGGCAAAAGCCAATGCCATTAACTGGCTCTTATCACCGAGCTCAGCAACAAAAATGACGCCGAGGCTGAGGAAAAAAGCGTGAAACACTAAGCGAGTTTCTGAATGCGTCGCGAATGAATGGCGTGCGTGCGCAACATCTCATCTACTTTTGCACTCACTAATTCTTTATTGCGTACTACGGCTTTGCCCTGCACAATGGTGTCGCGTGCGCTGAGTGGCCCACAACGAAGCCATGCCTCAATGGGGTCGGCAAGCGCACCAGCAAAGGCCGGGCCAGTGAGTTGCCAAATGGCTAGGTCGCCCACTGCCCCAACACTGATTTCACCTATTTCACCAATGCGCCCCAAGCAACCAGCTCCACCAATGGTGGCCATCTCTAATGCCATGCGTGCTGTTCCGGCATGTGCGCCACTTTTCAGTTTTGCTAACAACATTGCTTGTCGTGCTTCTAACCACAACGATGCGCTGTCGGCCGACGAGGAGCCATCTACCCCAAGACCCACATGTACACCTGCAGCACGCATGTTGACCACCGGTGAAAGACCCGATGCCAAAATGAGATTGCTGCTTGGGCAATGTGCTGCACCCACTCCGGCTGCGCCTAAACGTTTCACTTCATCATCATTGGGCATCACAGCGTGCGCCAACCAGGTTCTACTCGTGCACCAACCTGTTCGCTCTAAATACTCCATGGGTCGACAGCCGAATGTTGCAATGGAGAATGCATCGTCTTCGCTATTTTCCGCAAAGTGCGTATGCAACCGCACATCAAGTTGTTCGGCAAGTTCAGCTGAACGCACCATGAGTTGCTCAGTCACACTAAAAGGTGAACATGGCGCGAGTGCAATACGCACCATTGCCCCATGTGACCGATCGTGGTGTTTGGCTACTGCTTCGCCAGACAGGCGCAAAATATCGTCGTCATCTTGCACCACATCGTCGGGTGGTAGCCCACCATCTTTCACACTCAAAGACATTGAGCCACGCGTAGGGTGAAAACGCATTCCTATATCTTTTGCGGCGTCAATTTCTGCGGTGAGTAAATCGCCTGCACCACGTGGGTGCAAATACAAATGATCGGTCGAGGTCGTACAACCAGACAGTGCCAGTTCTGCAAGACCTACCCATGCGCTCACGTGAACTGATTCTTCATCAATAGCGCGCCACAATGGGTACAACGTTTGCAGCCAGCCAAAAAGTGGTGCGTTGGTCATTGGGGGGTATGCGCGCGTGAGGTTTTGATACAGGTGATGATGTGAATTGATCAGCCCCGGCGTTACCAAACAGTTGCTTGCATCAATGACATCTCTCGCCTCTGGCGAAGTGTCGAGCGAAGAACCCACACCCGAGATGAGCCCATTGGTGATTGCTACCCAACCACCTGATAATTCACGTCGAGTGGAATCGACCGTTGCTACTAACAGCGCATTGCGCACCAGCAGGTCGGCGCGCATGGTATTTATATGTTGAGATCGAGAAGTTCGCTGTCGGCGTTGCGCGCTTCACCGTCTTTATACAAAAGGTGACCTAGGACTGCTGCAATGACAGCAGTAGAAAGCCCAACGATGATGGGGAAAGTTATCAGAGCGATAACGAGAATGATGGCGCCTGGCATGTAATTAGCGTAGTGGCTTGTAGGCCCAAGCTTCTATCTCCACTTGGCCATTTGCAGGAAGTGACGCAACACCAATAGTGCTGCGTGCGGGGCGGCTATTGCCAAAACCTGCAACATAAGCCTCGTTAAAGATGCTGAAGGTTTCCATGTCGGTGAGGAAACAGAGGGTTTTCTTCACATCGTTAATGTTCGCTCCCATTTCGGCGAGGCGCTCTTTCAGGTTCTTGACAGCTTGAGTGGTTTGAGCCGCTACACCTTTTTGCAATACACCGTCTTTGAGACCGAGCTGGCCAGACACAATGATCCAGTCACCGGCACGCACAACTGGGGTGTATGGCCCAATAGGTGCGGGTGCTTTTTTTGCTGGGGCTTTTTTTGCTGGTGCTTTCTTTTTTGCTGCCATAGGCACACTCTAACTTCCTCACGCTTACTCATCTATAATTTGGCATCATGCAATATTCTCGTCGGCAGTTTCTCATTCGCGGTGCAGGCGCTGGGCTTTCAGTTGCTCTTGCTCCTTCCCTACTTGCTGCTTGCGGTGGCAGCGGTGCCAAGGGTCTCGACTTAAACACAGTCAGCTTGGTGCAACGTTTTCCCAAAGAGGTACTCACCCCAGGTCGCATTCGCTTGCCTATTTCATTGGGCAATGCAGAGGGAGTCATCTCCACTCAAAGCGGAGTAAAAATCCCCGAGTCCCTGCGCTTTGTGGTGTCTGATCTCGATGGCAACGCGCTTTTTGAAGACGACTTCATTGTGCGAGCTCATATCACCGATGTTCCACAACCGTATTGGCCTCTCGTTGTAGATCTGAACGAGCCCGGTACCTACATCATCTCGCTTCTTGGCGCCGATGCTGCCGGTGCCGCATTTCAAGTAACGCCAGCAAGCGAAGTTTCTATGCCAACTGTTGGGTTGCCTTTGCCCGCTATTGATACTCCGACAACACAAAATGCACGTGGTGTGAACCCCGTTTGTACGCGCAAGCCGGAGCCATGCCCACTTCACGATGTCAATTTGCGCGACGCCCTCACAATGGGCAAACCCGTGGTGTATCTCTTAGGAACACCTGCGTATTGTCAAACAGGTACTTGCACGCCGGCGCTCGACGCCCTGCTCGCTGCCCACAAGAGCTTCGGCGACCAGGCAATTTTTATTCATGCCGAGGTGTATACCGACAACACTGCAACAGTTTCTGCACCAGCAGTAACGGCACACAAAATGACATTTGAACCCGCGCTTTTTATTACAGACGCCAAGGGAACACTTGTTGAACGACTAGACGCAATTTTTGACAGCAGCGAAGTGCTCGAAGCACTGAGCCGAAACGGAATTAGCTAAAGCTGTTTCCACAACCGCAGGTGCGGCTGGCATTCGGATTGTTGATAGCGAAACCTGCATCTTGCAAGCCATCTTTGTAGTCGAGGCTTGCGCCTTCAAGAAGTTGTGCCGACGCTTGATCGACCACGACGCGCACATCACCAAAGGTGAGTGTTTGGTCATCAGAGGCAACATCGCCATCAAAATACATCTCGTACGAGAAACCTGAGCAACCGCCAGGGCGAACGGCAACGCGTAAAGCGAGTTCGGTTGCCCCTTCAGCCTCAAGCAATTGCTTGACCTTGACTGCTGCTGTATCGGTAAGAGTGATCATGAGCAAACTATAGCGGTACATTGGTCTCATGGCGAGTGCAGACAAGAACCTTTCTCAGGGAACCGCCCCGGGCTTCGAGGGCACATTGCCGAGCCCCGAGACCATTCGCCACCTTCTGCGTGCGGTTATTGACCCCGAGCTCGGCGACAACATCGTTGACCTTGGCATGGTGGGCGATATTTCGGTTTCGCCCGAGGGCCTCATTCGCATCGGTGTCAAGCTCACCATTAAGGGCTGCCCCTTGCGTGCACAAATTAAGAAAGACATTGAGTCGCGGGTGAAGACACATCCGCTCATCACCAAGGTCTCTATCGACTGGGGGGAAATGACTCCCGAAGAGCGCACCGCTGTTATGACCCGTGCGCGGTGGAACGCAAAAGAACAGGCACCCGCAACTCAAGTACCCATCAATGCTCGCGTGCTTGCTATCGCTAGTGGCAAAGGTGGCGTTGGAAAAAGTTCAGTCACGGTCAACCTTGCTGCAGCATTAGCGGCACAAGGGAACACTGTTGGTGTTCTCGATGCCGATATTTGGGGGTTCTCTATTCCTCGCATGCTCGGCATGCCCGATCGACTTCAAGCAGAAAAAGTTGATGGCCATGAAAAGCCAATGATCATTCCCAATGAACGTGTGCTCGGAAGTGGCGTGCTGAAAGTTGTATCAACAGGAATGCTTGTTGAAGACGAAGGCACCGCACTCATGTGGCGCGGGCTCATGCTTACAAAAGCTGTTGAACAATTTTTACACGATGTGCACTGGGGTCACCTCGACTACCTACTCATCGATATGCCACCAGGAACTGGTGACGTTCAAATGGGTCTTGCCCGCATGTTGCCGCGTACCGACCTCATCATCGTCACCACTCCTGCTGTCTCTGCGCAAAAAGTTGCTATTCGTGCAGCCGATATGGCGCAACGAAGTTTCTTGCGGGTCGCTGGTGTCATTGAAAATATGACCTCATTTGAATGCGACCATGGAAACTCATATGCACTGTTCGGAACAGGTGGCGGCACAACTTTGGCTAACGAAATTGGCGCCGAGTTATTAGGTCAAATTCCTATTGAGGCAACAGTGTCATTGGGTGGCGACACCGGAGAGCCAGTTGCATTGCACAACACCGGAAAAGCAGCAATTGAATTCCACAACATTGCTCGCAAGCTCATTGCCCAAACTATTGCCCAGTCAGAAATGTCGGGGTGCAGTGCACGAATAGAAGAAGTTGCTGTTCCTGTAGCAGTGCGCTCGCGCACTGCTACATCAAGCTAATTCGTCATAGCCAGGTTCACCGGGAAGCACTACACCCAGAACCTTTCCTTCGCTATCTACACGAATACGGGGCAAAATTGCAGGCGGAATACCGACTTTTGTAGCAGCTACCAATGCATCGTCTGCGGTGCGGTGCGGTTGCAAAAATTCTAAATTGCGTACTGTTGGTGGCATCATTGCCAACTCGCCACGTTCAAACATTGCTAAGGCTTCATTTGGCGACACCCACAAACTTGCAATGGTCTCACCATCATCATGAAGTGGGTCTTGGGCTTGGGGTGCACGGGCCAAGAAGAATCGTGTGTCGAAGCGCCGTGGTTCACCAACTGGGGTAATCCAATGACTTACATACTCAATGGCGTCGGTTGCTAAGCGAAGTGATTCTTTTTCACATAGCTCGTGCATACCCAACTTGCCGTCGTGCACTTCATGTCGGTAAGCCTCAAAACGCGCGGCAACGTCTGCATCATCAAAGCGAATATATTCACCCGTCTTAGTGTCACGGGCCAGCAATACACCAGCTTCTTCAAAACATTCACGAATTGCCGCTACCCAAAATGCAAGACCGCCGGAAGAAATTTGTAGCAACCCACTTGCCTCTTCATCGGTGAGCCCATCACACAAGTGCTCAATATGACTGCCGCCATCAATGTCGTCTAACTTTCCGCCCGGAAATACATAAAGGCCACCGGCAAATGCGGCTTTTAATGTGCGCTGCATCACAAAGACTTCAATGTCTTTGCTGACTTCGTCGTCACGTACCAACATCACTGTTGCAGCCATACGAACGGGAACATCTTCGTGAATTTTCATGGCTCAATCTCTTTTGGTGGGTTGTTGTTTTCAGTCACATTAATAACACCATTGGTTTCAACAATGTGCCCGTTATACGTTGCAACAATATTTACTTTCTTGCCGCTGCTCTTTTTCAAGCGACGGCGGAGCAGCAATCGAAATGGCGGCAAGAGCAAAAACAATCCGAGTGCGTCAGTGACAAACCCCGGCACAACAAGCAGCACGCCAGCAATGAGCAAACACACTCCATCGACCATTTCGTTTGTGGGCATATTGCCCGCGGCAATTTGCTCTTGAAAACGACGAAAGACACGCAGTCCCTCGCGCTTCACTAACGCGGCCCCGACCGCGGAAATGAGCACCAAAACAGCCAAGGTAGGAAAGAGACCCAGCCAACTCCCCATCTTGATGAGGGCATATATTTCGGCAATGGGAAGTGCCACAAAGAGTAAAAAGAGTACGACCACTACCTTGCAGGCTAGCGAGCGATAGGTTGACGCCGTGAGCCCAGCCGACTCCGACTCCTCATTTGCGCAGCGACCGCCCTCGGTCGACGCCCTTGCACGCACCATTGCCGAGCATGTAGAACTTCCCGCACCCCTTCGCGTGCGCTGTGCGCGAATGGCCATCGGGTCTGGCGGCCCCGACTTCGCTGCTAGTGCAATTGCGCTCGCACAGAGCCTGCAACTCACCATGGTGCAGCCCGTCATCAACGCAACGGGAGTTCTTTTACATACCAATTTGGGTCGTGCCCCTCATTTGCCAGAACGCCCACAGACCATACGTGCTTCATCGCTTGAGTTTGATGTTGCTACTGGAGCTCGTGGTTCTCGTCACAGTTCACTCGCAGTTCTCATCTCAGAACTCACGGGCGCAGAAGATGCAGTAGTGGTGAACAACAATGCGGCGGCAGTTCTTCTGGTGCTCGCCGCAACGGCTGTTGGTCGCGACGTCACCATTGCCCGCGGTGAGAGCGTCGAAATTGGTGGAGGCTTTCGCATCCCCGATGTGCTTGAACAGTCGGGGGCACGGCTCGTTGATGTAGGCACCACAAATCGCACCCGAACAAGCGACTACCGCAAAGCAATAGACAAGCGCGGCAACGATGTTGCCTGCATCATGCGCATCCACCCATCAAATTTTCATATTCAAGGTTTTACCGAGCAAGCTCCCCTTGAAGAACTCGCACAACTCGGTGTTCCCGTTATTGCCGATATTGGTTCAGGGCTCATCGATGCTCGATGCCAATGGCTGTCGGGGCCGCCTCCGCAATGGCTATCGCAAGAGCCCGCAGCTGCACAGTGTCTTCAAGCCGGTGCGGCACTGGTCACCTTTAGCGGCGACAAGTTACTTGGTGGCCCACAATGCGGAATTATTGCGGGTTCACGTGAACTCGTTGCGGCATGTCGTGCACACCCTTTAATGCGTGCACTACGACCCGGTAGCCACGTTGTAGCAGCGCTACAAGAAGTGTTGTTGAGTTACATCAACAAAACAGTGACAACCGACATTCCTTTTTGGCAAATGGCAACTACACCAACAGAGGCACTTCAACTTCGCGGTGAAAAAATA
>JABMMV010000045.1 GCA_013205145.1 bacterium
CGGAACAATTGGCTACTGGATCGACCAAGCACGAGCAGGGAAAAGTTACGTTGCAGAGTCTGTTGTTGTTCTCTTGAAATTTGCGTTTGACGAACTGCATTTGCATCGCATTGAAATTTGTATCATTCCGCACAACACAAACAGTTTGCGTATCGCTGAAAAACTAGAACTACGTAACGAAGGAACCGCAGAACGCTATTTAGAGATCAACGGGTTATGGGAAGACCATCATCGGTTTGCACTCACCCTGGAAGAATGGGACCAGCGTCGCGAGGCGCTTAGTCGGCAATGGCTCGCAGCGCAATAGCGCGTTGTTTACGCACCACCGAACGCCTTTTCCAGTCTTTTGTTTTCCAGTGCTTCACTTCACCACTGCTTCTCCGAATAGCACGTTCCTTATCGTGGTGGGCTTCCACACGCCACGACTTGCCGGGTTCATGAATGTCTTCTGCCGGAATTCCTTGGCTCACCAGCTCTGCCACTGCGTCGAGCGCCGCATGTATTCGATGCCGCTCATTATGAGCGTGGGCACGCAACTCAACGCGTGGGGGCGGCACAGTTTCTTGACTGTGATGACGCTTACTCATCGGGTCTCCTCTCGGGTATTCCAATTGCAAAGCTTCCCTTGAGGACCACCATACGCTCGTTGCTGGAATATGTGAAGGACCGTTTATTGATTTAACGAACAATGACAAAGGTTTTCACCGACTGGCCCCAACGCACAACCCAGCGCAGGTCTTCGGTTGGTATGTAAATACTAATTGCTTGCATTTGGCTTGTGCCATAGGTATCGGGGCCGTATGCAGCGACACACGCTCCAGAGGCGTCGCACTGGGTCGGAATACTTGAAACTGAGGTGGCAACCTTGCCGGTTTTGCTTTGTGCTTCTAACAAAAGTCCGTTGTTCAGAATTGCCAGAGAAAAACTTCCAGGTGTGGGGGCCACCTCGGGTGCCACTACAGCCATGCTGCGTTTCACTTTATTGCTCGCTTCAATTGCGAATAATCGGCGCGAACTACGCGAATACACAATGCGCATACCGCGTCCGCTATTTGCAGGAGCAGTAGTTTCCCCAACCGAGAAGGTACGCGCAAAGGGAACATTGGTGTATTGAGGCTGCACCGCCACGCCACAACTCCCCTTGCGCATGAAATACATGCGTGCCGCGTTAGCAGTGACACGACACACCTCACTGGAATCTGCAGAGACCTGCCATTGACCACCGATGGTTGCCTCAGTTGAACGTGCAAGAGTATTCAGCAATACTTTTTGACCTGTCACTAATGGCTTTGGGCTCATTGCAAGTGAAGGCACAGACCAATCACTTCTGCCATTAGCTGTTTGGCGCCGTACCCGAACCACATACTTTTCGCTGTTATCTAGGCCCTTCAGCACTACTTCCCCAGCAGCATCGTTGACCTTGATTGTGCGGAATGGATTTTTTGCACCACTCTCACTGACTTGAATGGTATTTATTCCCGATGTTGAGCCCCCGCTACAACCAGGGTCCCACGACACCACGAGACCTTCATTTTTTGGAGTGCTTACCAACGCATTTGGTGTTCCTGGAGCAGCGGTTCCGACGGCAGAAATGTCGACCACATTTAAAAGCAGATTAGGCGAACCTGTTCCTGCGTTTTTTACAACATTTGCAGTGGCTCTTGCCTTGATGGCATCTTCAATTGAAACTGGGCACGCGTTAGGAAATTGTTGCGCAAGTAAAGCGGCATACCCTGCAACCAGAGGCGACGCCATGGAAGTTCCCGTTTCATAATGGGTTTCCGTATCGGAATCACTTCCCGCCGACAACACACGCACACCGGGTGCAAATAAGTCGAGACATGTTCCGTAATTCGAGCCAATGGATCCATTATTGAATCGATCATCTTGGCTATTGACCGCACCGACGTTGAGAGCTTCAGGCAAATGTCCAGGAGACGTTTGACAAGCATCCTTCCCATCATTCCCAGCAGCCACAACAGGAACAATGCCATCGTTGTAGAGGTCACGCACCGCATCGTCCATGGGCAGCGAGTTATCGTCGGCATTCACGCCCAAACTGAGATTTGCCACGGCAAGTACACCACTTCGATGATGATGCAGCACCCAGTCGATACCAGCAACCACTCCTTCAACATCACCGTCACCAGCACAGTTCAACACCCGCACGGCAATGACTATTGCTTTTTTTGCAACGCCAAAGGTGGTACCGGCAGCAGAAGCTGCTGTATGAGTTCCGTGCCCATCACAATCTGATGCGGGCGAACTCGGCGAGCCACTTTCATCATTTCCCACCACGTCTACACCGGCAATGACGCGCCCCACTAAATCCACATGGGTTGCCCTTACCCCAGTGTCAATCATGTAGATCTGCACGCCTTCGCCCGTTGCAGGCGAGCTAAACCGATCATCAATTGGTAAAGCTCTTTGATCAATGCGGTCAAGTTGATACGGGGCACCGAGCTGAATTGGCGGAATTTCCCTTTTGTGCACTGCCACATTTTTAGTTACACGTTTCACTCGCGTGTCATGGCGCAAAGTACTAGCTGCAGCGTCACTGAGGTCGGTTGCAAAACCACCTAATGCGTATCTGAAAATGTTGAACCTTTTCGCCCCTAAATTCTTACTTGCCGCAACAACATCATCAATGTCACTGCGGTGATGCAACGTAACGATGTAGGAACGTTTCAATACAGATGCTTGTGCCTGAGGTACCGACACGACCGATATGCCCAAGCCAATAGACAGCGATATCACGATGGCGTATCGCAACATTTTTCGCATACGTATTTCTACTTTTTAGAAATTTTTGCTTGAAGGGCTGCAAGACGCTCGGCAAACCATGGCTGGCGAGTGCTCCACACCTGTGGCTCAATTTCTCGCTTCACGGCATCGCTGTGGGCATCAATGGCCGACATTGCTTGAATGGTTTCCTTAGTGACTTTCAAAAGCTCACGTGGAGCGGTTGCGGCGCGAGCTGCCATTTCATGAGCAGTCTTCAGCAGTACGTCATCGTCGACACACTTCCACACAAGGCCCACTCGCTCAGCTTCAGCACCGTCGAGAATTTCACCGAATATGACTGTGGCCATTGTTGCTTGCGGGCCAGCAATGCGGCGCAGCATCCATGTGTGCCCACCACCGGGGTGAATTCCTATTTGCAAGAAACGCGTATCGAACTTCGCACGTCGTGCCGCAATGCGCACATCGCAACCCAATGCCAGGTTCATTCCTGCACCCACCGCTGCACCGTTGACAGCGGCAATGGTAGGAAGTGGACTGCGCGCAATGCGCAAAAACCCTTCATAAATATTCGACAAACTTTCTGGTGTTGCCGTTGCAAGGTTTCCTAAGTTTGCACCAGCACAAAAGGCAGGGGCAGCACCTGTGACCACAATTGCACCAATGGCCGAATCGTTCTCGACATCATCCATGGCAGCCAATATGTCGGCCACCATTGGCGCGGTGAGCGTATTGCGCTCGGTGGGATTATTCAAGGTAAGAGTTGCAACTCCATCTGATTTTTCAATTACAACAAGACTCATGTCACTATTCTGTCACGGCAACAGATCATCTCCCACTTCCGTAACTTCCCTTTTGCGTGACAGTATGGAGACATGTCAGATTCCGTTGTCCTTCTTGAAGTTTCCGAGCGCATTGCCACTATTACGCTCAATAGGCCTGGTGCGCGTAATGCCCTGAGCAGCGAGGTTCTCAGGCTTCTCGCCGAACTCATGAAAGAAGCCGACGCACGCGAAGACGTTGACGTCATCATCCTCACAGGTGCCGACCCTGCTTTCACTGCCGGTCTTGACCTCAAAGAACTTGGTGATGCCTCAAGCAACTTGCTTGGTGGAACAGGCGCCGACGGCACGCCCAATGCCGATGGCGTGCGCGGACCATTTCCGAAATTGGTCAAGCCACTCATTGGCGCCATCAATGGCGTAGCCGTTACCGGCGGTTTTGAACTCGCTCTCAACTGCGACTTTCTCATTGCATCCGAAAATGCAAAGTTCGGCGACACCCATGCTCGCGTAGGCGTTATGCCTGGCTGGGGCCTCTCTGTGCTCTTGCCAGAAGCCATTGGCGTGCGCCGAGCACGTGAAATGAGCTTCACAGGAAACTTCATGGATGCAAATGAGGCCTACGAATACGGTTTAGTGAACCACGTGGTGCCACATGCTGAGCTCATTCCCTTCACCCGCAAAATTGCGCTCGACATTATTGGCAATGAGCAAAGTGGGGTGCAGACCATCCGCAACACCTATTCCCTCACCACCACCAATGCCGATGCCTGGTCAACTGAGGCAGCAGAAGCAAAGGCTTGGCGCAAGCGTTCCTTTAGCGCCGATGCAGTTGCCGAACGCCGCGACAAAATTATGCAGCGCGGTCGTCAACAATGAATGAATCGGTTCTTTTCCAGCACAACGTTCTGGTTGTTAACCAAAAAGCAAAACTTATTGAACTCACAAACCAGTATTCAGTTTTTGATGCCGATGGAAACACTGTCGGACATGTGAATCAGGTCGGACAAAGCAACGTCAAAAAACTTCTTCGACTCATTAGTTCTGTAGATCAATTCCTTACACATCATTTTGACATCACCGATGCCAGCGATGCTCTCGTCATGTCAATTACACGACCCGCAAAGCTATTCAAGAGCACTGTTCTTATTAACGACTCAACAGGCGCCGAACTTGGGCGTATTGTGCAAGAAAATGTTTTTGGAAAAATTCACTTTGCACTGGAAGTTGGTGGCTTAAAGATTGGCGCAATCAAGGCCGAGAATTGGCGAGCATGGAACTTCTCTATTGAAGATGCCGATGGACGTGAAGTGGCTCGAATTACCAAAAAGTTTGCTGGTCTTGCTCGCGAAATGTTCACCACTGCAGATAGCTACGTAGTCGAGATCCACGAGAATCTCAGCCAACCGCTTCATTCGCTCGTCATTGCGGCAGCTCTCAGTATTGACACGGCACTCAAACAAGATTCAAGACTTTAAGTTTGAGTATTAACGGTTACGTTCTACCTCGGCATGAACCTCTATGCCGCCGCGAGGGCGTTGCGTGAGGGCCACACGAACAAACTCTGGTTGCACTGTGGTCATAATTTCATCGGCAATTTCAGCAGCTAATGCTTCAGCAAACACTGCGCGATCACGAAACTTCCACAAATAGAGTTTTAAAGATTTTGACTCGACACACGACTTACGTGGACGATACTCAATGACCACTGCCGACACATCGGGCTGCGCAGTAACTGGGCACACCGAACTCAACTCATCGGTGGTGAAACGTACAAGAGTGACGTGTTCCGGCGCAGGAAACACCTCAACATGTTCAATGGGATGGCGAACGGTTTGACCGAGAACAGTGAGTTCCATAGTTCAATGCTAACGCCACTTATTGCGCGGGCAAGAGTGAACTTAAGGCAATTTGTGGGCGTGGCCCCACATGTGAAATGACCTCTGCAGATGCAATATGACCAAGCGTCGCACAAGTATGCAAGTCCCTACCACGGGTGTACCCATAGAGGAAACCTGCCGCATAGAGGTCGCCTGCACCGGTGGTATCGACCACCTGGTCGACGGGTTGTGCTGCTACTTCCACCACCCCATCTTTGGTGACAACAACCGACCCCAGCTCACCACGAGTGATGGCAGCAACAACGCAGTCTTGGCGTAATTGCGTCACAGCAAACTCAAAGGTGTCGGTTTCATAGAGCGCTAAAAGCTCTGCTTCGTTTCCGAAAAGAATATCTATTTCATCGGAAATGAGGGCACGGAAATCGGCGCGATGGCGGTCGACGCAAAATGAATCGCTGAGGGTCAGCGACACTTGCCTGTTGTGTTGGTGCGCAATTTCAGCAGCAGCACGAAAGGCGACTTTTGCCTCTGGCTGATCGTACAAATAACCTTCTAGGTACAAAACTGCACCTGCGGCAATTGCTGCAGCATCAAGATCGGCAGGAGTGAGCAAGGAAGAAATACCAAGGAACGTGTTCATAGTGCGCTGAGCATCGGGAGTCACCGCAATAATGCACCGCCCCGTTGGAACCGAGCTTCCGCTTGCCGAGCGCTTGAAGTCGACTCCAACCGCCTGCATATCTTTGGAAAAAGTATCACCCAAAGCATCTTGTGCAACTTTTCCCATAAAAGCAGCACGCCCGCCGAAGCTTGCAATGCCACACATGGTGTTTGCGGCAGACCCTCCACTCATTTCAACGCCACCTTGCAAGGCTTCATACAGTGAAACTGCTCGATCAGTATCTACTAACGCCATTGAACCCTTAGCAAGTTGCTGTTGTTCTAAAAAAGCATCATCAGTTTGGGCAATGACATCGACCAAGGCATTACCCAGGCCAACTACGTCGTATGAAATTCCGGGGTTGCTGGTGAGGTCACGGGGAACAAAAATGATGTCTGACACGGTCACTCACCGTAGTACCCCACAGACCTATTGACCACTAACGTCCTACAGATGGAGAACAGCACTTCCCCCCATCTTGCACAGCCATACCGACTACCGCGCCACATTGTTCCGACCCGTTATGACCTACAGCTCACGCCACATCTTGCTCAGGCCGTATTCGATGGAACGGTTGTCATTGCCGCAAATGTGTTGGCACAAGCACCAGAAATAGTGCTGAATACCAAGGCTCTCACTATTCACCACGTGCAGGTGAATGGCGTTGACGCTCCTTTTTCCCTCCACAGCGAAACCGAACGTCTGGTCATTGCCCCAAGTGCAGCCGTTGAACCCGGAGCCACAACTATTTCTATTTCGTTTTCTGGAGTGTTAAACGACTCCTTACGTGGTTTTTATCGCTCTACCTACATTGACGAAGATGGCGCAGAGCAAGTAATTGCAGCAACACAAATGCAGTCAACCGATTGTCGACAGGCGTTTCCCTGCTGGGATGAGCCCGATTTCAAAGCCGTCTTCAGCATCACCTTGGTTGTCGAAGACCATCACTTAGCAATCTCTAATGGTGCTGAAGTGAGCCGACAATCTGTAGCTTCTGGCCGCACTGCCGTGCGCTTTGCCGACACCATGTCGATGTCTACCTACATTGTTGCCTTTATTGTTGGCCCGCTTGAAGCCACGCAACCCATTGATGTAGACGGAACACCTTTACGCATTGTTCACGTTCCAGGTAAATCGCACCTCACTGATTTTGGAAAAAGAGTTGGCGCCTTTTCACTGAAGTGGTTCCAAGATTATTACGGCATTCGCTATCCCGCAGCAAAACTCGATCTTGTTGCCATGCCCGACTTCGCTGCAGGCGCAATGGAAAACATTGGTTGTATTACATTCCGAGAAGTACTACTGCTTGTTGACCCCGAAAAAAGCACTCAAATGGAACAGCAATTAGTGGCAGATGTTGTTTCACACGAAAACGCTCACATGTGGTTTGGCGACCTCGTCACCATGAAGTGGTGGAATGGAATTTGGCTGAACGAAGCATTCGCCACATTTATGGAAGTGGCCGCAGTCGATGCCTTCGCGCCGCAGTGGAAAAGATGGACATCATTCGGCCTCGAGCGAAGTGCTGCTTTTGAAGTTGACTCACTTGCCAGCACGCGCCCCGTGGAATTTCCCGTTGAATCGCCCAACGATTGCGAAGGCATGTTCGACGTGCTCACGTATCAAAAGGGCGGCGCGCTCTTACGCATGCTCGAGATGTACCTTGGCCAAGAAGAGTTTCGTGCTGGCGTCAGCAAATATTTGCGCGCCCATGCCTATAGCAATACCGAGACAAATGACCTATGGGATTCCATAGAAGCAAGCATCAAAGAACATGACGGTGATGCGCCAGTGCGAGCACTGATGGATTCATGGATCTGGCAGCCCGGGTATCCCCTTGTTTCAGCATCACTGCAAAATAACCAACTGCACCTGAAGCAGCAGCGCTTTTCCTTCGACAACACCTCATACGACACGTTGTGGATTGCACCTATCCATCTGCGCAATGGTCAGTCGTCTGCAAATAGTGCAGAGTCGAAGGTACTTTTATCAACTGCAGAAATGCTCGTGAATTTGCCGCATCCAAATGACCCAATTGTCGTCAACGCACAAGGACACGGCTTTTATCGAGTTGCCTATTCACCTGAACTACTGCAACGACTGAATGCACCTACTATTCGCGGGCTCAGTGTTATCGAACGTTACAACTTGGTCGACGACTCGTGGAATGCTGTTGTTGCCGGGCGACTGGAAGCAATTGACTTTCTCAACTTTGTGAGCGGATTCACCGAAGAGCGAGACCTTGCCGTGTGGCAAGCCATCGCCATCGGCATTCGCGGCTGCGGTCGACTTTTGCCAGGCCACCAACAGGGCCCTATTCAACAACGCATTGCTGCTCTGGCCGGACCCGCATTGAACGACATTGGGTGGGAACCCATGGCGAAAGAAGACGACCTGCGTGGCAAATTGCGTGGCTTGCTCATTATTCTTCTTGCCTGCGATGCAGGCGATGCGGTTGCTCAAAATGCTGCACGTGACTATTTTGCACAGGCTGAAGCGGGGCAATATGTACACCCTGAAGTGGCGGCGGCCGCAACAACAGTGGTTGCTTCCACCGGTGGCGAAAAAGAATTTGAGTTCTTCATTGATCGATTCAAAAATGGAGCACTTCCACAAGACCAGGAACGCGCACTTTATGCTCTTGCCGACTTTCAGTCTCCCGAACTCATTAGCCGTGCATGTGCATTTGCGTTTTCACCTGAAGTGAAAACACAAGACGCTCCCTTTCTTTTGAGTCGCATTATGAACAATCGCGAACACGGAGAAATTGCATGGAACATTGTTCGTGAACGGTGGAGCGAGGCGAATGCGGCTTTCCCCGTGAGCACTATTGTGCGCATGGTCTCGCCTGTACGAAACTTGAATACCCCACAGCTGCAGGCAAGTGCAGCAGAGTTTTTTGAAAGTCACCCCATTCCGCAATCGGCAAAAATGCTCGAGCAAATTTTGGAACGACAAAGAGTAAATGCGGCGCTGCGTCAACGCGAAGAGACCCGTCTATTCGCAGCGATTAACGCCACAATCACTTCATAATTTAGGAGCAGTTTTAGCGCGAAGCAGTTGCGACTAATTCACCTTTAACAAACATGCCTTGCATATCGCGTTTCAAGAATTTACCCGCAGCATTTCGCGGCAATGCCTCTTTCATCACAATGACATGTGCAGGAATTTTGTAATTGGCAATTTTCCCATCAAGAAATGCCCAAATGTCTTCAGGTGTGAGCTCTGCGCCGTCGTTCAGCAAAATAGCAACGGCTACTTCTTCGCCTAAACGCTCATGGGGCACCCCGAAGACGGCAACTTCATGCACTTTGGGATGCTCATAAATGGCACTTTCCACTTCAGCACAGAAAATATTTTCGCCGCCGCGCAGAATCATGTCTTTCACGCGGTCTTCTACGTATACGAACCCATCTTCGTCAACACGACCAATGTCGCCAGAGCGCAGCCAGCCATCAACAATGGTTTCATCTGTGGCGTCGGGGCGATTCCAGTATCCACGAATGAGGGTTGGACCAAAAAACCAAATTTCGCCACTCTTGCCAACCGGTAGAGGGCGCAACTGCTCATCGCGCACTTCTAGTTTCATTGGCAAACATGTGCGACCCGTACTTGTTGGGTGCGTGATGTAGTCGGCTCCCCTGTTGCCTGGGCCAAAGGCATTCGTTTCCGTCATGCCATAGCCCAGTTGTGGGCCACCACGTTTAAAACTTTTTGCAACTTTGTCTACAAGAGCAGCAGGAGCTGGCGCCCCACCGCCGCCAATTGCTCTCATACTCGACATATCGAACTCGCTAAAACGTGGGTGGTTGACGAGGTCCCAACTTTGTGTGGGAACACCAACAAAGTTCGTTATTTTCTCTCGCGAAATGAGTTCAAGAGCTTTTTCCGCATCCCATTTGTACATGATGACCAGCTTCAAACCAGCAACCCAACAGCTCATCATGACTGGTATGCAACCAGTGACATGAAAGAGCGGCACGATGAGAATGAAGCTTGTTGGCAATGCATTCGGATCTGGTTTTGTTCCTTCGCGAAGATTGTCGACCGCAACACGCAATGAGAAGCCCATGAGTGCCGAGATAATTGCGCGATGAGTAGAAACAGCTCCCTTAGGGCGCCCGGTGGTTCCTGAGGTGTACAAGATAGTTGCGTCGTCGTCGGGGGAAATGTCGGCACCAGGGTGCGCACTTCCTAATGGCAAATCTTTTTCCCATTGTTCAACACCAGCAAGCACATCATGTTCGGCGCGAACGACCAACATGGCAATGTTTTGTTTTTGACAATACGAATACGCCATAGCAAGTCGTTGGTCGTCACATATGAGTACCTTTGACCCTGAGTCTTCAAGAGCGAACTCCATCTCATCGGCGGTCCACCATGAGTTCATAGATACCGACACTGCACCAACAGAAATAATGGCTGCAAATGACATCACCCACTCTGGGTAATTTCGCATCGCCACCGCGACGCGATCGCCTTTTTTGATGCCATAGGTATTGACCAATAGGAAACTCAGAGCATCAACTTGTTGCATTGCTTCTGTGAAGTTCACACGTTCGTCTTCATAAACCAAAAATGGTTTTTCGCCATGTTGACGAGCGGCCCCAAATACATAGCCCAAATGCGGCGGCGCATTTTTAAACACCTGCATAGTGATGCCATTTACTGAAGCATCAATTAACTCCAATGGTTGGCCTGGCGCTGTTAGTGCAGCACTTGCTTCATCCCACGTATTTCCCATGTCACCCTCCACCCCGATGGAATGAGGATAGCCGCCAAAGAAGTTCTAGGCGGCGCGGTAATAGTTGTGGCGATAACCACGATTGACGTGCTGCTGGCGAATTTGCACCAACATGTAGCAGTAACCAACAAGGCTCAAAAAAGCTGCACCAAAAAGAAGTGTCATCAAGCTTGAACCGGTGGTGAATGCAAGAAAGAGCGATACACCATTCACGCTGAGAATTCCGTAGAGCACATTGGTGCGACGACGGCGCAACATTTCACGACCCGACATTGGAGCAAAACCCACCTGACCATTCACAGGGCGCGGCATGCCTTGTGATGCAGTGTGATAATGCGAGCGACCACCAGTGGCCGAGGCAACTGGTGCCGCGCCGAGGCTGGCACGTCGCGCTGCAGGAGCGGGAACAAATGGTCGCGCCATGGCGCGCATAGGAGCTGCGCTGCCACCGTAAGGAGAAGGGTTGCCATAGGCACCGCGTTGTGGCACTCCCGATTGCAAGGTGTACAACTGGCGACGGAAAACGTCTACCGAAGATTGAGGGCGGTCGATCTTGGAGCGAAAAATGGGAGGCAAAAGCACAGCAGCCCACATCGCTGCGACGATCAACAAAATGACTGTGCTCATTTACTAAACCCTTACGTAGGTGAGAGGTATTTCTTAACGCTTGAAAAGTCTAGGAGCATTCAGGAACCTTGACCACTAACACCCCCATTTAAGGCTGATGTCACGGCAAAATTGTTCCGTTTTGAGTGTTTTTCGCTGAAAAGTGGACGAAAAGAGCCCTATTCCTCGAGGCGACGGTAGGTGCCCGAGCGCCCGCCGGTCTTTTCCCAGAGGGCGAGTTCGCCGATGACCATGGCCCGGTCAGCCGATTTACACATGTCGTAAATGGTCAGAGCAGCAACGGAACATGCATGAAGAGCTTCCATCTCGACTCCGGTGCGGTCGACCGTGTCGACCTGAACCTCAACTACAACGTGATCGTGTGCAATTTCAAAGTTCACGCTGACCGCACTAATGAACAACGGGTGACATAACGGAATCATGTCGGAGGTGCGTTTCGCAGCCTGAATTCCCGCTACACGCGCGACAGCAATGACATCACCTTTTTTCATTTCACGGTGAGCGACGGCTGTTGTGGTTTCTGGAGACATAAATACTTTGCACCGAGCAACTGCGCGACGGTGCGTTGGCTCTTTGGGAGTGACGTCTACCATGCGGGCATGACCCATGGGGTCGAGATGGCTAAAGGTGGGTTCCGACATGCGCAAAGCGTACAAGGGATCCTTTGCCTTACTTACCTCGTCAACAATGCGACATATATACCCCTAGGGGTATATACTTTTCGTACCGCACAATAATGAGGCACGTATGACCATCAACTTGAATTCTGATACCGATGTCATCAACACACCAAAGCTATTGGCCGCTGGTGCTCGACTCATTGATGTTCGCGAACCCGACGAATTTGCCGCCGGCACGATTCCAGGTGCAATCAATATTCCACTGCAGGAGTTTCTTCACCGCTTGCCCACTTTCGACGCATCGGTTCCTCTCGCTATTTTGTGTCGTAGCGGGAATCGCAGTGGTCAAGCGACCGAAATTTTCCGCGAAGCTGGCTTTCAGGCTGTCAATTTGCAGGGCGGAATGCTCGCCTGGGACGCGCACCATTTGTCGTCTGACATATTGTTGTGCCAGCAGTTTTACCTTGACTGCCTCTCGCAAGCGTCGTATCTCATCATTGATAAATCAACACAGCGCGCAGTTGTTGTTGACCCCACCCGCGATGTGCAGCAATACATTGACACTGCGAAAATATACGGTGCGAAAATTGAGCTTGTTCTAGAAACTCATTTCCATGCGGACTTTTTGTCAGGGCACCTCGAACTCGCACATGCAACTGGTGCAACCATTGGCTACGGAGCGCGCGCACAACCCGAGTTCCCCACCCGTCTATTTGCCGATGGCGAAAAGTACTCACTCGGTACTGTTCAATTAGAAATTCGCCATACTCCTGGTCACACCCCAGAATCCATTTCAATTGTGGTGCGCGAATACGCCAGCGACGCTGTTCCCTACGCCGTGCTCACTGGCGACACCATGTTCATTGGCGATGTAGGTCGCCCCGACCTCTTGGTTTCTGTTGGGCATACTTCAAATGAACTCGGACACATGCTCTACAACTCGTTGCACACCCAGTTGCTGACACTTCCCGACGCAACACGAGTTCTGCCCGCGCACGGAGCGGGTTCGGCATGCGGCAAAAATCTCTCGACGGAAACAATGTCGACCATTGGTGAGCAAAGACTCACCAACTACGCACTGTTAGCGCCCAACGTAGGTGCCTTCATTGAAATTGTCACCGAAGGCCAGCCATCAGCACCTAGTTACTTTTCTTACGATGCCCAGCTCAACAGCCAAAACCATGCAGTTCTCGACGAACATACGCCTCCAGTGCAACTCTCGTTAGCAGAAGCACTACGACTTCAACACGAAGGTGTGAGTTTTATTGATACGCGAGATGCACAGTTTTTTGCCACTGGGTATCTCAAAGGTTCCATCAATGTTGGGCTCCAAGGCCGCTACGCAGAATACGCAGGTGCAGTAATTGCTCCAACGGAAAAAATGGTCATTGTGACCGAGCCGGGTCAGGAGTTGGAAGCAAAAGTGCGCCTCGCGCGCATTGGATACGACAACGTAGTTGGTTGGGTCAGCATCAACGACCTCACTTCAGCACCACAACACATGATGCAAGCATCTCGGCTGACCCCTCTCCAATTCCGCACAAGAACTGGTGCCATTCATCCGTTACAGGTTGTTGATGTACGCAGCGCCAGCGAGTCACTCCTCGGAACTTCTACCAATGCCATCAACATACCCATTGCAGAACTTCAGCAACGGGTGCATGAACTCAACCCAGCCATCCCCACCATCGTGTTTTGCGCTGGTGGCTATCGGTCGTCCATTGCAGCAAGCGTGTTGCGTCGTGCGAACTTCGTCGATGTTTCAGATGTTCTTGGTGGGTTTGAAGCAATTCGCGCTTAACGGCTGCGTCAGCCGCCGATTTGACTCATGCTGCGCACTGGGCGAATGAAATTGACTTGACCAATTTGGTGTCCGGCCCATTTGGTACCTACTGCGCGACGTATTTCTGCTGCAATGTCGGCATCACTTGCACCATTGCGCATGAGGACTTTCATATCGAATTCTGTGGTGGAAAAAAGACACGTGCGAAATTGCCCATCGGCGGTGAGCCGAACTCGATCGCAATCGCCACAAAATGGCTTTGTCACCGAAGGAATAACACCCACGGTGCCTTTGCCATCGAGATACCGCCAGCGATCGGCTGGAGCTGCGCCACGTGATGACATTTGCTCAAGTGGATACACAGCGTGAATAGCGTTCACAATTTCGTCTTGGCTCACCACTTTGCTGCCGGTCCAGCCGTGTTCGGCATCTAGTGGCATGAACTCGATGAATCGCACTTCTACGTTGTTCTCACGACCAAAAGTAGCCAGGTCTACAATTTCATCGTCGTTGGTTCCGCGTTCAATGACAGCATTCACCTTGACTGGGTGAAAACCCGCTAACTGAGCTTCTTGAATTCCGGCAATGACATTGTGAAATTCATCGCGCCGCGTCATTGCTAAAAATCTCTCTGGCTGCAAAGTGTCGAGGCTCACATTGACTCGACTCACACCTGCCATGAAGAGTTCATGAGCCACATTACGCAGCGTTGCGCCGTTGGTTGTGAGAGCAATATCGGGAGCTTTTCCGGCGAAAGCAGAAGGTGCATGTGCGGGAACGCGTAGTGAAGCGATTTGTTTCACCAAAATGGGAAGGTGAGCACGTACCGTTGGTTCACCACCGGTGAGGCGAATGCCATCTACAAAAAAATGCTCAACGCAAATGCCGGCGAAACGTTTAATTTCTTCAAAGGTGAGCACATCGCTGCGGTCGAGCCACACCATGCCCTCTTCAGGCATGCAGTAGGTGCAGCGAAAGTTGCAGCGGTCGGTGACCGAAATACGCAGGTCGCGTACCGTGCGCCCAAATGGGTCGACTAGCGCTTCGCCTGTGACCCCCGTCGTGCTCATGGCTTTAGTCTACGCCCCTTCAACAAGGTCTGATAAGAGAAGAACTCGCACTTCGCCCCCTGCGGCCACCCCTTCGCCATCGGGCAAGACCGCTACAGCATTTGCCAACGCAGATGCTGCTAGTTGATGGCTTCCCTGTTGGCTCACAGGAGCAACATGAATACGACCATCGTTATGGCTTTTGGCGACCACTCGTTGAAAATGGATTTTGCCATCGGTTTTACGCAAAAAATTGGCATCAGCAACTGCGAGCAACGAAGGACGCTGCACTGGTGCATGGCCCATCATCTTGCGTAATGCCGGACGTGCTAACAATTCAAAACTCACCAAAGATGAGACAGGGTTTCCCGGAAGACCAAAGATGGGAATCTGACGATGAGCTTCAGACCCGCGAGAGGCATCGAGCATGCCAAAGGCAAACGGTTTGGCCGGCTTAATAGCAATTTGCATCCACGTCATTTGTGCAATGCGACCAAGAAGTGCTTTCACCACATCGTACGCACCCATGCTCACCCCACCACTGGTAACAATGGCATTGCACTCCGCAGCTGCAGTTCTTAACGTCTCTTCCAGAGCTTCTTCATCGTCGCGCACAATGCCGTAATCAACTGCAATACAACCTGCTTGCGTTACAAGACCCATGAGCATGGTGCGATTACTTTCACGAATTTGACCAAGTGCTAGTGGCGAGCCATCGTCAACCAGCTCATCACCGGTAGACAGCACTGCAACACGAAGTCGCGGCACTACTAAAACCCAAGGCACATTGATGCTCGCCAGAACTCCCACTGCAGCAGGGTGAAGTACATCACCAACTCGAAACACCACGTCGCCAATGCGCACATCATCACCGCGAGGTCGTACAGCTTGGCCCACCACTACTGAAGCACTCAGTGTTACTTCCTGTGGTGTGATGCCTTCTGTTGAATCTTCTACCATCACCACGGCATCGGCGCCACTTGGCATTGGCGCGCCCGTCATAATGCGAGATGTTTCCCCCGCACCTACCGCAACGTTCGGAATACCACCTGCAGCAATTTCATCGACTACTCGCAAGGTTGTCGGAATGTTTGCAACATCTTGCGCGCGAACGGCAAAGCCGTCGACTGCACTATTTGCAAAATGAGGTACTTCTTCAAACGAAACGATGATCTCGGCGAGCACCAACCCGTATGCATCGCTCAGCGGCACGGTGACTGGTGCAGCCTGCTGTACTGCTTGCAGCACTTTTTCTTGGGCAACATCCAACTCAATCACGCCCTGAACGGTACCTGTGAGAAGATGGGACCACATGATCTACAGAGCACTTCCTGCTAGCGGTCACGATGTCTCTTGGGATGTCGTCAACCCCAACCTTGCCGATGGCGGACGCCCGCTCAGCACGGTGAAGTTCCATTGGGAAAACGAAGGCTGGACCCTCGATTGCGGGCTCGGGCCTCAACGGTCTCAAGTGGCCATACGTGTGTCTGCCCAATGGGGAATTCAACAGGTGCTCCTCTTTCGCGACCTTGACGACCCCGACCTGTGGCTCGCCACCGATGGCTCTGGGCGATGGGGGGAAGTCAACGGCGCCCACCGTACCGACCTCGATGGGTGCCGTCTCGTTGCCATTATTGGCTCACCCGTCACACATTGCATCGCCATTCGCCAACTGCCTTTAGAGGTCGGCCACGGGGCAGAGATCAAAACCGCCATCGTTGACCCCGAAAAATTGTCGGTTGTTGCCGGCACCATGCGTTTTGAGCGCATCGCCGAACACCGCTGGCGCTACACCCGTCTCTCCCCTGCAGACAGCACATTGCAGGAACTCATTGAGGTCGATGTCGATGAATTTGGGCTCGTTCTCGATGAGCCCGAACAGTTCATTCGGGCTCGAAGCGACGCTTAGGGCCAGTCTCCCGATACTCTTGCCTCGCTGCAAAGCCATTGTTTTCTACCTGCAGGAGCCCTTATGCCTACCTACGTCTACAAATTCGTTGACTCTGGTGAAACCATTGAAGTTCAGCAGGCCTTCACCGACGATGCCCTCACTGAAGTCGCCCACCCGAGCGATGGCAAATTGCGCCCGGTGAAAAAAGTCTTTCAACCTGTTGGCATCACTTTCAAAGGTGGCGGTTTCTACAAGACCGACTCCAAAGGTGGCAGCTCTGCAACTACTCCACCAGTGTCGAGTTCAAGTTCCACGTCGAGCGACTCGTCTGGCGCAGCAAGCACGCCTGCTCCTGCTCCAGCGGCTGCACCTGCAGCTGCAGCTGCGCCTGCACCATCCACTTCTGTGTAACTCACAAAAGCGTGGCACTACGTGGGCCACAATGCACACACGTGGGGCATGACACTTTCCAGTAGCTTGCGTAATTTTTTCGTACAACATCCCAAATCGCCACAGGGAATTTCTGCATTATTTGCATTCACTGCAACCCTCATAGCGCTGCGCATCGTTCCGTGAGAACGTAATTGGTCTATGCCCCACTCATGGTGACGTCGTTAATGACCAGCGACATACCATTTGCCGACATTGGCAACCAGTCGACGTCGCCGCCGATGGCAACTACGTCTTGCAACATACGTTGCAATGTAGAAGCAATAGTGAACTCACGAATTGGTGCTCCTACTTGACCATTGGTAATGAGCAAGCCAGAGGCCCCGGTGGAAAAGTCACCCGAAATTGGGTTGACACCTGAATGCAGACCCTGCACCATTTGAATGAGCACGCCATCGCTTACTTGCGCAATGAGTTCTTCTTGAGTAGCAGTACCAGGAACTAACTGCATTGCTAAACAACTCACTCCTGGTGTTCCACCAGTACGCACTGCACTGCCCGTGCTTTTTGTTTGGCCTCGACGTGCACTGTACGAGGAATGAAGAAATTCTTTCAACACGCCATTCTCGATGAGCACGTTACGACGCGCGGCCAAACCTTCACCATCAATATCGGTTGCGCTGTAGGCGAGCGAATTCGTCGGGTCGTCAATAAGAGTAACGAGCGGGTTTGCTACCGATTCACCTAAACGTTCAGCAAAAAAACTGCGCCCCTTTTGCACATTCTCGCCACTAAAACTGCTTGACAACACGCGCAAAAACTGCGCGGTGACATATGGGTCTAAAACAATTGTTGTTCGCTTGGAGTTTGGCTTAGTTGCACCTAAAAGTCGCGTTGCACGGTCGGCTGCTTCGCGAGCTGCACGTGCCAAATTGAAGTCTGTTGGAGTACGACCTACTGAAAAACCAAAACCTGTTTGAGTTTCATCGCCGTCATCTGCAAGTGTGCCTACAGAAACATAACAGCCGTTTTCGCGCCCATGGGCCCGAATGCCACTTGTGGTTGCGAAGGCGGTTTCACCATATGCATCGTCGTAGTTTGCATCGTCAATACGAATGCGAGAATCGGTTGCCAGGGTGAGTTTTTCAAGTTCTTTCGCAATGGCAATTTTCTCTGCTGTTGGAAAATGTGCAAGTTCTTCATTCCACAATTCCTGCGGCACTTTTTCTACACCGTCAGGATCTGCAAGACCAGCCCACTCATCGGCAGAACCAAATTGAACATTGTCACGCGCTTCTGCAAAAACTTCACTCAGTACCGACTCGTCTAGCGTTCCTGCATACGCATACCCAGTGCGACCCTCTTTGATCACCCGAATACCAACGCTTTCTGACTGCGCTGAAACAAAGTGTTCCACTTCACCTTCATAGATGCGGATAGAAGTTTCGCCGCCGCGAGAAATATACGCCTCTACCTGTTCGCCGGGCTTCGCTTGAGCAACAATGCGGTCGGCAAGATCTTGCAGCGCATTTCCTGAACTCATGCTGCAGTTCCACCAATGGTGAGTGACTTCACACGCAAGGTGGGTTGCCCATCGCCAACGGGCACTCCTTGCCCATCTTTTCCACATGTACCTGGGTTACCCATGGCAAAGTCGTTGCCGAGCATGTCGATATCGCGCAGTACCTGTGGGCCATTGCCAATGAGATTTCCCTCGCGTAATGGCTCGGTGATTTCTCCGTTTTCAATGAGGTATGCCTCAGTCATACCAAACACAAAGTCACCACTTGCGGTGTTCACACTTCCACCACCAAGTTTCGCAACATAAACACCATTCTTTGTTGCTTTTACAATGTCGTCTGGTTCCGAAGTTCCATTGATGACAAATGTATTGGTCATTCGCACCATCGGGAGATGCATGTAACTTTGCCGACGTCCATTGCCGCTTTGCAGATGGTTCTCTTTGCGAGCGCGCAAGTAGTCCCACATGTAGTCGGTGAGAATGCCATTTTCAATGAGTGTATTTTTCTGGCTGTGATGACCTTCATCGTCAATTCCTATTGCGCCCCATTCACCACTCATTGTTCCGTCGTCAATAAGGGTGACAAGCGACGATGCAACCATCTCGCCAACTTTGCCGCGATACACACTTGCGCCTTTGCCAACGAGGTCGGCTTCTAAACCATGCCCACATGCTTCATGAAAGAGAACACCACCGCTGCCTCGTTTGATAACAACAGGCAAAGCACCCGATGGTGCAGGGCGAGCCTTCAACTTGGTCACCGCTTGACGCGCTGCACCTGCTGCAAGTTCTTCCACGTCATAAAGATCAAAGAGTTCAAACCCAATTGTGCGACCCATTGAGTCGTAGCCGGTTTGCATTCCACCATCACCAGAGGCAACAACACTCACCCGAAACAGAGTGCGCACTTGGTCGTCGGCGGCAAAAACACCCTCGCTATTTGCCACCAAAATGCGTCGCACACTGTCGCCGTAGCCGGCCGATACCTGCACCACTGCTTGGTCGATACTTCGCGCGGCTTCATTTGCCCGTTCCAGCAGTTCAACTTTGCGCGTCTTAGGAACTTCATTTGGCAAAATTTGTACATCATTTACTTGGTGCCTATCAATGCCACCGAGAGCCACCGTTACCACACCGCCAGAACCCTGTTTGGCCGCAACTGCGGCTGCCTCGGCTGCTTGAAGTAGTCCGGCTTCAGACAGATCGGCGGTGTGGGCAAAGCCCGTTGTTTCGCCGTGAACGACCCGAATACCAGCCCCTCGGTCGCGACCTGTGGTGACTTGCTCAATACGGCCATCGTCGAGCCCCGCCGAGGTGGATCTCTTGTCTTCAATGAAGATCTCGGAGAACCCTGCTCCTGTGCTGCGGCCTTTAGCCAGCACCTTTTCTATGGTTTCTTTGCCAACAAGCTCGCTCAATGTGCCCATGAGACTTCACGTTACTTGCCAAAACCTCTAACCTCTCCCTCGTGGCAAATGATTTGGGGGATGCTTCACCTGCTCGCACGCACAAGACGCGGTGGTGGAAAGAGGCCACTTTATTTATCGCTTTTTATGCCGTCTACACCTGGACCCGTAATCAATTTGGCTCAGACCGCATTAACGGTGTCGATATTCCCGTTCAGGCTTTTCGTAATGCCATTCGCGTGGTGCGTTTTGAGCGTTGGATTGGGCTGTACCACGAAGAATCTGTTCAAGAGTTTTTCTTATCGCATCGCTGGTTCATTCAACTAATGAACACCTACTACGGAACTGCTCACTTCATTGTCACTATTACCGTATTTGTTTTGTTGTATAAAAAAAGACCCGACGTATTTCCCCAATGGCGTAATACTTTGGCCGCAACAACTGCACTTGCAATTGTTGGGTTTTCTCTTTTTCCTCTCATGCCTCCGCGCTTACTCGATCAACCGTGTCCACCGCTAGGGCATGGAGCCCAATGCCTTGAAGCCACAGAGCGTGGACTCGGTAAAGGCAAAACAAACTTTGGGTTTGTCGACACACTCGATATTTATGGTGGCCCATGGGACTTCAGTTCAGGTGCTGGTGCAAAAATGTCGAACCAATATGCGGCGATGCCAAGCTTGCACATTGGTTGGGCAAGTTGGTGTGCATTTGCCATGTGGCCACTCGCCCGACGCCGCTGGATTCGTGCGCTCGTACTGCTGTATCCCACCACGACCTTGATGTGCATCATCGTCACGGCAAACCACTTCTGGATTGATGGTGTAGGAGGCCAACTCACTTTGGCAGTTGGCTTTCTCATTGGTACTGGTGTTCACAAGTGGAATCAACGCCGCCTCGATGAAAAACACGAAGCACAACTGTTGACGAGTTAGCAACGCCTCAAAACGAGTGGTAGCCGCCGTCGATGGTAATCACGTCCCCCGTGTGATATTTACTCAAGTCACTTGCTAGATACACAGCGAGTCCTGCAAAATCACTAGGCGCACCCCAACGTCGCATTGGCACACGTGGCAGAACATTGTTAACAAACTTGTCCCACGCAAATGAAGGTGCAGTCATTTCACTTTCTATCCACCCTGGCAAAATGGCATTACTACGAATGCCATGACGCGCATGTTCTACCGCAATGGCTTTCGACATTGCAACAAGCCCTGCCTTCGATGCCCCGTAATGTTGTCCTTTTTGTTGACCATAAAATGCTGAACCCGAGGTAGTGAACACAATAGAGCCACCGCCATTGGGAACCATGTGGCGCACAGCTTCTTGGGCAGTGAAAAATGCACCATCAAGGTTTACTCGCATGACGCGGTCCCATTCCTCAGTGCTCATTTCCGCGAAGCTTGGCGCCCTACCACCAACACCTGCGTTCACAAAACATGCATCGATGCGACCACATTCTTTTACCGTGGCGTCAAAACTGGCACGGACTTGAGCCTCATCGCCAACGTCGCACTGGAGTGCCAGCACAGTGGTTCCAAAACCAATGAGTTCTTGAGCGGCCGCAGTGTTTTTCTCTGCATTTGTGCCCCAAATCACTATATTTGCCCCGTTCGCAGCGAGGCCTTTTGCCATGCCGAGGCCAATGCCACCGTTGCCGCCAGTGACGAGCGCAGTCTTGCCCGCAAGTGAAAAAGAATATGGGTTCATCACGCCACGGTAGTCATCTTTGTCATAAAGAATCACCACCAGATATGCCCAGCCCAATGTGGGGCGATAGCGTCGTGTTGTTATGGCGCTCGCCGATATCCACCACCCCTTCGACCTTCGTCACCTCAGCACAGCAGAGGTCAACGTATTGGCTGCAGAGATTCGCGAGTTCATTGTTCAGTCTGTTTCGGAAACAGGCGGGCACTTAGGCTCAAACTTAGGAGCAGTAGAGCTCACGTTGGCACTGCACAGAGTTTTTGAGAGTCCTCGCGATGCCGTGTTATGGGATACAGGCCACCAGGCTTACATACATAAACTCGTCACTGGTCGCGCTCGCGGCTTTGCGCACTTACGACAAGAAGGCGGGCTGTCGGGTTATCCGAATCGAGAAGAGAGCGAGCACGACTTTATTGAAAATAGTCATGCCTCTACCGTTCTCTCCTATGCCTACGGCATGGCGGTTTCCCGCGACCTTGCAGAGTTAGCAGGAAAAACTCCTGAGCATCGACACATCGTTTCTGTCATTGGCGACGGATCCATGACGGGCGGAATGGCTTACGAGGCACTCAACAACTTGGGGCACTCTGGTCGCAGAGTCATTATTGTTTTAAATGACAACGGCAGAAGTTACGCACCAACAATTTCATCGCTCAGCATTGGCGAAGACAACATCACCGCCGCCGACAAAGTATCTGGCCTCTTGTCGAAGACCCTCACAAAAATTCGACTGAACCCCACGTACGTGCGTCGCCAGCGACGCTTTGAACGATTCATGCGTCGATTGCCTGCCATCGGCAAACAAGCTGAACGCAGTGTGATAGCGGTCAAAGCAGCAGTGCGTGAATTTCTTCAGCCACCAGGATTCTTTGAGGCATTAGGAATTCGCTATATCGGCCCCGTAGACGGTCACGATATAGAAGCTCTCGAAAAAGCTTTACGCTCTGCAGAACAGCGCGTAGCTGAAGGACCCATTCTTTTGCATGTCATCACGCAAAAAGGCCGTGGCTACTCTCCAGCAGAAGATGACGACGAAAAACATCTACACGATGCACCCGTGTTTGACCCGCTCAATGGACCTCCCAAATCGGTGCCCACGGGCTATACCCAAGCATTTGCTGAAACACTGCTTCAAGAAGCATCGCTCGATCAACGTATTGTGGCAATTACCGCTGCCATGCCTGGGCCCACCGGGCTCATTGCTTTTCAACAAAAGTTTCCCGATCGGTTCTTCGACGTAGGTATTGCGGAACAGCACGCTGTGACTGCCGCAACCGGAATGGCCCTCTCGGGACTTCGCCCCGTGGTCGCTCTGTACAGCACTTTCTTATCGCGCGCATGGGACCAAGTGGTGTACGACGTAGCTCTTCACAAAGCTCCTGTTATTTTCTGCCTCGATCGTGCTGGCATCACCGGTGATGATGGCCCTAGCCACCATGGTGTTTACGACATGGCGCTACTTTCCAAGGTTCCTGGAATGCGAGTGCTTGCGCCGTCGAGCGCGCAAGATCTACAACAGATGCTGCACGATGCCTTTACATTGGTCAATGACGGGCCAGTTGTTGTTAGATACCCCAAAGGCGTTGTACGCAACGTTGCGCCAAGTGATATTGGCAGTGGGCTCTTGGCTCGTGAGCTACGTACCTCGTCTCATAAAAAAGTGTGTATTTTGGCAATTGGAAAAATGGTTGGCAATGCGTTGGAAGCCGCAGAGATGCTCCACAACGAAGGCATAGAAACCTCGGTATGGGACGTACGCAGTTGTAAGCCACTTGACCCCAAAATGATTCACGCGGCATCTCAATATGCGCACGTACTCACTTTCGAAGACGGTATTCGAGATGGTGGAATTGGCTCATCAATTGCCGACGCAATTAATACAGAAAGTGCAACCACTTCGCATTCTCCACGTGTGCACATCTTTGGTATCCCTACAGAATTCATTGCCCAAGCAAAGCCCAACGCTATTTTGGCTCAACTCCATCTCGACCCATGCGGCATGGCCACTTCGGTACGCAATGCATTGAAGAGTTGCGCAACTCAATGAACTACGCCGAGAAGTACCAGCGCCTCCAGTGTGAGATGCAAGACAACGGCGTACTTCTCATCACGCTCGATAACCCGGGCAAAATGAATGCCACCGATGCGCAGATGCATTTAGAGATTTCAACTATTTTTCGTGATGTAGATTCCGATCCAAATATCAATGCAGTAGTCGTTACAGGTGCCGGCAAAGCTTTTAGCGCCGGAGGCGAATTGGAGTGGATCAAAGAGCAGGTAGGCAACTACACACAGACAATGCGGGTCATGCGAGAAGCAGGCGAGATTGTTCGTTCAATGATTGACTGCGATACACCCATCATCTCTGCAATTAACGGAGTTGCTGTAGGTGCAGGACTAGCAGTTGCGTTAATGGCCGATATCAGCATCATGAACGAAGACGCACGCATTACCGATGGGCATATTCGACTTGGCGTTGCTGCCGGCGACCACGCCGTTGCCATTTGGCCTCTCTTATGCGGGATGGCTCAAGCTAAGTACTACCTCCTCACTGCCGATTTCATTGATGGCAAAGAAGCAGCGCGCATTGGGCTGGTAACAAAAGCAGTACCGGCCGACGAAGTTCTCTCGACCGCATTAGCCGTTGCACACAAAGTTGCAACCGGCCCCCGCGATGCAGTGCGATTCACAAAGCGCAGCCTCAACCACTGGCTCCGTCAAGCTTTACCAAATTTTGAAGCCTCGTTGGCTTATGAAATGTTGAATTTTCTCGGCCCAGACGCACAAGAAGGGCTCTCGGCATTAATTGAGAAGCGTCCAGCTGATTTTCGTAATAGTTTGCCCTCATGAGCGAACACGTCAATATTGCTGCCGAACTCGATTTCGCTCTGCACCTTGCAGACCTGGCAGATGCGCATACGCTGTCGCCGTTTTACCGTCGTGATTTTTCTGTTGACTGGAAAGAAAACAAAACTGAGGTAACAGAACTCGACCGCGCCACGGAACGTCTCATTGCCGACGAAATTATGCTCCACCGCAAGCCACATGCAATTTTTGGTGAAGAATTTGGCTCAGCGGGTGCTACTTCTGCCCCACTTACTTGGATCATTGACCCAATCGACGGCACCAGCAATTACACGCGCGGTATTCCCGTGTGGGCAACTCTTATTGCACTTGTAGATGCTAACGACGAACCACTCGTGGCCGTTGTTAGTGCTCCTGCACTTCACTCGCGTTGGTGGGCAGGTCGCGCAATGGGTGCCTTCACATCACGCGGCAAAATACAAGTGAGCAACGTACGCGCGCTTGAGGAGGCACAGGTAAGCGTCACTTATCATTCCGCCTGGGACGATGTTGGCGGAACCCAAAAACTTGTTGAACTTCAACAACGTGCGTATCGCTCACGCGGCTTCGGCGATTTTTGGCAACACATGTTGGTCGCAGAAGGCAATATTGATGCCGCCGTCGCCGCAATTGGTTTAGAGGCCTACGATACTGCTGCAGTGTGTCTTGTTGTTCGAGAAGCCGGTGGCACATTCACCGATCGTCTTGGTGCAGCCTCTTTTCGCAATGGAAGTGCCGTCACTAGTAATGGTCACTTGCACGCAGAGGTTCTCAACATTATTCGCTGCTGAAACCTGCCGGAAGTCGCCCAATTCCGCCATCTCGTAAAAGCATTCCTGTCAGCGTTCGCTCGGCATGGTTCGCTCGCCACGTCAGCATCGCTTGCGCCTCGCGCAAAACAATTTCTGGGTCATTTGTTGTTGTGTGCCACGTTGGGTCTACACCCAATGCAAAACAAAGCCACGTGCCATCGCCAAAGTGCACATATGCATACTCTTTACTTCTGCGCACTGTGAGATGCGACTGTTCTAGTCGCCGATCGTATGGCCACTTATACGCATCGTGCTCAGGGTGAATGCCAATAAGAATATCGCGCCAATCCCACTCGTAAGTAGCCGCATCGCGCCAACGCTCAGGGGTTTCATTATGGAGAAATGATCGCAAAGACATTCCATCACATTGAATAGGAATTGCCTCGCCCATCACTTCACACAGCGTTGGGAAAATATCAATATTTTCAGTGAACTCATTCACCACGTTTCCGTGCGCTGCATTGAATTGAGGCACGCGAACAATGCAGCCAATGTGGTAACTAGACTCGAAAAAACCAGCCTTGTTTAAGAGACCTTGATCTCCGAGCTGCTCACCATGATCTGATGCAATAACTACCACCGTATTTTCCCATTCGCCTCGACGCTTTAGTTCATCAAAGATGCGCCCTAGTTGCTCGTCGACATGAGAAATATTGCCGTAGTACTGAGTCTTCACTTGTTGCATTTCAGAGCGTGTTTGTGGTGCTTTCGTCGCTTCATGCTGCAGTAGTACGTCGTGCAACCAATGCCTATTTTCAGGCACTCCAATTGAGTCTTCACACTCTGCAGGGTCATATGCCTTTGCCCACTCCCCTGCTGCAACAAATGGCGGGTGTGGTCGCAAAAAGGAAAGATGCGCGAACCAGGGCTTCGAAGTGTCTTCACCACTCAGCCAGTGCAAAAAAGTGTTGGTAAGAAAAGTAGTGATGCTGTGCTGCGCAGGTCTCTCGTTTTCACGCGCCAGTTCGTAATAAGTCTCGCCCACTTCGTCATAGCCAAGTTCACTCAACCATTGCAGCCAGCCAACAGCGGGTTCGGGAAGATGCAGCACATCTCGTAAACCCGGCATAATACTTTCATAAGTAAATAATCGTGGGTCATCCACTTGCGACACTATTCGTGGGTCGACACCTTGGTCTGTATAACCAAAAAGTACTGGGTCGTAACCTTGTCGGCGTGCAGCTAGCGCAATGTTGTCGAACCGGTCATCGAGAGGTGTTCCATTTGCCACGACGCGGTTGCTCATCATGTAGGTGCCCGTATACAAGGCTGCCCGCCC
>JABMMV010000046.1 GCA_013205145.1 bacterium
CCATCGGCACCTGGGTCGAACGCTGCACCTAAATGCATGAGATAGCGAATGGCGGTAGGCGCTTCTTCCACCAACATGCGCACTGCTTGTTCGTTGCACAACCCCGCTCCCGCAGCCAACGTGTCTTCAACGTGAGCTTCCAAAGAGTCGGTGGGGTCGAGCACTGCAGCCAAACCACCTTGTGCCCATTGCGTGCTTCCCGCATCGAGCGTTCCTTTAGTTACAAGCAACACATCGCGCACGGGGCGCACTGCCAAAGCCGCTGCTAAACCCGCAGCACCACTGCCCAGCACCACCACGTCGACATCGCGTTCCCAGCTAGGCGCAGGAGCAGCAAGTTGAGTGGGAAACAGTGCCGCAAAGGGCGACGCTTGCATTTATTCCCCCGTGGGCGACGGCGTGCCCAGTGCAATCATGCGCTCAACCGATTGACGCGCACGTTGTGCAATGTCAAATGGCACTGTTACTTCATCGCGACCTTCGCGCAACGACATGAGCAATTTCTCGGGCGTAATCATTTTCATGTACTTACACACCGCAGCACGGTTAATGGGTTCGAAAATGACCAATGGGTTTGCTTTACGTAGTTGATGCAACATTCCTGTTTCTGTTGCCACCAAAACTTTCTTCGCGGTCGTAGTTATAGCTGCTTCCGCCATTCCGCCCGTACTCAAAATGCGTGTGCGCCCTTCAGGAATCACGCCACTTGAAGCCAAGTACAACGCGCTGGTGGCACAACCACATTCAGGGTGAATGAAAAACTCTGCATCAGGTTCAGCCAACACGCGCTCGCGCAACTCGGCACCATTAATGCCGGCGTGCACGTGGCACTCGCCCATCCAAATGTGCATGTTGTCGCGTTGCAAAATGCGTTGTACGTGAGCACCCAAGAACTGGTCGGGCCCAAAGAGCACTTCTTTGTCGGCAGGAATGGAAGCAACCACTTCCACCGCATTCGAGCTAGTGCAGCAAATATCAGTTTCGGCTTTCACAGCAGCCGTGGTGTTCACATAACTCACCACTACTGCACCGGGGTGCTCGGCTTTCCATGCCCGCAACTGATCGGCCGACAGCGTTTCAGCAAGTGAACAACCCGCACGCTCATCGGGAATCAGAATGGTTTTGTCGTACGCCAAGATTTTTGCGGTTTCGGCCATGAAGTGCACACCACAAAACACAATGGTGCTGGCCTTTGAATTCGCAGCAATACGCGACAACGCCAGTGAGTCGCCCACATGGTGAGCAATATCTTGAATTTCAGGCATCTGATAGTTGTGAGCCAAAATGACAGCATCGCGCTCGGCAGCAAGTGCCCGCACTTCTTTCGCCCAGTCGGAATTGGCTACAAACGAACTATCGCTCACAACATCAGGCTACGCCCTATGAGGCGAAGAACTCACCCAAAAACTATTCACCGCATCGGCCAAAGGGCCTCGTGCCGCACCTGCATCGAGAATGGGGTGCTCGTCGTCGTCTTCAAAACGCAATACGGAGCCCACCCCAACATCGCTTACCACTACAACTAATCGCACCCGCCGGCGCTCAGGGTGCTCACTTGGCGCGGTGAGTTCTTTGTCGTCACTCTCGTCGTCGTGACTCGCAGGCAATGGTGCCGCCCAACCACATGTGACCAAGGCCGCTGCATCGAACAATCGTGCGCATGCACTTTCCGGAGTCTCTAAGAGGTCATAAATATCGCCGTTCTCCAAGATGAAACTGAGCATCAATTCATCAGTTCCTGCATGCGGGCCAATATTCACTCCGTATAACCGCGCGCTGTCGAGGTGAAACGCCGTGGGCGAATTCAACAACGATTCATGTATGCGATCTTCTACCAAAGCTGCAAGATCGACCGGATGTACTGACTCGTATGACTGTGTATATGTTTGCATACCTCAATGTGTGCAAAAGCAGGCCAAAAGGTGCCACAAGTTTTTATCGGATAGGTGACTGGTCAAGACACATATTCGCCTCTACAATGAAGTTGAATTCAATATCTGTCTCAAGGGGTACTTATGCGGTCAAAGGTGGAATTTGCGAGTCACGTCAATCGCTTTTGGAAAACAAGTGTTGTTGTTATTGCGTTGATAGCAACAACAGTGTCGTGCGGCGGCAACGAAACCTCACAAACCCGTAATGCAACGCTCGTCGCCGGAACCGCTTGCACCAAACTCGGCCAAGTATCAAAGGTTTCTAAGGTGTCGGTGGTGTGTGCGAAAACCCCTGCCAGCAACATGTGGTACGCCACCATTTCAGCTCGCGGAAAGTCGGTTGCATGCCCCACCCCAGGAAACGTTCGTAAGAAAAAAGCAGTGGTCTGGGTATGCGGACTTGCAAAAGGCAAAAAGCAGTGGCGTGCCACAGCACCACTGCCACCAAAAGTTATTGAAGCATCATCAAACTCCATACCAGTGCTCCCCATCTTGATACCCACACTTGAATCAACCGATTTGGCTACACCTGCGCAGCCCGTCGTTGCTGACAACAAAGTTCTTGCAGACCCCACGATTATTGACCAAACACCAGAGCCAACAGCTTCAACACCGGCGACCACAACACCGGCTACTTCAACACCAGCAATTACAACACCAGCCGTCACTGTTCCTTTTGAGCCAGTGTCCATAGTCAACTGGGCGACCACCGGTTCAGGCCCATACGCGATAGCAATCGACAAAAACGGCAACATTTACACCCCCAACTTCGGCGCGAACAATGTCACAAAAATCACACCAAACGGCACATCCACCATTCTGGGAACTACCGGTAGTAGCCCGTGCGGGATAGCAATCGACAACGACGGCAACATTTACACCGCCAACCTCAGAGGAAACAACGTCACAAAAATCACACCAAACGGCATATCCACAACTTTGGG
>JABMMV010000047.1 GCA_013205145.1 bacterium
GAGGTAGTCAGTGAAGCTCGGATTTTTTACAATTCCATTTTGAACAATAATTTCTTCCATAACCGCTAGTCCAAGACCCTGCGCAATGCCGCCTTCAATTTGTCCGAGTAATGCAAGTGGGTTGAGCGAACGCCCTACATCTTGAGCGGTAGCAATTTGTACTACCTTCACTAATCCGAGTTCAATATCAACATCAACAACTGCCCGGTGAGCAACAAATGCGAAGGCGACGTGACAATTCCCTTGACCATTCTCATCAAGCTCCTCAGTCTTGCGGTGCTGATGCAGGAAGGTCTGAGTGATCTTCACTCCCTTGCTTGCCTCACTCACGCTGATGCGTAGCGGCCCCATGGTGTCGACGATGTCGGTATCTTCGATGATTAATTGCAGTGGGTCTAGCCCGTGCATATGAGCAACATGTTCAAAGAGTCGTTCCCGTACAAGCCGGCACGCTCCGTCGACGGCGCCACCGCTCATCCATGTTTGACGCGAAGCCGAAGTTGAACCAGCGGAACCGATGTTTGTATCGATGCGGTCAAGAACCACTACGTCGACACCAAGGACGGTTCGTGCAATCTGTTGAGCGAGTACAACGAAACCTTGCCCCACTTCTGCTGTCGCAAATTTAAGAGTGGCGACTCCGTCGGCAAGTGTGCAACGAGCCTCGGCGCTGTCGTCGAACCCTTCGCTGTACATCAAGTTCTTAATGGAAACGCCCCAACCAATACCGCGTTTGATGTTGTGAAGTTCTGATGTACGGCCCGAACCCCCGGGGAATTCCATAGTTTCCGTGCTCTCGGACAATGGAGCGGGGAGGGGAAGTGCATCGGTTTCACGAATGCAACGAGCAACAGGCGCAACGCTTTCCACTGGTTGACCAGTGATAAGGGTGTCTCCCTTTTCCATTGCGTTGAGAAGGCGCACTTCTACAGGCGACTTACCAACTGCTTTGGCAATTTTATCCATTTGACCTTCATGGGCAAAACATGCCTGTACAACACCGAAGCCGCGCATTGCGCCGCATGGGGGGTTGTTGGTTCGCACCGCGTATCCGTCAAAAACGGCATTAGCACACTTGTATGGACCTTGAATGTGTGTGACGCCATTGATGAGAACAGCTGATGATGTGGAAGCGTATGCGCCGCCATCGAGCTTCATTGTTCCTTCAATTTTTACAATGCGACCTTCATTGGTGACATGGTGCTTCAGTGAAATGACGCCCGGGTGACGGTGCACATGACCGAAGAAGCTCTCTTCACGCGTGTACTGCATTTTCACTGGCCGCCCCGTGCGTAAAGCTAAGAGGCATGTATGAACCTGGAGGCTGATGTCTTCGCGTGCACCAAAGGCTCCGCCTACGCCGCCAAGTTGCAGACGCACTTTTTCTTTAGGCATGGCGAGGCAATCGGCAATTTGTTTCTGATCTTCGTGCAACCACTGCGTTGCCACAACTAACTCGATGCCTGACCCGTCGGAGTCGGGGTAGGCAAGTGCCGCTTCAAGACCGAGGAAAGCCTGATCTTGCATTCCGATCTCATATTCACCTTCAACCACAATGTCGCCTGTGGCGTTGGCATCGCCGTGGAGAATGTGTTGATGTCTAAATACATTGCCATCTGGGTGGATACTTGGAGTTTTTGGGTTGAGTGCATCTTCAATAGATGTGAGTGGTTTCAAAACTTCGTAGTGAACGATGATTGCGTCTAATGCACGGCGACATGTTTCAGGGTGATCTGCGGCAACGGCTGCGATGGGTTCTCCCATATAACGCACGAATTCTGAAGCGAATACTGGTTGATCGGAAGCAATGAGGCCGTACGTGAGTTTTCCGGGCACATCACTAGCTAAGAGGACTGTCTCTACGCCGTCAATTTTTATCGCCTCGGAAATATCTATGGAAATGATGCGGGCATATGGGTGTGGTGAACGCAAAGTGGCACCCCACAACATGTTGTCTGCTGTGTAGTCAGATGAAAAGGAGAAGGTTCCTTGCGTTTTCGCTATGCCGTCGGGTCGCAGTGCTGAAACGCCGAGTACTTCTCGCTGCTTGCTCGTTGTACGTGTACTCACGAGATGCTCTTTTCTCTTTGAGAAATAACGAGTTGTACCGCAGAAAAAATACGACCGTATCCGGTGCACCTACAGATATTCCCCGACAATGCTTCTTTCACTTCAATTTCCGTTGGAGATGAGTTGGTCTCTAAGAGGTGGTGCACTGCAACAATGAGGCCGGGCGTGCAGAAGCCGCATTGCACGGCACCTTCTGTAACAAATGCTTGTTGTATGTCGTTAGGGCTTTCGGCGGGGGCTAAGCCTTCAACGGTAATGATGTCGGTATCAATGGCACTTGCAGCCATCACTAAGCACGAACACACGGCATCGTTGTTGATGAGGACAGTGCAACTTCCGCATTCGCCCTGTTCACAGGCACCCTTGGAGCCCATGAAGCCGAGTCTCTCGCGCAAGACGTACAGCAGGCTCTCACCAATCCATGCGTCTTTGACGTGTTGTTGCGTTCCGTTAACACGTAGCGAATACATTTCTGAAGATGAACTCACTTCATTGCTCGTTTCAATAGTCGTTGGGCAAGTACGCCAACGGCGTGTTTGCGATATTCGGCAGTTGATCTGTGGTCTGTTATGGGAAGTGCTTCTGATGCAGCTAAGCGACCAAATTCTTCAATGACCTTGGTGGTCAAGGCAGTACTTGTAGAAAGATCTGCGTTTTCTGTCAGCCACTTTTCTGCTGTGCGACACCGGATGATTGTTGGACCTACTGCACCGAGAGCGAGAGAAATATGGCTCTTGTCGGTGTTGTGAATTAAGCAAGCACTAGCAATAGAGATCACCATGGCGTTGCGCACACCTACTTTTGCATAGCCCTGAAAACCATTGATTTTGGGTATGTGGATTGCAGTAATGATTTCATTTGAAACCCGCGCATTGCGTTTGACGCCAAGCATGAAGTCGTGAATGCTCAGCATGCGAATGCCTTTGACGCTCGACAGTTCAATTTGTGCATCGAGAGCACTGAGCACAGGCAGTGTGTCGCCTGCAGGGGAGCAGGTTCCTAAGTTTCCGCCAATTGTTCCGGTGGCTCGAATTTGAGGTGAACCCACCGTGCGTGAAGCCTCGCTTAACGCCCCTGAAACATGTGAGAACGAACCATTTTCAAATTGTTTGTAAGGAATTGCTGACCCAAGGCGATATCCGGCGCTGAGAGTTTCAAACACTTGTAGTTCTTGCACATGGCGCAGTGAAATGATGTCGGTTGGCTCGAAGTGGCGAAAGTTAATTTCCACCATGGTGTCTGTTCCGCCGGCAAGGAGACGAGCTGTGGGGTGTTCATCCAGTACTTGTAAAGCCTCTGTAAGCGACCTTGGTGAAAAAATGGTCATGGGACTTCCCAACCCTCGAATGCGTCAATCATCGCCTTCACATCTCCGAGTGGATACAGAATTGGGGATGTGCAGCCATTGTCGATGTAATGCTTCACCTTATTACGAGCATCATCCGGGGTTCCACTAGCCGTGAGCATTTCCACAATTTCATCGGGCACGAGTTTTGAGGCTTTTACAACTTGTTCGTGCGTTGCTGGCCAAGTGAGAACTTCACCAACCTTGTCGAGCAAGCTTTGCGGTACTCCAGAAGCCTTCATGATGTGGGGCTGTTGACCCAAGTACTGGGTCACCATTAACCGCGCCATGTCTAAAGCGGTTTGGCGATCTTCATGAACACTGCAGACCACCAGTTGTGGGCGGTCTATATCGTTCAGAGTGCGTCCAGCCTTGGCTGCGCCATTTCCGAGAGCCTCCATTGCTTGCTTGTTGTAATCGGGAGACACGAGGTAATTCAATACAACTCCATCGCCAATTTCGCCGGTGAGCTCCATCATTTGCATACCGGTGGCACCGATGTAAATGGGTACATTTTTTGCACGGCGCTCTTGGTAGACGTAATCCAGTTCTACTCCGTCTAGTTGTACAAACTCCCCGTTGAATGTGACTGTTTCATTGTTGAGAAGCGCCCTGACGGTAGTGACAATTTCGCGCATTGCTTTTAATGGTTTGTGTCGACTGATGCCGACCTTGGCTGCAAGGGGGTCCCACCATGCTCCGATGCCCAATATGACTCTTCCCGGAGCGAGGTCGTCCAAGGTGGAAAATGTTGCTGCAAGACGAGCAGGGTTGCGACTCCAACAATCGACTACTCCGGAGCCTACTTTGATGCGACTCGTCACTGAGGCAAATGCGGCCATCGGAACAGTAGCTTCGCGAACGAGACGGCTTTCGGCTTGCCACACAGCATCGAAACCTTTTGACTCTGCGTATTGAGCAAATTCCATTCCTTCGCGGATGTGGTGCGCATCTTGCAGATAAAGAGCCATGGGTATTTTCATAGTTTTTCTTTCGTTGTTATAGCTATTCGGACATTGCTAAAGCGTGGTGCAAGCGTTGAGATTGTTCTTCGGCCTTGCGACGAACTTCTCCAAGATCAACTTTCGTGAGGCTTCCTTCAGAGAGCACATATTCGTTATTAATGCTGACATCTGTGACGTGCAACGAAGTGGTGTAGGCAATATGCCAGGAGCTATCCATGTGAGGGTAATTCCACGTGACAACATCATTTTGGGTTTCTGGCACTAGTTGCGAGCCATTGAAAAGCCAGCCCCAAGCAAGGTCGGGTGAGAAAGAGATGTCGTTGGCACGACCTGCAACAAACGCAAGTTGGAACTCGGACATCATGTTGCTGTCGATACCGTCTGAACCGAGTGCGATGCGGTTTTTCCACTGTGCTGGGCGAGCGTAACCAACTGCGTTGTTCATGTTGGAGCGTGGGTTATGAACAATTGTTCCGGCAATCGGTTCACGTAAATGCACCCCATGAACGATGAGCCAATTGTCTTTGGCGTATTTTTGCAAACGACTTTCAGCACCACGGTCGTCTGGCCCTTCTGCGACGTGAATGTGCACGCCGGTCTGAAACCGTTCAGATAGTTGAGAAGCAGTTTCGAGAGTTTCATCGGTGCAGGTGAAGGCTGCATGTACACCCACCATTGCAGGCTTACCCGTTGCGAGATAACGCTCTGTCTCGGCAAAACCTAGGCGTGCGCCACGTGTGATGGGGGACGACGCCTTGACCTCTTGCAACCTCCCGTCATCATTCCATCTGTCGGTTACCCCGTAACACGGAATAACGCGAATACCAATGTCGGTACAAGCAGCATGGATGACGTCTAACGACCCCTCAATGCAGTTTGGAGATTCATGATGGTCGATGATTGCAGTGGTTCCTGATAACAGGGCTTCTGCAGCGCCTAAAGCAGCCGACCAATAGATCATGTAGTGATCGAGAGCAGCGTCTAATTTCCACCATATATTTTCCAATACAGAAAGGAAATTGTGGGGCGCAATTTTTGGTGCAGGCATACCGCGAGCTAGAGAGCTGTACAGGTGATGGTGCGCACACACAAGTCCTGGTGTGGTGTTCGCACTAGTCATCGTCACGAGCCTTTGGCCGCATCGGCAATTCGTTGCGCCATATTCCGTCAACATTGCGCATTGCTTCTGCCACGGCACCAGCGGTTGGTACGAGGCCAATTTCTCCGACACCTTTAATTCCATAAGGTGAATTAGGTTGCGGTGATTCAACCAATGTCACTTCTATGGGCGGAACATCTTTCGGACGCAAAATGCCAAGCGAACGTAATGTTGTGTTTGTTGGAAACGCAGTCTCAGGGTCGCTGGGGAATTGCTCGGACAGCGCGTATCCAAGGCCCATGTGAACGCTACCTTCAATTTGTCCTTCGCACAGCATGGGGTTCACTGCACGGCCTACGTCGTGAGCAGCAATGACACGCTCAATTGCCCCGGTGGTGCGGTCCATCACAACTACTTGTGCGGCGTATCCAAAAGTGGAGTGAATAATAGGGTTCTCCACTCCGGGTTCGCCCAACTTCGTTGTCCAGTCCACCCGGTACTCGCCAAGGTGGTCAACATCTACAGCGCAATTGGCAACTCGTGCGGCTTCACAGGCAGCTTTCACAGCGCCGGCGCCCATCAGAGTGCCGCGCGAACCCGTGGTTTGTCCCTGGCCGAGTTCTCGCGTGGTGTCGACAATTACCTTGATGCGTAGCGGATCGATACCGAGTTCTTCAACTGCAACTTGTAGCGCAACGGTATGAATGCCTTGACCCATTTCTGTCCAACCGTGACGCACCTCAACGGTGCCGTCTGAACAAAAACGAACAACAGCTTTCGTTATTTCTTTGAAACCATTGCCGAGTCCAGAATTCTTCAAACCCAAGCCAAGTCCGACAGCCTTGCCGTCGTGAATTGCTGCCTCGTACGCATCGCGCACTTCATCGAGACAAAGTTCTGCACCGAGGCACCCGTCGTCCATGATTTGACCAGGACCCCACACCATTCCGGGCTTGATGACGTTTCTTTTCCGAATTTCCCAACCAGAGATGCCTATTTTTACGGCTAATCGATCGAGAATTCCTTCCATGGCAAATTGCGCTTGATTCGCTCCGAAGCCGCGAAAGGCTCCACAAACAGGGTTGTTGGTGCGCGCAGCTACTGCCTCAACATCAATATTGGGAACGAAGTAGGGGCCACTGGCATGGCCTGCCATGCGTTCAAGTACCTTCATGCCAACGCTGGCATAGGCACCGCTGTCACCCAATGCTCGTACGCGAAGAGCAATAAGTTTCCCATTCTCGTCGCAGCCTGCCTCGTAGTCCATGTTGATGGGGTGACGCTTGGCGTGCATGCGAAAACTTTCTTCGCGGCTCAAAGTGCATTTCACGGGCGCATTAAGCAGCCATGCAGCCAAAGCAGCGTGAGCTTGGTTACTCATATCTTCTTTGCCACCAAACGCCCCACCGTTAGACACCAGTTCTACGGTGACGTTTTCATGAGCGATATTCAAGACACGAGCGATGTCGTTTCTGTCGTCCCAGACGCCTTGACCACCGGAGTACACGTGTAGCTTGCGATTCTCTCCAGCGAGGCTGGGAACGGCAAGCGTGCTTTCAGGTTCGAGAAATGCGTGTTCTATACGTTGAGTAATGAAGGTCTCACGTACAACGTATGGTGCATTTTTGAGCGATTGTTCGGTGTCGCCGCGGTGGTAAGTGCTCGTGCTCAAGATGTTGTTATTGGTTTTCCATACCGCAATTTCATTTGACGCTATAGCTACAGCCGGATCTGTGATGGGTTGCATCACGTCATATTCCACATCAAGAAGTTCTGCTGCTATGCGAGCCTCTTCGCGTGTGTCAGCAACAATAATTGCTAATACATCACCGGCATAGGAAGTGAGCCCGCCCACGGGAATCATGACGGGCCAGTCTTTATAAATAATGCCAACGTATGTTTCGCCGGGAATGTCACTTGCGGTAAATACTGCACGAACCCCAGAAGATGCAAGCGTTCGTTCGGTGTCGATATTTAAAACTTTTGCGCGGGCATGAGCAGTGAGATGCAACGCTGCATGCAGCAACCCGGGAACGCGAATGTCGTCTACATAACCGCGGTCTCCGAGAGCGAGCGATTCTCCCTCATACTTTGGCGCGTTACTGCCAACACCGCCAGATATCAGAGGGTCTGGAACAGTGCCTTTGGCAACGCTTTCAATAGCATCGAGTACCTTGACGTATCCGGTGCATCGACAGAGGTGCGCACCCAGATGACGAGCCATATCTTCTCGTTTGAGGCCAGCACCCTTTTTATCTACCTGTGCTTTAGCCCGCACCACAATGCCGGGAATACAAAAACCACACTGCAATCCACCGCATGCTGTGAATGCATCGGCATAAACTTTTCTCTCAGCATCGTCGATGCCTTCAAGGGTGACGATATTTGCATTGCGGACTTTCTCTACAGATTGTTGGCAACTTACTATTGCTTTGCCGTCAATGAGCACGGTGCAACATCCGCATTGCCCAGAAGGGGAGCAGCCATCTTTTGCTGAGGTGACATTCAATTCTTCACGTAGTGCCGACAACAGATGCGGGTGGCGGGAACTGATTGTTACCTGAACGCCATTAACGGTGAGGGGCACACGGGAAGAGGAGTTCCAGTAGTTGGCCTCTGAGTGAGTGGATGGTGAAGATGTCATGCTTGCCCCTTGATCTTTACATTTTGTCAAAGGATGAGAGAAAGCGGTAGTTCATTTCGTTTCGGGAGCGTTAATCCTCGAAAATGACCCCTTTTTGGGCGGTTATTGACCCATAAACGTCGGGGCGACGGTATTTGCCGAAATTGAAGAGGGTCTCTTTGTATTTGCTGCACCAATCGAGGTCACAGCGGGCCATCACCAACTCATCGTCGGTGGTGTAGGCCTGCGCCACAATTTGACCCGAAGGAGCAACAATACAGGTTTGTCCAAGGGAGTCGACGCCCTCTTCGGTACCGCCTTTGGCAACACCAACAACCCATGTACCGTTTTGGTACGCGCCGGATTGCATGACGAGTGCGTTGTGGAATCCTTGCAAAATATCTTGGCTTGGGTCGGGTACGTAATGGATGGGCGTGTTGTAACCACACAGAATCATTTCAACACCCTTGAGACCCATGACTCTGTATGACTCTGGCCAACGTCGGTCGTTGCAGATCATCATTCCCATTCGTGCACCAAAAGCTTTCCATACACCAAAGCCTTCTGGCCCAGGTTCAAAGTAGTACCGCTCGGCATGTTGAAAGGGTCGGTCGGGTTCGTTGTGTTCGTGACCTGGTATGTGTACCTTGTGATATTTCGCTACAACGGATCCGTCTTTCTCCACCAATATTTGCGTATTGAATCGGTGACCATCGGGAGTCAATTCTGCATAACCAAGGGAAAAACCAATAGAGAGTCGGCGTGCTTCATCGAAGAGTGGTTGTGTTTCTGGTGACGGCATTGATGTCTCGTACCAATGGTCGGCCTCGGTGATGTCGTCAACAAACCATCGAGGGAAAAAAGTGGTGAGAGCTAATTCGGGGAAGACCACAAGATCGCAACCATGCGTGCTTGCTTGGCGCAAGAGTGCAATGAGGCGATCAACGACCGAGGCCCGGGTGTCTTCTTTTTGTATGGGTCCAAGCTGTGCAGCTCCGACCGTAATAATTCTGCTCATGAGAAAACAGTATCGGCTAATTCCAGCATCACATGCAATAAAACGTTTGCCCCAGTGACAAGATCTTCTTCATCGGTATGTTCCGCTGGGTTGTGCGAAATGCCCTTCTCACTAGGCACGAAAATCATTGCCGACGGACACACTCGGGCCAGCATTTGTGCGTCGTGACCAGCACCTGAAGGGAGGCGGCGCACCCGTTTACCCGTAGACAAACAGTGACGCTCCACAATTTCTATGACTCGCTCATCGAATTGCACGGGTTCGAAACGCGACAAGGTTCTTTTCGATATAGAGACACCCTCATCTTGCTCTAATTGGAAACAAAAGGTATCGAGCAAGCGTTCTGCATCGACAAGGGTGTCTTCGTCGGTATTTCGCATATCGAGCGTCAGAGTTGCACGAGAGGGAATAACGTTGACGAGATTGGGGTGTAAGTCAATCTTTCCCACTGTGCACACCTGGTCGCCTCCGAACCGTTCCGCAATTTCTCGCAAATACACAGTGAGCATGGCTGCAACATAGGCGGGGTCGTGACGCAAGTTCATTGGTGTTGTACCAGCGTGATTGCTTTGTCCTTGAATAGTTACTTCCTGCCAGGAAATACCTTGAACGCCGGTGACCGCTCCGAGAGTGAACCCTTCTGCCTCTAACACCGGACCCTGTTCTATATGAATTTCTACAAACGCATGTGGTGCTTCACCTGGGCAAGGAGCACTTCCTGCGTAGCCAATATTGAGTAACTCGTCGCCAACGCGTTGTCCGTCAATTCCGACAATATCGAGCGCCTCTTCAAGATTGAGACCGCCTGCATAAACAAGAGAACCGAGCATGTCGGGGGAAAACCGTGCGCCTTCTTCATCTGTAAAAAATGCGACAGAAAGTGGCCGCGACGGGGTGAGCCCAGACTCCTGACACGTCTGAATTACTTCTAAGCCTGCAATGACGCCGTAGTTGCCGTCGTATACACCACCGGTGCGAACGGTATCAATATGTGAACCAGTGAGGACGGGTTTGCCTGTTCCGACATTCCACGTTCCTAAAACATTGCCAATTGCGTCAGTTGTTACCTCGAGATTGAGTTCTTTCATCCAAGACACCACAAGATCTCGTCCATCGCGGTCTTCGGTGGTCAGTGCAATGCGACAACAGCCGCCGTCGCCTGTGCTGCCGATGTCGGCAAGAGCTGTGATGCGTTGCATCATACGATTGCCATTGATAGCTAAAACTGCAGGCTTCATTTCAATAGTGTTTCACATTTCCTAGCTCGGCGGGGCTATGAGAATAGACCTTTCTACTAGAGTTTTTCTGTGATGAATGACCTGTTTGCAGTAATCGTCATTATCTGTGTCGCAGCAATTCTGCAGTCAATATCCGGCTTCGGTTTTTCGTTACTGGCTATGCCTCTCCTGTCAGTTGTTGTGGATATTCGCGAAGCAGTTGTCATTGCAACTATTTGCGGGCTTTTCTCCAATGTTGTGCATGTCACAAAAGACCATCAAATGGTCGAACGTTCAATAGCTAGACGAATTTCATTTTCGGCGCTTCTCGGTATGCCATTGGGTGTTCTTCTTCTGTCCGTTTTTAGTGCCATGCAGATGCGGGTGTGTATTAGTGTGGTCACAATTGTTTTAGTTGTATTAATGATGTTTAAATTCTCAATAAAAAAAGAGAACACAAAAGTTGACGTAGTGTTGGGGGTAATATCGGGTGTTTTGGCAACTTCTGTTTCCACTAACGGTCCACCGCTCATATTTCTTTTGCAGTCGAAGCGCCTCGACTCGTCGCGTTTCAGAGCCACATTGGCCTATGTGTTCACTGTCTCAGGGTGTGCGTCGTTCGCCGTTTTGATGGCTGCTGGCAAAGGCAGTGTTGCTGCATTTCAATTCGCACTACTTTCAATTCCTTCGATGTACCTAGGAACATTGCTAGGACGAAGAGCGAGAAGTGCTGTTACTCAGGAAGCATTTCAACGTTTGACCTACGTCTTGCTCTTAACGACAGCTGGAAGCACAGCGCTCGCAGCTTTTTTCTAGTTCTCTACGCCACCGAACCATTGCATCCAGGCCTCTTTATTTCTGGTGCGGTACACGTAGTTTGCTTGCCGCACATTTTCCATTGGCGAGCTGGAAGGAGCTGAGTACTGGTGACCAGGGTAAACGACAGTTTGGTCGGGCAGTTGTGCTAACCGTTGCAAACTGTCGTACATGTCTTCAGGGTTGCTGCCTGGTAGGTCGGTGCGGCCACAACCGTCGAGAAAGAGTGTGTCGCCAGAAACAAGACACCCATTGGCGAGAAAGCACTGGCTGCCCGGTGTGTGGCCTGGGGTATGGATGAAAGTGATTTCCATGTTCCCAACCGCAAGAGTGTCTCCGCCTTTGTGCTCAACAAGATCTGACCGCGTTACTCCCGTTGTCTTCATCACGAGTTCCGACTCAAGAGCATTTACATGTATGGGGAGAGAGGTGCTCTCAAGGATCTTTGCGATACCTTCGATACGCAGACCCATGATGGACCCGCCAATATGGTCGGCGTGATAATGGGTGGCAAGAACACCTGAAACCTTCATGCCGTCGTTATGAGCCGTGGCGATGATGTCGTCTACGGCATACGCGGGGTCAATGACAACACATTCCCCAGTGTCTTTGTCGCCGAGCAAATAGACAAAGTTGACCATTTGCTCTGCGGCTTTGTTGCCGACGGCAAAGTCTCTACCCGAAAGCAACTGGCGAAAATAGATATTGCTGGAATTCTGCATGTTTGCCACACTATGTCGTAATCTGCTTCTATATGAACTTCGATGTTTCTGGCATGGAAAAAGTGGACTCACTTGAGGCTGGCCAGCGCATTTTGTGTGGAAATCAGTGGGTGCGCGTTTCTCAGGAACTGGCCGATGCATTCCAACCGGGCGATTCCCTGATTGCACTGCAGGAGATGGGAGAACTGTTACGAATGACCGCGGCCGATTTGAAGATTGCAGATGCTGCTGTTACCGAAGCAGCAGAAGCCTTCACGGCAATGGCGCATGTGGGTGATGAGCAAATCTCTCGCTTCTATGAAAAATTCGCCGAATTACTGGCCGACAACGACCTCTTTCGCTATGTGCAGGTTGCCAACGATGTAGACGTTGAATCGGCTTTAAAAAAAGGTCGGTCGGTAACACGGTTGCGAATTGACGAAAAGATGCGTAGCGACATGGTTGAAGGTCTGCTGATGTGGGCACAATTAGACCTCACCCGAGATCTCGTCATGAGCAACATCGAACACGACGGATGGAATGTTGAAGTAGTGCGTGCGCCACTTGGCGTAGTTGGTTTCGTATTCGAAGGTCGACCCAATGTATTTGCCGATGCAACGGGTGTTTTGCGTACTGGCAATACTGTGGTTTTCCGTATCGGTAGCGACGCATTAGGCACCGCACGTGCCATCTCAAAACACATGCTGGTTCCGGCCCTCATTGCGTCGGGGTTACCAGAGAAATCTGTAGTGCTCATCGACAGTCCAACCCATGGTGCTGGCTGGGCCCTATTTGCTCATTCTGGGCTGTCACTTGCAATTGCTCGCGGTTCTGGCAAAGCAGTTGCCCAACTTGGTGCAGTTGCTCGCCAATCTGGCACGGCGGTGAGTTTGCACGGAACAGGTGGTGCCTGGATGATTATTGGTCAATCGGCAGACGCTGATGACATCGCATCTTTCGTTGTGAACTCTTTAGATCGCAAAGTGTGCAACACACTGAATGTTGTTGCGATGACTAGCGATGCTCCTGTGCACAATATTCAAGCTGTGTTGAAGGGTATCTCTCACGCGGCAATGCATCGCAATACCCAAGCCATTGTTCATGTACCTCACGCTTCAAAAAAATTTCTTGATAGTTGCGATATTCCGGTCAATGTCAATATTGAGTGGAGCAACGATATTGATTATGCGCTGGAATATGAATGGGAAGATCAGCCAGAGTTGGCGCTTTCATTTGAGTCGAGCTTGCATGATTGCGTAGTATCTTTCAACGCCCACAGCCCGCAATTTATTGTTTCGTGTCTTTCTCAAGATCAAAGAGATCATGACCTCATCTGGCGCGAATGTAATGCACCATTTGTTGGCAACGGATTCACGCGTTGGGTAGACGGTCAATATGCCTTGAACAGACCCGAACTTGGTCTTTCCAATTGGCAAGGTGGCCGGCTTTTGGCCCGTGGGGGAGTTCTCTCTGGTGACGGTGTGCATACAGTGCGATTGCGGGTACAACAAACCGACAGCGATGTGCGGCGCTAACTATTCAACGATGTCGTGAAGCGGTAGTTCCATATGCGACAACAGCGGAAGTATGCGTTCGAAGTCACCTTGCCATGGATAAGCAAATAGTTGGCTCTGAGAACGTCTACTTCCGGTGAGACGTACCAATTCAAAAATAGGATTCGTTGCTGCACTGAGATCGAGAGTGGCAATTACGTCACCCAAGCCACATTGCCACTCGTAGTCATTGGCAACGAGCAAGAGCGAACCGACTTCAGCCTTTGAGATATCGCCATGGAGGATGAGTGCTGCAACATTCATTGCGAGGAGCAGTGCATCGTTATCGGTTAAGACAGGCGGATTTTGCAACGCATGATGTAGGTCAAATTCATGTACCAACAAGTCGTATGTCAGTGGCATGGCTAACCGCATGTCAGACGTAGCAATTGCTGAGAAATCATTCAAAGATCCCTGCCACTGTGCAGTGATCTCTGTTGAAGAAAGACCTCTTCTCGAGATGACCTGCTGATCGACCCAATTCTGCGTATCGGCAGGTGGTGCATCACCTTGCGATATTGCGACGCAGAGCCCGGTGACATGGCTCAAAAGGTCGTGGATATTCCAGTCTGGACAGCTCTGAATTTGGACGAGCGTTTCCTTCGCTGACAGTTTGCCAATAACACTAGAAAATCGAGCGCATGAGTCTCTGTATGTATTCATATGTTCTATTGCAGTGAATTTGGGAGCGTTCGACTTCATGTCACTGCAGCTCTTGATTGTCGATGAGTCGCACCTGTGAACCCAATATTGCACCTAGTGCAACTAAGCGCTTGCTTGTATCTCGAGAGGGTTGCAACGAGTCCTGTTCTGCAACATCGAAGTAATCGAGTTGAAAGTGCACCATATTATTGAATTGTGCTGTTGCATCTGAGATGGCTTCACTGAGACTGTTAGTGCTGGAAAAAGAGCGGTTAAACATCTGGAGGATTTCAAAAAACTTGGGCGCTTCATTTCTCTCGCCATCAGTAAGTTGAGCATTGCGGCTTGAGAGCGCTAGTCCGTCGGCTTCTCGAACAGTCTCCATGCCGTGAATGTGAATTGGGAAATTAAGGTCTGCTACGAAACGCCTTATAATTGCGAGTTGCTGATAATCCTTTTTGCCGAAAAAGGCAATGTTAGGTTGCACAAGGTTGAACAGCTTCACAACAACTGTTGCCATTCCGGCGAAGTGTCCGGGACGCGATGCGCCTTCGAATAGCGAACCGAGTGATCCGGGTGTGATGAAGGTGTCGAATCCTTCAGGGTAGATATCTGATATCTCAGGTAAATAGACGTAGTCAACATTGAATGTTCTGCAGGTGTCTAGGTCTTCTTCAACGGTGCGTGGATACTTTGCTAAATCTGACGCTGAGTTAAATTGCTTCGGGTTGATAAAGATTGATGCAATTGTTACATCTGATTTCTCGGTTGAAACTTTTAACAATTCAGCGTGACCCAAGTGCAAAGCGCCCATTGTGGGCACGAAGCCAATAGTTTTTGAACTAGCTAAGGTCTGTGCGCGTAGTAAACGCAGCTCTTCAATGCTCCGTAAAATGTGCATTGTTTAGTGGAAAGAATGTTTGTCATCGGGCCATGAACCATTGCGTACGTCTTGAGCAAACTCTTGGAAAGCATTCGTAGCTAACGATCTCATGTCGACGTATTTCTTAGTGAATGTAAGTTCGCGCTCGGAGAGTCCGAGAATATCGTGCATCACCAAAACTTGCCCATCGCAGAAAGATCCAGCGCCGATACCAATAGTTGGTATGGAGATTTTTGATGTGATCTCTTGGGCCAATTCTGTAGGTATGCCTTCAAGAACAACCGCAAAGGCTCCGGCCTGTTCAACTGCATGTGCATCGTCAAGAAGCCTTTGTCGACCGCCTGGCTCTACGCCATCGACGCGACCCTGTACTTTGTGCCCGCCCATGCGATGAACACTCTGTGGCGTGAGTCCAATATGGCCCATCACCGGAATATCGGCTCGTGTAATTGCTTCAATAGTCGTAGCAACGGTCGTTCCACCTTCGAGTTTGACGCATTGAGCACCAGCCTTCATCAGAACCACAGAGCTCTCAATGCCTTGGCCGGCACTCACCTGGTAGCTGCCAAAGGGCAGATCACCAACAACCAATGCTTTTGGCTGGGCACGACGCACAAGCGCCGTATGGTACGCCATTTCACTCAATGTCACAGGAATGGTGTTGTGGTGCCCCTGCATGACCGTGGCAACTGAGTCGCCGACGAGAATGGCATCAACGCCCGCGTCATCAATAATTCTTGCGAACGTTGAGTCATAGGCTGTGACCATTACGATTTTTTCCCCAGCAGACTTCATTACTTGAAGCATGGGAACTGTGACAGGTTTGCGTGTAGGTGTTGTCATGGCTTTCCTCGATAACTGGCGGTTGAACGCTACTGCCAGAGTGGCTTTTCAACTCTCCAAGGAACAGGATTTCCCCACGTGTCTTGGAACGTGACTTCATGTGGCTGTTGACGTTGCGCAACACCCCACTTGCCAGTGGGGTAGCCGAGAGTGATCATGGCCATGGGAACCCACACCCCGGTTTCAGGAGCGCCAAGTAGTTCAAGTACCTGCTGCGTGTGGTTCTTGAAAAGCAAGGTGGTCAAAGAGGTCCCAATTCCTTCTGCGGTTGCAGCTAGTTGGAGGCTCCATAAGGCGGGGTAGATAGAACTTTCGCCATTTGGCTTTCCCCAGGCAAAAAGCAAAGTGGGAACGATGTGCAAGTTGTCGGCTAGCCATTCCGCAGATGCATTCGTCTTTTTGGCCTGAATAACTTCCGGATCAGTTGGGTCACCGTCTGTGATGAGATCCATGACAGCTTTGTACTTGGTTGCATTTAAGTCGGTGAGACCTTCGCGGTACATCTTTTGTAGCGCGATGCGTTTGGCAGGGTCTGAGACAAGTAGAAACCGCCAACTTTGTGTATTGCCACCAGATGGCGCACGTACCGCAGCGTCAAGGAGCTTCGCGAGAACTGTGTCGGGTATTGGATCTGGCTTCACTCGACGCATTGCTCGGGTGGTGTACAAAGCTTGAGAAAGTTCCATCTCACAAGTTTATGGTGTTACTGAGCGGTATTTCTTCCTCGGGCCATTTCAAATATTGCTTCATTACCCAATCGCCACCTCACATTGAGTGCGCAACGTGCAATTTTCCAAGTTTTGCCTTCGCGTACCAGATCGTTGGTGTAGTGGCCGCCAAGATCGCACCAGTTCACTTCGCCTGTGTGCCCCAGATTGGACATCGTTTCGTGTGAGAACCAGTGTTGTGCTCTGAGTTCAGTGATGCAGGTAGCACTTGATTTCTTCAGTTTGCTGATGACGTGATTAGTCATTTGGTGTGCAGTGGCATCGAAGTTGCCATTTAATGACTCCACATTGGTACGCCATTGTTTTGCCGTGAGGGTGGTGGGTGGGTTCCCGGAGAAGGAAGAGAAGTCGAATTCACACTGATCGGTGAAACAGGTTTCATAAAGATCCCATTGGCGGTGATCTATACCCATCGCGTATTTGTAACTCACTTGAATGATGTCGTAGCGGGCGGTCAACTTCTGAGTTTTTTCATTTTTCATTGTCATTTAGTCTTTCCTTGCCGAGCCAACACAAGGTGTTGCTGATGAGTTTGCGGTAATGGTTGTTGTTGAAAGCAAGAGGTCCGTCACCTGGTTGCAGGTAAACAACTGTGCTCATTTCATATTTGTGAGTCCACGCAACAAGTCTCGATTCATCTTGGTGAAACCAATCACCTTGATCTTCGCGTCGGATAGCAGCATATGCAGAAGAAAAATTTGAGGAGTGGCTTGATGCACGGGTGGAAATAAGTGCAGTTACTTCATTTTCGAAAATAGGGCAGAGGTAGGTCTCGTCGGTGAGTTCAAAAGATTCTGGTAACCCGTCGCAAATAGGGTGCGAGGGGAGCAGCACGTCGAACACCTGGTGAACAGGGTTTGCCCAACCGCTATCTGGGTAATTTTTGCCGCGCAGTTCTGCAGGCACGTAGTGGAAACGGCCTTTCAGTATTTCCGCGAACAGAGGCCAAGTGGGCCACGAAGCAATGGCGTGGTGCATGGCCAAAATGGGGATACCTAATTGTGTCAGTCTCTGCCATGCGTTCGTCACTTCTGTTGATGGGTCAACAAGGTCGGGTTCGCTACCACGGTTGAACTGAATTCCGGGAAGATCATAAAGAGCTAGTACGCCGCCTTCCCTATGCATTTTTTCGATGGCCTTTGTTGTGAAGAGTGCTGCCGCGTCGGGCCACTTCAGGACTTTCGAATCAATTCCTTCCAGACTGTTGAGCATGTCACCGAACGCAATTTCATCATATGGGTGACCACCAACAATCCAGGTAACGGCAACAGAACTCACGACAAGAGCGTAACTCGTTCCATTGGGTAGATTTCACACGTGAGAAACCAGCGAATGAATAACTTTTTGCATCAAGTGGTGCAGTCATTACGACAGCGAGTTGTTCTGTACGGGGCCATCGGAGCGCAAAATGCTTCTGGTAAAAAGTTCCTACAATTTGGAGATCGCAGCGTTATTTGCTTCCCGCAAACGACAATTTTCAACGAGCAATATATTTCAATCGGAAGCGACACAATGATTGGTGAGCACGTTGCCCTGTCCGCAGGAATGGTTCCGGGTCAGGAATGCGTGGTGACACCGGTCGTCAGTATCGGAAACAGATGCTTAATTGGCCGCGGCAGTGGCATTGTTGGACACTTTTCAATTTTGATTGAAGATGATGTGTGGACTGGGCATCACGTGTATATCACCGACCAAAATCATGGTTACGAAGATATCTCTCGACCAATTTCGCAGCAGAGCCAACCCGAGCGTGCGGTTCGTATCGGAAAAGGTAGTTGGATAGGCCATGGAAGCGTCGTTCTTCCAGGGTCAAATATCGGAGAACACGTGGTGATCGGTGCGCAGTCAGTTGTTAGCGGTGTCATCCCCGATTATTCCGTGGCTGTTGGTGCACCCGCACGCGTTATTAAGCAGTATCGCAGTGGTGAAGGTTGGGTTTCTATACCGACAGATCAATAGGCGGAGCGCAACTGGGCGCCGCGTTGTCGGCAGCAAATGTTGCTATTTTTTCGCTAATGGGCAAGCCCTCTGTCACGGTTTCTGAGAACGGTTCGTTCACACCAGTGCGAAGGTCATCTGCGTATTCACGCCGGTCTGCAATATGAGTACGGTAATCGGCCAACCAAAGTGGAACCAGAGCCTGTCCTTTTAAATCAGAAATAGATATTGCTGCAAGGGAGTTCACTGCGCGCTCTAGTGAGTCTGTCGCCTTGTCTATGATTTGAGCTCGTTCCGAGAGAGCGTTATCTCCTGAATCTTTAACTTTGCGTAGATCGATAAGCGTCATTCGCTCTTTCTCGGAAACTGCACAAATTTTCTCGGCAGTAGCCTTCCATGATTCATCACCAATTTTATTGATGGACTCTTTGCTCGAAAAAAAGAGAGCGTAAATCCACATTGCTCCAATGAGCACACAGACTACGATTAGTAGGGGTTTTGTTATTCGACGCATCTTAAAGAAGTCGTTTCTTGTTATTTTGATGTTGGACGATAAAAGAGGGCGAGATGCAGGGTAGAGCCGGCGACCGCTATTGCTGCACAGAGAGCGAACGAGATCCATTCGTCGGTGAAAACATTAAGAGCGTGATCGAGTGAATATCTACCCGATCCCGTTGTCGCTAGAGCCAATGCGGTGACGCTAATAAAGGCGCAATACTCCCAACCTTGACCTTCATTGAAAATGAAAAAACCTGATTTGCGGTGCGAAACAACAATTGCGACAATCATCGTGGAAATGAGTGCTGCACATGCAAGAGGAGTGAAGAGCCCGAGAAGTATGAAGAGCCCACTGAGCGTCTCGGTTAAAGCTGCAAGGAGTGCTTGTTTTTGTGGATGACGCATGCCTATTGAGGCGAACCACTGGCCGGTTCCTGTGAGGCTCTGTTTGCTTTTCATTTTGTTCAAACCATGGAGGACTATCATTCCGCCAAGGGCGAGTCGTAGCAACAACGATGCAAAATCAATAGACGACATATGCACACGTTAGATGTTTGGTGCGCTGACGGCAACGATAGGAGACATAAACTAACCATGATGTTACGCAAATCACTGCACTCCGTCACGCTGCTTGCGTTCGTTGTAGTAACGGTGAGCTGTAGCGCAGGAGCAATACAGAAAATTGCACTTTGCCAGCGTTCTAGTCGCCTCGATACTGCCAATAATAACGCTGGCAATATGCCGCAATCATTCGGCTCTTACACAGGTCTCTCTTTGAAGTCGCAAATACTTGATGATCTTGATGCGCTGACAGTTGCTCAAGACGTCGGACCAACATCGCTTGATGGTGACTTCGCTTACCTTATTAGGGTAAACCAATCTTTATTTGAGGTGATGTCTAACTTGTCGTGGGATTCTTCTGTCGCAGCAACTAATAGTTCCATCGATGAGGTTCTTGGCGAATATGCAGCAATTACGACTACAAGACACATCGCACGTATTTCAGAATACTTGCTTAAAAACTGCGAATCTGAAGTGCCAAATAACATTGCTCCTCCAGACAGCGTTGTTGAAATAATTGCTACGTCTACATCGCTCTTGTCCATCGTGAACGATCGCATCAATCCAGATCCACCTGCAATGAGTGAGAATATTTCGTTAGGGCTCACCATTGCAGAGTCGTTGGGCATCGAGGTGACCAATGATGTCGCAAGGTGTCTAGGCGAAAAAGCCCAATTAGTTTCTCAAACTCAGACAAATGGTAATGACATGCAAAAAGCGTTTAACCCAATATTCGCAGCCTGTGGTATCGACGTCACTGCAACTACTTCGAGTGGTTAGAACCTAAGAATTTGGATCTACCAAGATCTTGACCGCACTCGATGGATTATCGGCAAGTGCTTCAATAGCAGCAGGGAGTTCTTCGAGAGACACCGTTTTGTCGTGTAGTGGTTCTACAAGAATGCGACCATCTGCAATGAGGTTCATTACATCTGAAAATTCATGGTGCATATAGCCGAGAGAGGAAATAACAGTTGCTTCTTTCAATAGCCAGGTGTGGGGGTTAATTGTGGCAGTACCACTAGCGAGCCCCACTAGGTTGACAACTCCACCTCTGCGAATCATGTCGACAGCCGACTGGATTGTGGGAGGAATGCCGGCACATTCAAAAATGAGATCGGCACCCTTGTGTGAATAGCGTTCTTTCGCTTCCTCTGGCGTTATTGCCTCATGCGCCCCAACCGTGAGGGCTTTCTCTCTGCGCAGGGCATTGGGCTCGATAGCTACAACTCGGCCTGCTCCTGCAGCGTTTGCGGCTTGCAAGGTGAGCAAACCAATGGGGCCACAACCCTGCACCACAACTTCTTGGTCGGGACGCGGAAGCGTGCGCATGACCGCGTGATATGCAACCGTTGCCGGTTCAACAATAGATGCCTGTGAAGCGCTGAGAGCACCGTTGGTTTTTACTAGTCGCATTGCATCGAGGGCTATGCGAGGTGCAAAGCCACCATGAGGCGGTGCTAACGGGTCTCGTCCAATCATTCCCAAAAAGGCGTACATGCAATAACCACTTTGACCACCTAAGCACTGTGGGCATTTGCCACAGGCTGGAGCGATGCCACACACAACACGGTCGCCCTCGCGGATATGACGAATTTCTTTCGACACAGCCGAAACAGTGCCAGAGAACTCATGTCCGCAAATTGCAGGGTTGTACGGGTCGTGCGAGAGAAACCCATGCAGGTCTGTTCCACAAATGCCGCAGCTGTCGACATGAACTACCGCTTTGCCCTCAGAGACAACTGGTTCGGGTACATCGACAATGGTAAATGTTCGATGACCTGTAACGAGACCAGCTTTCATGGTTTAGAACTTGATGCGCTTTGTGTATCCACCATCGACAGTTACGTTGCTGCCCGTTACCAAGCTTGCAGCAGGCGATGCAAGGAAAGCTACGACGTTTGCAACTTCCTGTGGTTCACCGAGTCGCTTGATTGGCATTTTTGCAACAATGGAATTGTAGAAATCTTCCATGTTCTGTTTAATGGTGTCCCAGTTGCCGCCATCGAAATAGACGGGACCCGGTGAAACGATGTTGACGCGAATGTTTTTTCCGGCAAGAGACTGAGCCAAGTTGTTTGCATATGCAGTCATAGCAGCCTTCATTGCTCCAAAACTTCCCGGACCAGCAAATTCTTCTTGCGCTGCAATTGTTGACAAACAAACAATGGAGCCGCCGCCTCCTGCTTCCATTATGGGCGCTAATACTTCTTGCGCACGCACAAGGCCCAACACGTCGAGTTCGAGGTTCTTGGTCCACTGTTCTTCGCCACGACCTGAAGCACCAGACATGTTGTGAATAAAAATGTCGCAGCCACCAAGTTGATCGCTGGCTGTCTTCAGCCAAGTTTTGTACTCGTCACCATTAGAAGCATCGATGCCTGCACCAACAACCTTGGTTCCGTGTGCTGAAAGAGCAGCTACTGACTCGCTCACATCGCCACGCGCACAAATTGCAATATCGGCGCCTTCTTTGGCCAGGAGAGTTGCGATTGCAAAACCCAGTCCACGCTTACCGCCAGTAACAATGGCTTTTTTCCCACGCAATCCAAGATCCATAATTTTCCCCAGTACTAGATGAATATGTGCCCCAGCATAGGGTAAGACCATGAGTATTAGCGAAGTCGCAATAGTTACAGGAGCGGGTTCTGGAATTGGTCGGGCAACGGCCGAACTTTTCGCTTCCCGGGGTTATCGAGTGGTCGTCAACGACATCTTGAGCGACAGTCTGAAATGGGTGAGTGCGTCTCCAGATGCTGAGTCATTTCTTGCTTTGCCGGGTGATGTGTCTCAAGGAGACCACAATGCGGCCTTAGTACAGGCAGCAGTGTCTCATTTCGGCGGATTATCGGTTTCTGTATTGAACGCCGGAATGGTGGGAACTCTGCCGTGGGAAGACCCAGGCGCAGTAGAAAAGTTCGAACGAATCATGGCTGTCAATGTCACTGGTGTGGTTCACGGCATTCGCAACGCCGCAGAAGTGATGAAAAAAGCCGGTTCTGGAGTCATATTGGCAACGGCCTCTACATGTGGATTACGAGGAGACCCAGGCAACTACGCCTATAACGCGTCTAAAGCTGCCGTGTTCAACCTTGTGCGTGCTGCGGCTGTTGATCTTGGTGTTTACGGCATTCGTGTGAATGGTGTCGGCCCAGGGCCAGTAGAAACGGGCATCACTGAGCGTCTCAAGGGTGTTCCTGGCGCAATGGATGAAATGGCTAAGCGCATACCATTACGGCGTTGGGGGCAACCGAGCGAACTTGCGGAAGCTTTCTATTTCTTGGCGTCTCCAGCAGCTTCATTTATCACTGGTACCACGCTGATGGTCGACGGTGGGCATTCGGCACACGCAGCGCACTTCGACTTACGCGACAAGGCTTAGCTGATCTAAATTAATTTCACCGTTACCAACAAGTAGGGATCATGGAAGAAAAACTCATTACCAATTACGAAGATGTGACCGTTTATGGTCTCGATGCAGATGTTGAAACTCTCATGCTGTCACAGCAGAAGGAATTGACGTTTTGTTGGACCACAAAAGATGGTTCACCAATGGCTTCCATTTTGAGTTACTTCTATGCAGACGGAAAATTCTGGATGACGTCAGCTGCACATCGTAAGCGCGTTCCGGCAATCCGCCGCGACCCACGAGTTGCGTTGGTCATTACCTCTACAGGTATGGAGATGGGTGGAAGCCGTACGGTTACTTACAAAGGAACTGCACGCGTACTCGACGATGCCGATACGAAGAAGTGGTTCTACAGAGCTCTTGCAGAAAGACTGTACGAAAAATTCGGTGAAAATCGCGTCAAAGAATTTGCGATGATGCTCGATTCGCCCGATCGTATTGTGATTGAGGTAACGCCAGGCCTACGAGTTGGGTATGACGGCACAAAAATGGGCGCAGCCACCACGAAGTCTCGTGAAGCTGGAATTCTTAAGGTCGACTAAATCTTTAGCAGTTTCATCGCTATGTCGCGCGTGATGTTGTAGTCGGCTTTACCACTTGGGCTTCTGTAAACGGCATCAACAAAAATCACGTGGCGTGGGCACTTGTACGCCGCAAGAGTTTTGCGCATTTCTGTTAATAGTTCCTCAGCCGTGATAGAGGAACCAGGATTTCGCGAAACAACAGCTGTTACTGCATTTCCGAAGCGGTCATCGGGAACTCCAACAACGGTGCAATCGGCAATGCCCGAAATTGATCGTGCTACTACTTCTACCTCTTCCGGGTAAATTTTCTCACCACCGCTGTTGATGCAAACGGATCCGCGTCCGAGTAGTTGCATCACTCCTTGTGCATCAATCAACGCGTAGTCACCTGGGATGGTGTACCGCACGCCGTTGATCTCTTTGAAAGTTTGAGCGGTTTTTGCTTCATCTCGGTAGTAGCCCTGCGGCATAGGGCCCGAAACACCTAAAACTCCTGGCACTGTGCTTCCGCGGGGTAGCGGTTCCCACGTTTCATCGTTGAATGTTGTTGCATTGGGGGGAGCAATGAAAACAGCAGTAGCGATGGGGTCTTCATTTGGTGCGGTCATTGCAATACCAAACGGACCACCTTCACTTGCACCAAGCATGTCAATAATGGTTGCGTTCGGCATGTACTTCTGGAGCAACGACTTTTGATCGCCTGAAAAAGTGGCGCCAGAGGAAGTAATGCGAATGATGCTCTCCAGATGCGGAAGCGGCTGATTTTGTTCTACGAGTGTTTGTAGGTAACGAGTGATTGGTTTACAGAATGCATCGCCAACAATGGACAACTGCGTCACGGAATATTTTTCTGATAGATCGAGGAGTTCCTTGGCGTCAAATTTTCGTGATTTGAGAAGAATAACTTTCCCCCCAAGTACAAAACTAGACATGGCTAGAAATAGAGCAACACCATGCATGAGAGGTGCTGCGCAGAGGTTAGTAGGGCTCTTTTTTTCAGACGCAAGTTGAGCTGCAGTTTGACCAACTTGCTGCACTGTTGTGGGAATAGGTAGGCCTAATGCGTGGTAGCCAGAAAACGCAAGTACGCCAAAAAGATCTACGTGTCTCCACATCACCCCTTTGGGCATACCTGTCGTACCACCTGTGTAGAGGAACAAAAGATCTTCGCCAGAACGTTCGATACGTTGAGCTGGAATAGCGCTGGAAAGAACTTCTTCGTATTTGAGATGTCCTTTTTCTGGATTGAATTCTGGGCCAACGTCGTTTACACAGACAAGTGTTTTCAACAAGGGAACAAGATCTTTAATACCAACTAATTGCTCGGCTAGAGATGCATGATAGACGAGCACCTCTGATTCGGAATTATTGAGAATGTATGCAATTTCGCCTTGCAGGTAACGATAATTAATGTTGACTGGCGTTGCACGCAGTTTGAAAAGCGCGTATATAGATTCGATGTATGCGGCATCGTTGAACAACAGCTGAGCAACTTTTGAGCCTGGGCCAACACCTTGTTGAGACAGCACTGAGGCTAGTTGTGCCGATCGCTCGTCGAGTTCGCCCCATTTAATTTCTGCATCACCAAGTACAACAGCTACGTCGTTAGGTCGTTCATCGGCGAGTGCTTCCCAAAGAGTTGCCCAGTTCACGCTGAGTTCATTTATATTTTGCGACATTCATACATACTTGCACTTAGGCAGGCTGTATTTCCACGTCTAAGATGGTCATATGCGTATCACTCTCATTCGACACGGAGAACCCGAATGGGTAAAAGATGGACTCAATGTCGATAACCCTCCTTTGACCCTCAAGGGCCGCGAACAGGCCGAGATGGTAGCGACGTATCTTGCCGACACTCGCTTCGATGAAATTTATGTCAGCCCGCTATTGCGTGCCCAGCAAACTGCAGCGCCTCTTCTTCAACAAAGTGGACGAACAAGCGTTACTGCCGATTGGTTACAGGAAATCCGCAACCCTATTTGGCATGGCACTCCTGTGGAGAAGGCAGTAGAGGCGTATAAAGAAGAACGTTCGCGGCCGAGTAACCAACGGTGGGGTGGTATCAACGGTGGCGAAGCGGTTTCCGACTTCGTCAAGCGAATCAACAGCGATTGTGCGCAGTTCTTGCAAGAACGACACTACGAAAAAGCCGATAGTGAACTTCCCGTGTGGACCCATGGCAATACGTTGGACAAACACATAGCTTTCGTTGCCCACGCCGGAACAAATTCTGTTGTCATATGCCACTTACTTGGTTTGGAGCCAACACCATGGGAATGGGAGCGCTTTGTGCTGGGGCACGCGTCTATCTCTGAAGTTGAGCCACTTGCATTGTCGGATGGTGTCACTTTTTCATTGACTCGATTATCTGGCGTTGAGCATTTGCCGAAGAGCCACCGAACGGTCTGACCGCCAAGCGCCTTATCAGCAAAGGTCTACCATTAATAGATGACTTCGCCCGATCGAGCACTAGACCCAGAAGCCCTGAAGCTTTTCTCCTTTAATGTTTTCTCGCAGCTATCAGGCGCCGTAACCGCGGGCATGATTCATATCGGCGATCAATTGGGTTTGTATCGCATTCTGGCGGCATCTGACGGTTTGACGAGCAACGGTATTGCGCAGGCAGCACACCTTTCTGAACGATGGGTAAGAGAGTGGTGCGCTAATCAGGTAGCGGCGCGAATTGTGACTGCGGGGTATTCATATGAAGCTCACGAGGCTGCCGGGCACATTGACGAAAACACAACTTACAAACTCACACCCGAAGCAGTAGCAGTGTTGGCGAATGAAGAGCATCCAGCATTTGGCATGGGTATGTTCCATCGTCTGCCCGCTACCTTTGACAGACTGAAAGACTTGCCGGAATCGTTTCGTACTGGTGTCGGTTTCGATTACGACGCGCACGGACCAGATGGTGCAGTTGGCATTGAACGCTCTTTTGAACCATGGAGCAATGCCTTTCTCATAGATCTTGTACTCCCAACTCTGACCGGTGTAATCGACAAATTAAGAACAGGCATCAGCGTTGTAGACATTGGATGCGGAGCTGGGTCGGCTGTGTTGCTCATGGCGAAGCAGTTCCCGAAGAGCACCTTTGTAGGTATTGATATATCTGAGCATGCGCTTGCTAGGGCGGCGGAAAAGTTGGTTCAATCGGGTCTCAGCAACGTGAATTTTATGAATGCGAAAACGTCAGATTTGCCCAAGAGCTCTTCAATTGACTTCGTTACAACATTTGATTGCATTCACGATATGACGTATCCACGAAAAATGATTGCAGATATATACCGGATGTTAAAAGAAGATGGATCATGGCTTCTCGTCGACATTAAAGCTGGCAATACGCTGCAGGAGAACGTCAGTAAAAACCCTATGGCCGCATTAATGTATGGAATCAGTGTTCTCTCTTGCATGGCTTCTGCTTTGTCGGATCACAATGGAGAAGGGCTCGGAACACTTGGTTTTCCATCACTTTTAGCTGAGGATTTCGCACGTCAAGCTGGTTTTAGTTCCTTTCAACAATTAGATATTGCACACTCTGTTAACGCCTTTTATGAGATTCGGAAATAGTTATTTCTTCTTGCAAGCATCAACTGCTTTAACGATGGGAAACGGGTTCACAGCGGCTCCACCTTTGGGGTGAACTTCGAAATGCAGGTGGTTGGTATTCGTGTTGCCAGTTGAACCAACAAATCCAATTATTTGTCCGGCCTTTACTGCAGTTCCAGCGGTAATGCCGGGAGCAATTGAATCAAGGTGGGCGTAGAAGAAGTAAGTTCTATCTGCAGTTGTAAGGCGTAAGGCGTTGCCAGATAACGAACTAGTAGCGGCATCATAAGCTCGTGTGATGGTGCCATCACTGACGGCGAGCAATGGTGTTCCACGATTCGCAATGATGTCAACACCTTCGTGAAGACGTGTTGCGCCGCGTGCCTCTTGCCAAGTGTCAATGAAGTAGCAAGCGGGTTGCACAGGAAATACTGCAATTGTTACATCGAGAACTGGGCGGGGGAGAAGACCAAGCTCAATTGCCGTGTCTACGTCAACCTTGCCCGTTGCAACAATGTTCTTTATTTTTTGAAATGAGGTGATTGAAGCTTTTGTTCCATTACCAAATACTCCGTCAGCGCCACCCTTGACTTCGACGCCAGCAAGAATGAGCGCGTTTTGCAACATCGCAACAGGTTCACCCTTTGCGCCTATGACAGGAAGTGTCTCTGGAGTAAAAGTGAGAATTGCAACCGGAGCTGGGGCAGGAGTTACTACTGGTGTTGCTACCGGTGCTGGTACTGGCGCAACTACTGGTGCAGCTACTGGGGCTGCAGTCAAAAGACCAAGTACCTTCGCAGTCTTGCGGTCAAGGTTTCCCGTTGCCTTCAGGCCAACAACTTTCTGGAATGAACGCAATGTGGCACGTGTGCGCGGGCTGAAGGTTCCGTCGACCCCGCCCACAAGGGTGAAACCGTTTTTGAGGAGAGCAGCTTGCAGCGACTTCACATTCTCGCCGACCTCACCAAACTTCGGCAGCCGGACACTTTGAGCCTGAACAGGAGTTGACGTAGCGGCAGACGCGCCTGTGGCACCAAATGCCGAAATAGCGATCGTGGCGACTAAAGCGATGGTTAAGGTCTTGATTGCTGAGGTGTGAGAAATACGCATGTGTTGCTCCTTGTGTGATCCACAAGAAACAACGGCACTCCTGAAAGGAACTTGAATAAATTCTCACTTAAAATATTTATATAAACACTAAGAGTGATATATACGACAGAAAGGCCACTATCAGTCATTCCAATATCACTCTGGGCATAAAAAAAGAGACCCACCAAAGGTAGGTCTCTTCATGGCTGTGGTGCCAAATGGCTTAGTTGCGTTCGATAATTTCCAAAATTCTCTCTGCAAAGAGCCATTCGCCATCAATTTTCACGTATTGGTCGATGTATTTGGCAAGTAGATCGCCGCGTGTACCGTCGGTACGTTCATAGCGCTCCCGAACGACCACATGGCCCGAACCGGTGCCATTTGCTTCGTCAATGTTGAGGGAAAAGTGTTCCGCAGTTTGAATGGTCCAGTTGAATGCACCCATAGCTGTGGTCCACAGGTCGACGATTGCTTTTTTGCCAAGTACTTCACGACCCATGCCGAGGTTCCAATGTGCATCGACAGACCAAGTAGCCCCCCAAATGCTCGCATCACGACGAATGACCCCGTCGCAATACTGATCAACGAGCCTGCGGATCGCAATTTCTGTTTCGATTGATAATTTGGTCACGCCGTATCTACTTTCATCTTAAGAACTTGTAATAGTTCAAATGGTAGTGACTTTGTTGTCGTCACGGTTTGTCGGAGATTTACCATCCGGGTCTAACGTGGATCTATGTCGTCTACCAAGGTAGTTACCTTCGATGAGTTGTTGAACGAATCAAGTCGCTTTGGTCGTAGTGCTTACATCGCTTCTGTCTCAAAGGCGTCTATTCCTTTCGTTTCGCCAGTGACTTTTTCTTGGTTTGGTGAAGATCTCTTAACTTTTCTCGCAAGCAATGAGCAAAAAGTTAAGAATTGCCGTGTTAATTCTGAGGTCAATATTCATTTTCCTGTTTCGCTGGAAAATAATTGGGACAGTTTTCTTTTATGGGGTACAGCACAGATCATCTCAGATACACAAGGCAGAGAGTTCCTTTGGGACAAAATGGGATACGACTGCAACCTCTTTGAACCTGGGGGTCCAAGTGCCGATACGCATGTGTTCATGCAGATTCGCCTTCACAAGGGTCTCATATTGCGCCGCTACGGGATAGACGGTCGAGAGGTGTGGAGACGTGAATCGTAAGATTTCACCACGCGCATACGAAAAGTTGTGCTTTGCTTCGTACGTATCGCTTTTCGTTATTGTTATTTCTGGTGGTCTCGTGCGCCTTACTGGTTCCGGATTGGGATGCAGCGACTGGCCGCAATGTAACTCTGAAAGATTTATCGACGTCTCTTCCGTGCACGGAGCAATCGAGCAGGTGAATCGACTATTCACTGGTGTGGTTGCCGTATTGGTCATTGCTGCAGTTTTGGGTTCATTGTTTCTTGAAGAAAGAAAACGCTCGCTCACCCAACTGTCGCTTGGCCTAGTAGTCGGTGTACTGGCTCAAGTGATTCTTGGAGCAATTGTCGTTTTAACGGGTTTGAACCCCTTCGCAAATATGGGGCACTTTCTGCTTTCCATGGTGCTTATAGGCAATGCAATTGTTTTATATCGCAAGTCGCGAATCGCAAAAAACCCTGTCCTCGATTGTTCTTCGCGAGAAAGAAAATGCTTATTGGCTATCGGAGTTTTGTTTGGGTGTGCAGTCATATCTGGAACTGTTGTCACTGCAACTGGTCCGCATGCCGGCGATGAGAACGCTGTGCGTTTCGGGTTCTCCATAACATCTGTTGCACGTGTGCATAGCTTTTTCGTTTTACTCTCACTACTTGTACTGCTGCTTGTTCTACTCAAAGTGCGAAAAAGCCCCCAAGCGAGGGAGTTCCTCGAACAACGATTGGCAGCATTTCTAGGAGTAGGACTGCTTCAAGCGCTCGTGGGTTATGTTCAGTACTTCAACGGAATTCCAGTTATTTTGGTTGCAACGCACCTCTTTGGTGCAGCTCTCATTTGGTCGTTAGCAGTTGACACCATCACTGTGTCGGGAAGTGGCTTATTGCATGCCAGAAACCAGTCATCGTCTCGTTAATAATTTGCGCCACTGGCTTGACAGACGTGATTCGACCGGCGACTTGACCCGTCAGAGCAATAGATGATTCCATATCGCCCCCAAAATATAGGTCGGTCATATTGGCAAAATTTTCAAGACCAACGTGGTCTTCATGTTCAAGGAGAGTGGTTTTCTCGGTTCGTAGAGCACGTAATGCTGGTCGTGAAAACCGGTTGAGAAACACGGTGTCGGTTTCCTTAGCGTTAATAATTGCTTGCTTCCAATTTTCGTGTACTGGGCTCTCTTTGGCAGACACCATGCGTGTTCCCATCTGCACGCCTTCTGCGCCTAACGCAAATGCGGCAGCCATCGATTTTCCATCTGTTATGCCGCCAGCAGCAATGACCGGAATTTCTACGTTTTCGCAGACCAAAGGAAGCAGCACCATTGTGGCCACATCTTTCGGGTTCTTGAAGCCACCGCCTTCGCCACCTTCAACCACCAGGCCATCAACTCCTGCATCTTGGGCTTTTAACGCTGCAGCCAATGTGGGCACGACGTGAAACACCTTGAGTCCGGCCGATTTCAATTGTTTAGTGTACTTATTGGGGTCGCCAGCAGAGGTTGTCACTACACGTACGCCTTGCTCAACAACGAAATCGGCAATCGATTCATCACGCACAAAAAGTTGTGCAATATTGACGCCAAAGGGATGAGGCGTGAGTTCTTTCATTTGCAAAATTTCTCTGCGTACCGCGACGAGATCTCCTGAAGAGGTCTCAATAATGCCAAGTGCTCCGGCATTAGACACGGCGGAGGCAAGTGCAGATCGAGCAATGTAGCCCATGGGCGCTTGAACGATGGGGTAGGGGATATTGAGAAGATCCGTTATTCGATTGCGGATGGGCGACGGCATATTTTGTTCATCCGAATATATTTGCACATTTTGCATCGGCTAACTTATGTGAATGGCTGATTCGGACACACCTCAAGAAGTTCTCTATGAAGTTGCAGACCATATTGCAACAATTACGCTCAACGCTCCCGAGAGAATGAACACTATTTCTAGTGCAATGCTCGAACAGATGACTGAAGCATTTTTGCGTGCTGAGAAAGATAGTGATGTGCGCTGTGTCATTCTCACTGGTTCGGGAAGGGCATTTTGTGCAGGCCTCGATCTTGCTTCGCAGATGTCTGGCCCGAAAGATGCTTTGGGAGGTTTAGGTAGCATCGGCGCAGGAGCAGGAGAGTTCGACATACGTAATGCACCTCCCGTGGTGCTGCACAATATGGATACGCCCACTATTTGTGCATTAAACGGAGGTGCTGCTGGATATGGCCTCGATATGGCTTTCGGATGCGATATTCGCATTGCAAGTGCAACCGCAAAGCTGAATCCTGGTTTCGCAAAGCGTGGCATCGTTCCTGAAAGCGGCGGAACATGGTTGCTTCCCAGGATGATTGGTTACGCCAAGGCTGCCGAAATTTCATTCACCGGCAAGACACTCACCGCCGATGAAGCATTATCGCTGGGCATTGTTAATCATGTAGTCGCCCCCGACCAATTGCTCACATTTACCCGCTCAATGGCAGCTGATGTTGCAAGCAATGCTCCACTTGCAGTGAGGGCAATCAAACGCATGATGAGAGCTGCTGAGACAGAGACATTTGAGCAAAACATTCATCACGTGTTTTTACAGCTTTTGCCATTATTCAAAACTAAAGATTTCCAAGAAGGCGTTGCAGCATTCATGGAGAAGAGGGATCCTCATTTCATTGGAAAATGAAGTCGAGTGGGCAGAGAACCTGCTCAAATTACGCCAGCCGTATTCACATAAGGATATTGAGGCAGGGCAACGTGCGCTGATGAAAACCGCTCATCCTGATGCAGGCGGCTCTCATGCTGCGTTCATAGAGGTGACCAGGGCTACGCAGATACTGCTGAACACAGAGCGAACTTCCAAACGAACATCAGATGTTTCCTACGATGGGTCAAAAAGTGATCACCCATCTTTTACCATTGATGTTTTGCCAGTGGAAGCGTATGAGTACATTTATGTAGCCGCGAACGTATTAGGACAATTAGCAGACGAAGATCCTCCGTATTCGTTGCAGGTATTGCTGAATGATCCGCAGCATTGTTGGTGCTTGGTGACTGTTGTACCCGAAGCCGGAGGATCCATAGTGAGCATCACGGTCCATAATGCCGACGACAGTCAGAACCGAACATTCAATTTGGAGGCAATCCGTGACGTCTGGGTAAGCACTATCAATGAGGTGCAGCTGCCTTAAAGAGTCGATCACGAATGGCTTTTCCAATGTCGGTCGATTCAGGAAGTAATACAAGAATCTCATGAGGTTGAAGCGCATCTGCATCGCGCAGTAACGAATACAACTCTCGTGCATAAAGTTTCGGGTCTTCGTGCCCGGTTATGGAAACGTAAGGAACTTTGTTCACATCACATTGGTTTGCATAGGCGAAGAGCGAATCTTTGGTCTCGAATAATTTCACACCTGCACGCGGAGCGTAATGAGAAAGTTTCATTCCTGGAGCACGAGAATCTCCATTGATTTCTTCAGTGGCAATGACTCCAGTTGGTGTTAACGCTGCATTGACAAGGTCTAATGTAATTGCACCTTGACGAAGAATAGTGGGCGGGTTCACAGTGCAATCGACAATTGTTGATTCAATGCCAACTGCGCATTGTCCACCATCAATAATGGCGTCGATGAGATGACCCATATCGCTTAATACGTGTTCCGCAGTTGTTGGGCTAACGGAACCGTAAAGATTTGCTGAAGGTGCTGCAATTGCCCCGGAAGCTATTTGCGAGAACGCGGCGAGCACCTTTTGAAATGTCTCGTGGGCAGGTACGCGTAGCGCTACCGTTTCTCGGCCTCCTGTTATTTCATCAATTACTTTGCTCGATCGTTTTACAAGAAGTGTGAGTGGTCCAGGCCAGAATGCAGATCCGAGAGTTTCTGCCACTTCATTAAAATCACTTGAAAATGTGCGCGCACTCTCGATGTTTGTTACATGGATGATGAGCGGGTGACCTGCTGGCCGTTTTTTTGCGGTAAAGATTTTCTGTACTGCTGAGGAGTTGGTTGCATCGGCTCCCAGGCCGTAAACCGTTTCAGAAGGAACTGCTACTAATCCGCCTGAAGAAAGAATCTCTACGGCTTTGGCAATATCGGTAACGCTGTTCTGTAGTTGCAGACACTGGCGTGCTTCATCATTCACGAAAATTCTCTTCCAGCCATTGAACCAAAGCATCAATGAAACTAAACGAGTTGGGTGTAGCGAAATGATCGGTGCGCGGAAGAATTTTCAGCGTTGATGAGGGCATTGCTGAACTGAGTTTTGCAGAAGGGAAAGCGAAGTCCTTATCGCCAATGGCGACAAGAGAAGGCTGTGTCAAAGTAGATAAACCAGCTGTAGTTATATCTTCTGATGGGGTCCGTCTTAATACTGCTGCAAGTGCAACCGGATCATTATCTTCTCTATTGCCATATTGTCCGAATAATCGAGCGACGTTGTCGCTGGGGTCAGCACGGCCTTCTAACCCCGCAAGGATCCTTTCGGTTTCCTCAGGCTGACGAGGCTCGAAGACTCCGTCGCCTATTCCGGCGAAACACAGACCAATAAAGCGCTGAGGAGAACGAATAGCGGCTCTTGCCAAAGTGAGTGCTCCTAGGGAAAAGCCAACCGCTATGACGGGTTCCAGAGGGAGCTGCGACAAGAGGTAACCCGCTAGATCTGCATATGCTGCAGGCTCATGGGGTTTTTCTGCGGTGCCGTGACCGAGAAGGTCGACGCCCTTTACAAGGAAACCAGATTCGGACACGATGTCGGTTACGCCCGGCTCTTGCCACGTACTTAGGAAAGATCCGCCCCATCCATGGACGAGAACCACTGTTTTCTGACTCATAGAGGCATATCCTAAGACAAGTGCGTTTTTTAAGCGAGCTTCCCGCCCATGACCTGACCTATAACGACGTGTTTATGGTCCCTAGTAGGTCAGATGTCCCCAGCAGATTCAACGTAGATCTCACTACGCCTGATCTCATAGGAACAACAATCCCAGTTGTTGTAGCCAATATGACAGCTGTTGCTGGCAGACGAATGGCCGAGACCATTGCGCGAAGAGGGGGGCTAGCAGTGATGCCCCAAGACATTCCACTTGACATTATTGCGTCTGTTACTCGTTTTGTGAAGAGTTGCCACGCCGTATATGAAACGCCCATCACTCTTGCACCTACAGATACTGTTGGCAATGCTCTAAGTCTCATCCATAAGCGTGCGCACGGCGCAATTATTATTGTTGATGAGTCAAATAAACCAATTGGAATTTTCACAGAGCACGACGCTTCTGGTTTTGATCGATTTACACAAGTACAACATGTAATGAACAAAGACATCATTTCGCTCGACGATCAGATGTCGCCAGAGGAAGCTTTTAACTTTCTCACCGATCATCGTCTCTCTTTTGCGCCAGTAGTAGACGGAAGTGGCGCACTAAAAGGTTGCATGACGCGTAAAGGCGCACTGCGCAGCACCATTTATAAGCCAGCATTGAATGCAGAAGGTAAATTCATTGTCTCTGTTGCTGTGGGCATTAATGGAGAAGTTGCATCACGTGCAAAGAGCCTTCACAACATGGGTGTAGACGTTCTTGTTATCGACACTGCACACGGACACCAATCAAGAATGATTTCCACCATTGAAGCGGTGCGCAAGGCTGTTCCGAACGCAACCCTTGTAGCTGGAAATGTAGTGACACCACAAGCCACCCGCGATCTCATCTCGGCAGGCGTAGATATTGTAAAAGTTGGAGTTGGGCCTGGCGCTATGTGCACTACACGCATGATGACAGGCGTGGGCCGCCCGCAGTTCAGTGCTGTTTTGGAATGTGCGCAAGCTGCTCGAGACCTTGGCAAACATATATGGGCCGACGGTGGTGTGCGTTACCCACGTGACGTTGCACTAGCCCTTGCCGGTGGTGCAGCAAGTGTGATGTTTGGTTCTTGGCTAGCCGGTACTTACGAGTCGGCAGCCGACACTTTGCGAGACACTGAGGGTCGCTTGTATAAAGAAAGTTTCGGTATGGCTTCAAATCGTGCTGTACGGAACAGAACAAGCACTGAAACTGCTCTGGACCGCGCACGTAAAGAGCTTTTCGAAGAAGGCATTAGTACTTCTCGTATGTACCTCGACTCTGATCGGCCAGGGGTGGAAGACATTGTCGATCAAATTGTCGCTGGCGTACGTTCTGCCTGTACATATGCCGGTGCATCAAATATCAACGAATTTCATGAGCGCGCAGTGGTGGGTATCCAAAGTGCTGCTGGTTACGACGAAGGACGTCCTCAAGGAACTACCTGGTAAACAGATGACCAAGCGCCTACGCATAGTGGCAATAGACGGTCCAGCAGGAGCCGGAAAATCAACAATTGCGCAAGCTTTGGCACTAGCTCTCGAAATTCCGTACCTCGATACCGGTGCGATGTATCGGATGGTCACTTATGTGGCTTTACGGGATGGTGTTGACCTTCAAGATGAAAACACCGTGGCTGATGCAGCGAGGCGCATGAAAGCCGTCATGTCTACAGATCGTTTTCTTGTCGATGAAGTAGACGTGACTGACATCATTCGTGGTCCGCAAGTGACTGAAGCAGTGAGCATTGTTGCTGCTCTTAGTGCGGTTCGCAATGAACTGAGAACTGCACAACGGACATGGGTCGCTAATGCTGGCGGTGGAGTAGTTGAAGGTCGCGATATTGGCACTGTCGTTTTCCCCGACGCAACCCTTAAGGTCTTTCTCACCGCTTCACCAGCGGTGCGTGCTCAACGTCGCGTTGCGCAATCAGGCGGTGATGTACTGGTCATAGAACAACAAATCCGTAAACGAGATCACCTTGATTCAACAAGAGCCGATAGCCCCTTGCGCGAATCTAAAGATTCGCTATTCATTGACACCACTAATTTGAGTATCGATAAAGTTGTGCAGCAAATTACATCTTCGGTGGCGACCATAGAGAGTTCCATGAATGAGTGACGTAGAGAGTTTTTTGGCGGGTGAAGGTCTCGGCAGTAAAGCGTTTTACCGTTTTGCACGTTTCATTATTAACTTGCTCTGCAGAGTTTTTTGGCGTGTGCGCGTGACTGGTAGAGAAAATATTCCATTGTCAGGAGCCTTTGTACTTGCTCCAGTACACAGGTCAAATATTGACACCATGTTGGCCTGTACGGTGACGCCTCGCCGCATGCGCTACATGGGAAAAGATTCTCTGTGGAAAAATCCCGTAACAGGTTGGTTATTTTCCGCGCTCGGCGGCTTTCCGGTTACTCGCGGAACCGCAGATCGAGAAGCTCTTCGTCGCTGCGTTTATGTGCTTCAAAGTGGTCAACCTTTGGTGATGTTTCCTGAAGGCGAACGTAAGTCCGGGGCAATTGTTGAAAAGTTGTTCGACGGCGCCGTCTATGTAGCTATTAAGGCAAACGTTCCCATCATTCCTGTCGGAATTGGCGGCTCAGAATTAGCAATGCAAAAAGGTTCAAAGATGATACGACCCGTACGTTGTGCAATGGTTATCGGAAAACCAATTGATGTGGGCACTAGCGATGGTACGCGAACAGCACGTTCCTCGGTCAAAACTATTTCCCAGGAATTACAGGCGTCATTACAAAACGTTTTTGATGCTGCTCAGAAGTCAGTTGAGCCGAGAAGGTTGAAAAGATCTACCAAGTAGTCAGGATCTTTTGTTCCACACATTTCGCGCACTGAATGCATTGAAAGTTGCGGCACACCAACATCGATGGTGTCTATTCCTAATCGCGTAGCGCTCATTGGCCCAATAGTGCTTCCACAAGGCATCGCGTTATTTGCTACAAAGTCTTGAGTAGGAATGTTCGCGCGACGAGCTGCATCAACAACGCGGGAAGCTATTTCTCCATTTGTTGCATAGCGCTGGTTCGCATTTCGTTTGATCACTGGCCCTAAATTGACCATAGGAGCATGCTGCTGGTCATGTTTTTCCAAATAGTTAGGATGAATAGCATGCGAGTTGTCGGCGGACACCATGACAGATTTCTTGGCAATTGCTGCGAAACTCTGAGAGGCTTTTCGCTCGTGCAACAGTTCTCCTAGAACGTGCTCCAGAAGCGGCCCAGCAGCGCCATTAATGCTTTGTGAACCGACCTCTTCATGATCAAAAAGAGCTACAAGAGTCGGCTGAGTCGGTTGAGTATTTTCAATGAGGCTTTTCACCACTGCCCAACACGAAACCTGGTTATCGAGCCGCCCCGATACAAGAAACTCACCCATGGCCCCCAGCACGACCGATTTCTGAGTATCAAACAATTGCAGTTCGAAACCGGTGAGGAGAGATGGCGACACTTCGCACTTCTCACATAACCATTGCGTGAATAGCAACGAGGTATTCGTGCCCCATATTGGTTTCATGTGATTTTGCCGATGAAGCATCAAGCCTTTTTCTGAGATCTCGCGGTCCAAGTGGATTGCCAGCTGAGGGATGCGAGCGATGGGCTCATCAATGGAAATAAGTTTGCACTTTCCATCGGCGAAATAAAGAAGACCAGCGACTCCGAGATCTCTATCGAGCCACGAGTTCAGAAGTACGCCTCCGTATATTTCAACATTTAACTGCGACCATCCGAGTGTTGTCGATGTGCTGTTGGGCTTTAAATGTAGACCAGGCGAATCGCTGTGTGCACCAAAGATCAGCACACCTTCAGGAGTAGTTATTTCCTGTGGCCAATGCCACGCAATTAATGCACCACCACGGGTGACAACCCCTTTGTCTTTTGCGAAGTGGGAACCACCAGCATCTTTATAGGTCTGTGAGGCGTACCCAACTTGCTCGAGCTCATGAGAAGCGCTGTTCACTACGTGAAACGACGTAGGGCTCACGTCGAGAAACTCTTGTAGTGAAATCATTAGTTATCCCTTTTGGAAGAGACCCATTGGTAAACCAGTTCCACGAAGATGGGAAGTTTCATTGATGGTCACAATTGATCTTTCACCACTTCGAGCCGCAGCTACACGATGGATGGAGGTGTAGTTCGGATAGAAGAAACCTTGTTGGTAGTTGCTGAGTCCAAGAATGTACGTGAGATATGCATTGATTACCCCGCCATGGCACACGATGGCAATGCGGTGTCCTGAATGAAGATCAATGAGTTTGTCAACGGCCCCAATAGTGCGCTTGTTGAATTCATCAGCCGACTCCTCGGGGACATTCCATTCACCTCTGAGCATGGCTTGCCAACGTGGGTCGTTTGTAGCCTTGAGTTCTTCCACAGGTACGTATTCATTCGAGTTGCGATCCCATTCAGCCACATCATCAATGAGTGTGACTGCCACTTTTTGCAAGGCGGCGAGCGGAGCAGCTGTTTGCTGTGCCCGACGAAGCGGGCTGGCATAAACGGCATCAATCTTCTCCGTGGCGAGGTACTTCGCTAGATGATCAGCTTGCAAAAGACCTTCCGGCGCTAATTCGGGGTCGGCAATTCCTTCCGTGAGCTCGCGGCGGACTGGGAGTGCGTGACGAATGATAAGAAGTTCCATGGAGCCGCTACGTTATTGCACAGACACCAATTTCATGAAGCCGAATGCTTAATTACTTAACTGCTTAATTTTTGCAGTATCGATATTGATGTCCTGACCGAAAAAGGTGCAGTTCACTGAAGCGGCACCTGCATTCTCCTGAACCTCCTGCGAAATCTTTTGTGCACAGTCGGCCAAAGAAGCTCGTTGTGAGTAGGCAGCCCCTCCAACCAAGGTCAAAATGATGGTGAAGATGATTTTCGTGACCACAGAACTAATGAACTTCAAGATGAGCAACAAAAGAATGACGCACACCGCAATTGCGATGAGCGAACCATTTTTGGCTTGGTCTACCGTCAGTGAACTGGTAATGCTTTGAAAGTCCATGAGGAAACCTTAGCGGTCACTGATATCGCAGATGAGGACATCTCTTTGGTGGGAATACAGTAACTTCTGCATATGGCTAATGTCTCGCTTACCCCCAGTGGTCCACCTGAAACTGTTTTGCCAGTTGACCCACCGAATGTTCAACAGCTCATTAATGAGATCTCTACATCGCTCACCCTTGATCGGGCAAAGTTATTGCAACTTGTATCCCTCGCGCCGCGGTCGCCGAGCGTATGGGCGCTGTATGGCCAACACGGCTTAGACACGTTAGAAAGCTATGCCGCGTATCGCGTGGGTTATCACCGTGGCCTCGACATGCTGCGTGCCAATGGTTGGCGTGGCTCTGGTTTCGTGAGGTGGCAACATCCAAGCAATAGGGCTTTTCTTCTGTGTCTCTTGGGGCTGCAAGTAAATGCAGAGCACATCGGCGAAGCCGATGAAGCAGAACGATGCCGATTGTTCTTGTTGCAGTTGGATCCGTCTGGAGTTCCCGAAGACAAATGAATTCTTTGTGGGCAATATTGAACGGGGGACAAAGTTCTCGGTTTGGATCCCCGAAGTATTTAGCTGAACGTAATGGTGAAACGTTTTTAGACATCTCGTTGAAAAGAATCAATGAGGTAAGTAGCGGCGCCGATCGCATTGTTCTGAGTGGTGGGCCTGCGCCAGACGCGGCATGGGAAGTGGTGGCAGATAGTGCCCATTACTCAGGGCCCGTCGCTGGTTTGCATTCGTTATTGCTCGTCGCGGCACAGGCACAGTTTGACGTAATGATTGTTCAGCCAATCGATATGCCGATGCTCCAACCTGATCATCTTCGCTTATTGCGAGATCAGGCATCTCGCGTTGAAGGAATCGTTGTCGCCGAATCAGAGCGTTCTCAAGATCGGCACTGGGTATTGGCTGGCGTACATTGCTCTCGATACCAAGACGCTATTGCCCATATTGAATCGGGTGCGGGTGGTTCTTTAAAGAATCTATGGTCAGCATGTGCGTGTGATTTCATCAATTTTCCCGATGAATTTCTCGTTAATGTCAACTACCCCGAAATAACGGATGAACGGTAGTGATGTCGTTACGTATGAAAATGACTAGCATTGGAAAATGGCGATAGAGGAAATATCGGTGGCCGAGCTGCAAGGCTTGTTGCCCAACATTGTGCTCATTGATGTACGTGAAACAGATGAATACGAGTCTGGCCACGTTCCTGGATCAATTTCAATTCCGCTTTCAACGGTGCAAGATAACGTTGAACCGTTTCTTGCACAGAAACCGACTTACGTCATTTGCCAAGTGGGCGGACGCAGCATGCGGGCATGTGAATTCGCTGAACAAAGTGGCGCTCTTTGTATAAACATTGCGGGTGGCACAGGGGCATGGATCCAGTCGGGCTTCGATGTAGTACTCGGTGAATTGCCAAATATATAAATGAAAACTACTTATCGTTGGGTAGACGAAGACCATTCTGTGTTGGCTCTAGCAGAGCGTTTGCGGGCCGTTCCGAACTACGCAATTGATACAGAGTTCCATCGCGAAAAGACATATTTCCCACAACTTGCTCTTATTCAGATTCGCGTGGAAGATGATACTTATCTTCTTGATGCTCCTCATCTCTCTGCTTCTGCCGTCGCAGACTTATTCAAGAACAGCGCTGTAGCAATCGTCCATGCAGCTCAGCAAGACCTCGAGATACTTTCCCTTGCGTGTGGAGCAAAACCAGAATTGATATTTGATACTCAAATAGCTGCTGGTTTCATCGGCTATTCCACGCCTTCACTTGCCTCATTGGTGCAACGTGAATTAGAAATTTCACTTCCGAAAGGTGACCGTCTCACCGACTGGCTGCGGCGCCCGCTCACGAGTGACCAATGTTCATACGCGGCAAGCGATGTTGAACACCTTCATGATCTGTACAGAGTCATTAGTCTTCAGCTACAAGAATTGCAGCGGGAGAGTTGGGCCCTTGATGCATGTGCAGAATTGGTCAAGCGTCCGACACAACCAGTTGACCCTGCGATGGCTTGGTTACGGATGAAAGATGCACGCACCCTGAAACCGAAATCTCGAGGTGTTGCTCAATCAGTGGCGCAGTGGCGAGAAGAACGCGCTCAGAAACTCGACGTTCCGGTCCGTCAAGTACTTCCAGACCTCGCGCTGTTGGGAATTTCTCAAAAATCTCCACAAAATCATGATGAGTTATCGCAATGCAGAGGTGTTGATGGCCGGCACCTCAAGGGCACCATTGCTAGTGAAATATTGGCTGCGGTCAACAGAGGCCGCGAGGTGACAGCAGAGTTCCCGGTGAACGACGTAGAGGATTTCGACCGTGACTTGCGCCCTGCCGCAACTCTTATTTCAGCGTGGATTAGCGAAGTAGCGGGAAAGACCAGCATTGAAACTGCTCTGCTCGCTACCCGTGCAGACATCATCGATTATCTACGTGGCAATAGTCACGCTCGATTGCGTATTGGATGGAGAGCCGAGATCATCGGATCTGATCTCGATGACCTACGAGAGGGTACAGCTGGCATTTCCTTTGACGGGAAAGGGGGGCTACGCCTAGTGCGGGCTGCCCCAGAGGAGAACTTCGAGCATTAGCGGCATTCTGTGGCCTGCCTGCGATACAATATAAAACTGTTGTATCCAATGCGGTGTTGTGCCGTTAGTTAGGTTGGAGCCCTCTCGTGAAAAAGGGTCGTCATCGTCGCTTCGAAGAAGCGCGTAAATTAAAGCAAGCTGGGCCTAGTGCCGCAGATCTCGGTTTCAGTGAACAAACATCTCGCACGAAGAGCGAAGATGATGAATACGCTGCAATCGCCGAGAAATACGGAGTTCGATTCGACGACGAAGAAGACGAAGACGACGAACGTTCCGAATTTTAAATTAGGCCTCTCGCGCTCACCCCCTTATTCAGTCAGTTCTCGCAGCTGCCCCTCACCCATTACTGATTGTTGATCATTATGACCCCACGTAGAAATATTGCCCTTGTAGCCCACGTAGACCATGGAAAGACCACGCTTGTCGACGCCTTGTTGCGCACCACTGGTACGTTCGCTGCCCACCAGGCCTTAGTCGAGCGAGTAATGGACTCCGACGACCAAGAACGCGAACGTGGAATCACTATTTTGGCCAAAGCCGCTCAAATCACCTACAAGGGAACTTGTATCAACTTGGTTGACACCCCTGGTCACGCTGACTTCGGAGGGGAAGTAGAGCGAGCACTGCACATTGTTGACGGCATCGTTTTGCTCGTTGATGCTGCTGAAGGCCCGTTGCCACAAACTCGTTATGTGTTGTCGAAGGCCATGGAAGCCAATCTTCCTGCCATTGTTGTGTTGAATAAAGTTGACCGTCACGACGCCCGCACCCAAGAAGTGCTCGAAGAAGTAGAGCAACTTTTTCTCGATCTCGCGAAGACTGATGTACAACTTGCTTTCCAGGTCATCAGTGCCGTGGCGCGCGAAGGTAGGGCAATGGTTGGCGTAGGAATGCCAGCGCCAGATGCCGACCTGTCTGCGTTGCTCGATTGCATGTTGACACTTCCAGCACCATCAAGCGACCCAAATGCCATCTTGCAAGCACTGGTAACCAACCTAGATGCTTCTGAGTATCTGGGTCGCCTCGCTATTGGTCGCGTATATTCCGGAACCTTGAAAAAGGGTGAGACCGTGGCAGTAATGCAAAAGCCAAACGAAGACGGTACAGAGAACGTCATTCGTCGTCGCCTCACGCAGCTTTATGCGTTCGACGGCATTGGTCGTCGTGAAGTCGACTCCGTTGAAGCTGGTGACCTCTTTGTTGTTTCTGGAATTCCAGAAGTTCAAGTGGGCGACACTCTGTGCACTATCGACCAACAAGTTCCATTGGCACGACTTAGCGTTGATGAACCAGTTATTCGCATGAGTTTTGGAGTGAACACTTCACCCTTGGCGGGACGCGAGGGTAAATACCTCACCAGTCGTCACCTCAAGGAACGTCTCGATCGTGAAGTATTAGGAAACGTGTCAATTCGTTTGACCGACACCGATTCTCCAGAAATTATTGAAGTTGCTGGCCGTGGAGAATTGCAACTGTCTGTGCTTATCGAAAATATGCGACGAGAGGGTTACGAGCTTCAAGTGAGTCGCCCTCAAGTGGTCACGCGAGAGATAGACGGCAAACGTCAAGAGCCACTCGAAAATGGCGCATGCGACGTGCCTGACGAGCATGTGGGTGTTGTCACCCAAACCTTGGCACCACGTAAAGGCAGGGTAACCGATATTCGCCCCGGCGATATTGGCCGCACAATCATCAGCTTCGAGGCTCCTTCACGAGGTCTCATCGGTTTTCGTTCCGAGCTCATTACCCAAACACGTGGAACTGCTCTCATTCATATGAACCATGCAGGCTGGACTCCATGGGTAGGAGAACTTCCACAACGTCTTGGTGGCGCCATGATTGGTGACCGCATGGGCAAAGTAACTGCGTATGCACTCGACAACCTGCAGGCGCGCGGCACTCTATTTGTAGAACCCGGTACTGAAATCTACGAAGGCATGGTTGTCGGAGAAAATGCACGCAACGACGAAATGGTTGTTAATGCTGTGCGCGAAAAGGAAAAGAATAACATTCGCACACATAGTCATGACGACGGCGTGAAGCTTGCTGCTCCTACTTTGCATAGTTTGGAAACAGCAATCGAGTGGATCGCCGACGATGAATTGGTGGAAGTCACTCCAAAGTCAATTCGCATCCGCAAACGCGGTTTATCAATCGAAGAACGCAAGCGCGCATTTAAGAAATAGTTACTATTTTTTAGGCCGTTGAGTTAATACAACTGGGTGACCAACAGCGGTTGATTTGCGCTTGTCTAATTCAATCGCGAGAAGTGCATACACCTTGTCGCCGACCATCTCGGAAATTTCGTCTTTGAGGTACTTGTAAACGGGCTTGTCGCCAACAAAGGCGAGTCGATCATCGTTACACCACCAATGGAATTCGTGTCCGCCTTCGCCCCAGTCGCGGCGCTTCCATTCGCGAATAAAAGTAACTACGTGTCCATCTTCGTCTGTTGTGTCTTGTGAACGCATCGGCACTTGCCAACATACGTCTGGCTTCCAGTCCATCGGGCGTTCGCCAGCTTCAGTGGCACCTATGTGTAAGGCACAACCAACGCCTCCTTCAAAACCCGGACGGTTGAGAAAGATGCAGGCACCGTCGACGAGCTTTGTGGTGACCGTACCGCTCTTGTCGGTTTTGCTCCAACCCTTCTCATCGGCTTTTGCTTTGAACTGCCAGTTCTTAGCAGTGAGTCGTTTTGAAGATTTTTTCACTGTCTTCACATCGTCTGCATCAATGAAGTGAGCACCAAAACTGCAGCAACCTTGCATCAGTTCGGGTGAGGCTTCTTCAAGTATTCCTTGGCAACCTTGCCCATATATGCACATCCAGTTGGAGAGCATGTACGACACGTCGAACATGTAAGTGCGCTCTTCTTCTGGGTCTTCGAAACTTACCCATTCATGGAGATCTTCAGGTATAGACACAGGTAGAGATGTTACAGATAAAACGTCGAAACTAACGAATTACATCAAGAATTTTGGGCTGACCTGTGAGTACTCTAGAGAAATGTCAGGTGTTGTTCACACAAGCACTGCGGAGCTCTTTCTCGTAGGTCAAGATGCGTCAAACATGATGGGGAACCCTGCTGGCGTGTGTTATCCAACCTCTACGGCTGAGGTGCAAGAGGCCGTGCGTTGGGCAAGATCAAAAGGCATGGCCTTCATTGCCCGTGGTGCGGGCACTGGTTTGGCAGGCGGAGCCATACCAACAGCCGGATCATTGGTCATATGCCTGACGAAAATGAACAATATTCGTAGCGTCGACGTACACCGACGTGCGGCATGGGTTGAACCTGGGGTGTTGAACGCCGACTTGTCTCGTCACACGTCACGCCATGGCTTGCACTTTGCTCCTGACCCCTCAAGCCAGCAAAGTTGCACCATCGGTGGGAATGTTGCAAACAACTCTGGTGGACCTCATTGTCTGTCAGAGGGTGTCACCTCTGCCCATATTCTTGCGCTCGAAGTAGTGCTGCCTTCAGGAGAAGTATGCATTCTCGATGCCGAGAATTCACTATTTGACCTGCGCGGTGCCTTTATTGGTAGTGAAGGGATGTTTGGCATTGCAACTGCTATTGAGGTGCGCCTTGTGCAAAACCCGCCACACGTTTCGACAATGGTTGTTGGTTTTGCCTCGGTGCACGAGGGCGCCATGGCGGTCAGTGCCATTATTGCTTCCGGCATCATTCCCAGTGCATTAGAAATGATGGATGCCCCCATTACAAGGGCCGTTGAAGAGTATGTGCATGCAGGTTTCCCCCTCGACGCTGCCGCCATGCTTATTGTGGAAATTGATGGTCTTGAGCATTCGGTGTCAGACGGCACTCGACAAGTGAAAGACATTGTTTTACGTTTCGGAGCCACAAGTTTTAAGGTCGCGCAGAGCGCTGCAGAACGAGCCCTTATATGGAAAGGTCGCAAAACAGCGTTTGGGGCAATTGCGCGTATTCAACCCAACTACTATCTACACGACACGGTGGTGCCGCGAAAGAAATTAGCAGAAGTCCTATCACAAGTATCTGCAATTGCGACTGAAGAACAACTACAAGTGATGAACGTATTTCATGCTGGTGATGGCAACTTGCACCCCATTTTGATGTTCGATAAGAGGGTGGAAGGCGTGATGGACCGCGTTCATCGTGCCGGATCAGAAATTGTTCGGGTCTCTTTAGAAGCTGGCGGAGTGTTATCGGGTGAGCACGGTATCGGTCTTGAGAAACGAGACTTCATGAGATGGATGTTTACCGAGAACGACCTTTTGTTTCAACAAAAATTGCGAGCTGCTTTTGACCCAGAAGGCATCTCGAACCCCCATAAGGTTTTGCCGCGGGGTTCAGGCTGCGCAGATGCATCATCCATTCCTCCTGGAAGTTGGATGTGACATGTTGAGGCAACCAGTGAATTTAGGCAGCGTTGTCGATGATCTGCAGTATCAGATGGCCAATAGCGATGTTGTAAATATTGTTGGTACCAACAGTACGGGCGTTGCAAGCAGTAGCCCCGATGCATGCGCACTGAAGGCGCCCTCGGGAATCATTTCTTACGAACCAGATGAGTTGATGGTGTCTATTTTCGCTGGTACCTCAATGAGCGAAATTAACTTTGAGTTGCAACGAGTGCGGCAACGTATTGTTATTCCTGAATGGGGGACCATTGGAGGAGCTATCGCTACTTGCCGTAACGGACTACGGGAATCCCATCATCAGACACTTCCCAATAATGTATTGCAGTGCACCGTCGTTGCAGCCGATGGAAGTCTGTTCCAAGGCGGAGGACAAGTGGTGAAAAATGTGTCAGGCTTCGACCTTGTGAAACTACTGGTGGGCAGCTGGGGGCTTTTGGGTTTGATAGTTGAGGTAACGATGCGCACAGAGCCAATTCCTCAAGCATCACAATGGGTGCAGTCGCCAGAACCTGTTGCTTCAGAGCAAATCAGTAATTTGTACAGACCCGCTGTTGTCACGCGTGTCGATGGTGTGATGTATGTGCTGTTAGAAGGACACAAACTAGATGTCGAGCAAGAGATTTCGCACCTGCATGGCTTTGCATTGTGCGAGAGCCCAAATTTTATTCACTCCACTTCTCTAACGAATTTACATCGGCTGTCACAAGACCTACCTCACTCCATTGAGTGGGATATACGTAAGCAATTCGACCCGACCAATAAGTTGAACAGGCACATTGCCATACAGAGGAACCTTTTTACATGAACAAAACTCAGGGAATCTTTCAGCTGGTCAATGAAGAAGACCTCAATACCTGTGTTAATTGTGGACTATGTTTGCCGCATTGTCCTACATACAGAGTTACTGGAGAAGATATCTACAGTCCGCGAGGACGCATCAACCTCATTCGTTCAGTGAAGCACGGAGATCTTGAACTAACGAAAGAAATTGTTCAGGCTTTAGACACGTGTATTCAATGCATGGGATGCGAGCCCGCTTGCCCATCTGGTGTGCAGTACCACTCAATTATTTCACCAGTTAAAGCCGAAATGCATTCTGGATGGCGATGGCGTGATGCTCCTTTGCGTTGTGGGCTGTATGTCGTGACCCACATGCGTTGCTTGCGCCTGTTCACCCGAGTGATATCCATCGCACAGAAACTTAAAATTGTTCCAAAACAAATATCTGTGCCAAAAATAGATTTTCCCAGACCACGGTTTAATAAGAAACCACAAGTTCGCTCTGGGAAAGAAGTTCTGCTGTTCACAGGATGCGTTATGGACGCTTGGTATCGAAATATTCACTTAGATACCATCACGTTGCTGGAAGCCCTTGGATATTCAGTAAAGATCTCCGGAGACGAATATGGCTGCTGTGGAGCGCTGCACGAACACGCAGGTTTCAATAAGTCTGCGTTAAAAATGCAACGTAAAATGCAACAATCTGAAAGTGTTTCTACAATCGTAGTGAACTCAGCTGGTTGTTCTGCATCGTTAAAAAATGCCTTGGCAGGAAGTCGCGTCGTTTTAGATATCAATGAACTGCTGTATCGCCACATTACAGATTTACAACACTTACTCGTTCGGCGAAACGAAACCGTTCTCATCCAAGAACCATGTCATTTGCGCCATGTGCAAGGCATATCTAAAGAGGTGAAGGAATTATTGGAAATCAGTTTTACTGTTACTCAAATGGAAGACGACGGCCTGTGCTGCGGAGCTGGAGGCTCATTTAGTTTTAGCCAACCGGCAATGGCTACTGCGGTACGTGGAAGAAAACTTGACGAAGTAAACAGAGTAATAATCTCCGTTGCGCCAGAGACCATCAGTTTCATAGCTTCTGCGAATCCGGGTTGTTTATCTTTTCTAGCGGGAGGGAAAATTGATGTAGCGATTGTGCACCCAGTGACTCTTTTGGCTCAGTCATTAAGTTCCCTCAACGCAATAGGAGTTATTTGATGAGCAATTTTCGTGAACAATGTGACGAAGTAGTTTCTCAACTAGAGGCGATGACGGAACATTTGAGCGATCTGTCGCAATCGCTTCTGCTCGACGCACTAGACGGGAAGACAGATGCAATTGGTTTTGAAAAACGCGTTCAAAAAGCGAGAGGGCATCTAGCTAAAACTATTCGCTTACTTCAGGACGAAATAATAGGGTAGAAGCTATTGAGGCGATTAATTAACCGTCGCAGATCTCCGTATTCAACCTTTGTAAAAGAGAACTTTATTCGAGGTAGTTCTGGGTGGTCATGATCTCTGTGTTCAATTTTATGAGTCTCAGCACGTTCTATTGAACCCTCAGTACATAAGTAGTCGAACTCTTGGTTAACGATTTCTAGTTGCTCATCTGTAATAAGTTTTTGAAGACGTATGACGAGCGATTTCCCTATATAACGCAACGAGTGGTAATTGGTGTAGAAACTTCTAATTTCACGAACTGCCTCATGGATGTTGTTCGTAATGAAAAACAATGCCATGTCTGCTCCCGATACCAGTCCTCTCGATACCAGTTCGTTTTGTATGAAAGTGTTTACTTGTTCCCAATACGTATCGCCTGGTGCATCAAGAAAAACAATAGGCACAGGCATGCTCTTACCAGTTTGCACAAGAGTGAGTAATTCAAATGTTTCATCAAGCGTGCCGAATCCGCCCGGAAGGCATATGAATGCGTGAGATTCCTTAACCAACATGAGTTTGCGCGTGAAAAAATAGCGCATGCTGACATGTTTTGAGTCATTTGCAATGAGGGCATTTGCTTCATTTTCCATTGGTAGCCGAATGGACACACCGATGCTCTTATCGGCGCCAGCTCCTTTCATTCCAGCTTCCATAATTCCTGGGCCTGCGCCCGTTACGACCATCCAGTCATGCCGGGCCAGTTCAGCTGCCA
>JABMMV010000048.1 GCA_013205145.1 bacterium
CAATGAGTTCTTCGGCGGCTTCACCTGCAGGAATTGGTGCAGAGGTGCCCACGTTCGACAAGTCGAGCACTTCTTCAACCCACTTGGTGGAGTGCTTCATTGCAGCGAAGTCAGGGTGTTCCAAAATTGCGATGTCGGCAGGAATGGTGGTGTGTACACCTTCAACAACCATTTCATTGAGCGCACGAATGGTGCGAGCAATTGCTGTTGGGCGATCTTTGCCCCACACAATGAGTTTGCCAATGAGGTTGTCGTAGTACTGGCTGATGGTGTCGCCCGATTCGTAACCAGCATCGAAGCGCACGCCGAAACCATCGGGTGTCACAAGCTTGGTGATGAGACCAGGTGAGGGGAGGAACTTGCCGCCGGCAGGGTTTTCTGCGTTGATGCGAATTTCAATGGCGTGGCCACGACGTGCAGCAAGAACTTCTTTTTGTGTCATGGGCAGCTTTTCACCGCTGGCAACACGAATTTGCCATTCCACCAGGTCGATGCCAGTAATGACTTCGGTAACGGGGTGTTCCACTTGCAAACGTGTATTCATTTCAAGGAAGAAAAAGTCTCCGTCTTGAAAAATGAACTCCACTGTTCCTGCGTTGTAATAACCAACAGCTTTCGCAGCTTTTACTGCAGCAGCACCCATTGCTTCTTCGACGCCATCGGGAAGGTCGAATGCTGGTGCTTCTTCAATGAGTTTTTGGTGACGACGCTGTGCTGAGCAGTCGCGGGTAGAAACCCACACCACGTTGCCGTGTTGGTCGCCCACAAGCTGTATTTCAATGTGGCGTGGCCAGGTGAGGTAGCGCTCAATGTAAATTTCATCGCGACCAAAGAATGCTTTTGCTTCGCGCTGTGCGGAGTCCATTGCTTCTTGCACTTCTTCGGCCGACTTCACAACCTTCATGCCGCGTCCGCCGCCACCAAAGGCTGCCTTAATGGCAAGTGGCCAACCGTTCTCGTTGCCGAAGTCTTGAATTTCTTTTGCAGTAGTAACGAACTCGGTGGTGCCCGGAACAATGGGGGCTCCGCCACGCAACGCTGCCTTGCGGCTCGACACCTTGTCGCCCATTTCTACAATGGCTGCGGGTGGTGGCCCAATGAAGGCAACCCCAAGGTCGGTAATGGCCTGGGCGAACTCGGCATTCTCGGAGAAAAAGCCATAACCAGGGTGCACGCCGTCGGCGCCACTTTCCTTAATGGCATTCAAAATGGCCTCGGTGTTGAGGTAGCTCTCGGCTGCGGTTTGGCCACCTAAGGCATATGCCTCATCGGCTAAACGCACATGGAGCGCGTTCCTGTCGAGCTCGGAATAGACCGCAACGGTCTTAATTCCTAGTTCTCGGGCGGCCCGAATAACTCGGACAGCAATTTCTCCACGGTTGGCGATGAGGATTTTCTTAAGCACGAGTGACAATCTTTGTAGATGGACATGGATAAAGCGAAGTGGCGAGGCAACTGGCAAGTGGAACGAGTACCCGAGACGGGGTCGACCAATGCTGATCTCCTTGCGGGGAACAGCCTAGATGTTCCTCACCGCTATGTACTAACCACTGCGTTCCAAAGCGCCGGCAAGGGGCGTCTGGGGCGGGTATGGGAGGCGCCGTCGGGGGCGAACCTGTTGATGTCGGTTCTTTTACGCAATGTGGCGGGCCCGTTGCACCGGGTCACCCAGCATCTGGGGCTTGCGGCGGCGTTGGTATTGAGAGAAAAGTATGGGTTGCGTGCTGGTGTGAAATGGCCAAACGACGTGGTGGTGACCGTGGCTCGAGAGGGCGGCGATGTTGACGTGAAAATTGCTGGCATTTTGGCTCAAGCGGTGGGCAACAACGTGGTGGTGGGCATGGGGCTCAATGTGCAGTGGGCGCCGCCACCAGAGGTAGCTGATGCCACGTGCATGGCTGCGTTGTTGGGGGACACAGATGTTCCTGAGCCCATTGAAATGCTCGACTTGGTGTTAGCGCGATTCGACGACATTGGTGGTCTTGACGAGCGTGAGTCTTTTGCGTTGTATCGCAAACACCTCCACACATTGGGCAAGCAAGTGCAATGCGAAATGCCCGATGGTTCATATGTCGTGGGTCGTGCAGTAGATGTTGGTGCCGATGGGCGATTAAACGTGCTCGATGAATGTGCTGTAACACATCACATTGATACCGCCGACGTAATGCACCTACGACTTGCTTGACCGCATTCGTTAGCCAAGAAGCACTACCGTATTTTCAATGAAGTCAATGCGCTACCTCGTTGCCGTTGGCCTTGCAATCATTGTTGCGTGTGCTGGTGCTGCTGGTTTGGTGTCTGGAGCGAAAAGTCAGCTTGAAGGTGTAGCGCGAGTAGACGTGGTTGTTGCAGAACTTGCGCCACCATCTGATGGCTTTGAAAACTATTTGTTGGTGGGTACCGACAGTCGTGAGGGTGTTGACCCAAATGACCCCGACTACGCCACCATGGGCGGCGACTTGGGGAGCCAACGCAGCGACACCATCATGATTTTGCGCTACGACACTGTTGCGCAGACTGCGGCTTTGATGTCGTTCCCTCGCGACCTATATGTGACCATCGGCAACGGCGAGAAAAAGAACCGCATCAATACGACCTACAGCCTGGGTGCCGACATGCTCATTCGCACCATTCGCGCCAACTTCAATATTCCTATTCATCACTATGTGGAAATTAACTTCCAAGGGTTTAAAGAACTTGTTGATGCAGTGGGCGGCGTGCGTGTGTGCGTGCCCTACGGCGCGAAAGATAAAAACACTGGGTTGCGCATTCATCGTGGATGCAACTTGCTCAATGGTGTGAAGGCATTGCGATTTGCGCGCAGCCGGCACTACTACCAATTCATTAATAACAAATGGCAACTTGAAGGTACGGGCGATATTGGCCGCACCGCCCGCCAGCGTCAATTTGTTGCTGTGCTGTTAAAAGACACGGTGAAATATTCTGCGGCGAACCCATTTGGTGTTGGCGGCGTGATGCGCTCCATTGTGGGTGCGGTAACAGCTGACCCCGCGCTCGACATTGCAAGTTTCTTGAAGCGTTTGAAGCCGGCAGCCGATGGCAGCATTGCTTCTTACGGGCTCGACGTGGAAAACGACGTGGTGAACGACATGTCGGTGGTGCAACTAGGCGGCAATTCGCGCAGCGTGCTCGAGTATTTTGCGGGCATTGGGCCAGCACCAGTGGTAGAGCCGCCGGCGTAATTAGTTAGTGCGTGCGCGTGAGTTCGCGCACGAAGGTCTCGGCGTTGTGAGCTTCGCCAATGCGGTTGCCCTGCAAGTAATCGCAACCTAAAACTTTCAAACGCTTCATGTGTTCTTCTGTGCTTACCCATTCGGCAATAACCGTCATGTCGAGTGAGTGGGCGAGTTGAATAATGGAGCGCACAATGGGGTCGTCGTAACCCTGTTGGCCAAGATCGCGAATAAGCGAGCCATCGAGCTTCAACACATCGGCTGGAAACTTGCGCAGTGACGACAGTGATGAGAACCCGCTACCGAAGTCGTCAATTGCAATGCGAATACCGCTGCGCTTCAGGGCATTAATACTGCGCAAAATGCTGGGGTTGTCGTTCATCATGGTTGCTTCGGTTACTTCAAAGCACACCTGCATGGGTTCAATGGTGTGCTCGCGCAAGGTGGTCAGCGTGCGTTCCACAAACGTTGGGTCGGTGAGTTGTTTCGGCGACAAATTGAGATGCAATTGGAACGACTTGTCGACTGCGCCCGCATTAATGAATTGGCGGAGGTCGTTACAGGCAAGCGCAATAACAAAATCACCAATGGGGCCAATCATTCCCGACTCTTCAGCAATAGCCATGAATTGTGGCGGTGTGAGTTCACCATGCTGAGGGTGATCCCAACGCAGGAATGCTTCTACTGCAGTAGTGCGACCAGAGTGCGCAGAATTAATGGGCTGGTATACCAAGCGCATTTGCTTGGCGGCAAGGGCGCGCTCTAAAGCGTTGGTAAGGCTGACGCGTTCGCGGGCATCGGCGCGCATTTCGGCGCTGTAAATTTCAGCGCGTGCTTTGCCGCGTTGCTTAGCGCGATACATCGCTGTGTCGGCATTGTTCAACAGTGTTTGTGCAGCTTCTGTGGGTGATTGTTCGGCGAGCATTTCTGGTGTTGACAGTGCAATGCCAATGCTGGCGCTTGTATAAATTTCGGTTCCTTGTAACACCATTTGCCCGGTGACTGCAGCAAGGATGCGCCCAGCAATGTCGTGGGCAATGTGTTCGTCGGTCACACCGTCGCACAAAATGACAAACTCGTCGCCACCAATGCGGGCAACAATGTCTGATGGGCGGGTGGCATTCACCAAGCGCTTGGAAATATTGCTCAGCAACACGTCGCCCACATTGTGGCCAATGGTGTCGTTCACATCTTTCAAGTTGTCGAGGTCAATAAAGAGCACTGCGGTTCCCGATTTCAGGGTGCGGCTGCGGTCGAGTGCTTCGGCAAGTTTGCGCAAGAACAACACGCGGTTAGGAAGGCCAGTAAGCGCATCGTGCGTAGCTTGGCGAGTGAGTTCGTCTTGCAATTGTTTCGTTTCAGTGATGTCGCGGGCAATGGCGCTGAAGTGTTGCACCACACCACTTGCGTCGCGCACTACCTGCAAGGTGAGAGCGAGTGTGCGCACAATGCCATCGGGGCTACGAAAACCGAGTTCGCCTTCCCACCTGTTTGCTGCAGGGTGGGTGTCGGTGGCATTTAAAACTTCGCGCGGCACCTGGTCGCGAATAGCGCGCAAGAAAGTATCGGCAACAGTGTCGTTGTTGCGTTGCACGTCGTTGCTGTCGACCCCCACAAGTGAGCGTGCGCCATCGTTGCAAAACAACAGGTGACCACTGCGATCGAAAACCAACACAGCGTCGGCGCTGACGTCGAGCAAGCCAACAAGCTGTTCACTTAACGCACGTCGTGTTACTGCGTCGGTGTAGTCGTGTGCGGTACCCACATAGCCCGTGACCACATTTGTTGCGTTCATCACCGGCTCTAAATGCAGGGCCACCCAATATTGCGAACCATCGGCGGCCAGCAAGCGAAACTCGAGCGAAAAAGGACCACCGTGTTGGTGAGTATTTTCCCAAGCGACTTCAGCTGCAGCGCGTTCGATCGGCGCGGCGTTCACCCACGGTGCACAACCCGCTACTACTGGCGTTCCTCCGAGCACGAGTGTGCGAAAGGCATCGTTGGCAGCAATGAGGCGCCCGTCTGCATCGGTCTCACAAACGCCAAGTGGCAGGGAGGTGAGTGAGCGGTCTATTTCTCTATTCTTGCACGGGTTTTGTGTGTGGTTGGGTTCTTAGGCGGTGAAGCTGATGGTGGTGGCATCGAGGGCTGATGCCGAAATGGCTTCACCCATCGCCGCGCCATTGTCGCCGTTGGCAAACTCGAGCGTCTGGTCGAGGGCGTACAAGGTGATTGAGTACTGATGCGTGGTGCCCTCGGGCGGGCAGGGGCCGGTAAAGCCAATGGTGCCCTGCGAGTTCTTGGCCTGAATGGCATCGCTCGGCAAGATTCCTGGGGCAAGGGCCGTGAGCGACGGTGAAATGTTGGCTACTACCCAATGGACGTAGTCGGGGGCATCTTCGTCGGTCAAGATGAGAGCGAGCGACACCGTGCCGGCGGGAACATTGGTCCAGGTGAGTGAGGGCGACTGTGTGGCATCGCCACAAGCGAATGGGGGAGACACCACCGCACCTTCGGTGAAAGGCGCCGTGAGAGTCAACAGAGCGGGTGCGGTATCGACCACAGCAGAACTGTCGCCTGCCATATTGCCCTCACTGGTGGACGGCTCAACGGTGGTGTTGGTAGCGGCAATTTGGATATCGCTAGGAGTGACCATTTCGCGACCATCTTGGCGAGAGCAAGCACCAAGTGCAATGAGTGAGGTGAAACATGCGAGAGCGATGAAACGAGAAGTACGAGCCATGAGGTGACGTTATTACACGAGGCAGTAGATTATGACGATCATGAGTGACCAGACGCTTTGCATTTTAACTGTGCATGCGCACCCCGACGACGAGGCATCAAAAGGTGCCCCTACGTTGGCAATGTACGGGGCCAGTGGTGTGCGTACGGTTTTGGTGTGCTGCACCGGCGGCGAAGAAGGCGATATTAATAACCCTGGCCTCAAAGAACCGGGGCAACCGTTTCACGATGTGAGCCCCGAACGTGA
>JABMMV010000049.1 GCA_013205145.1 bacterium
CGGCACAGGTTGCCTTCAAGACCAATGCGCACTTCGTCTTCTGTTGGATCTGGGTTTTCGTCTAACAAACTGATAGCAGCCATGACCATTCCGGGTGTGCAAAAGCCACACTGCAGACCATGATTTTGCATGAAGGCATCTTGCATCGGATGCATTTTCCCGTTGGTAGCAAGACCTTCAATGGTGGTGACCTGCGAGCCGTCGGCTTGCACGGCAAGAACGGTGCAGCTCTTCACTGCTTCACCATCGAGGTGGAGCGAGCACGCACCGCAACTAGAAGTATCGCAACCGATGTTGGTACCGGTGAGACCCAGGTCTTCACGTACATATTGAACGAGCAAAGTGCGTGGCTCAACGTCGCTTTCGTGAGTCTTGCCGTTAACAGTGACGCTGATCTTCATGGTTCCCCTTTACGCAACTCTCTGGTTGCAGCCCCTATTATGCCTCAACTGTAGTGGCGCCAACTCAGGAGAAGGAACTCGAAATGGGCCATTTAGCGGTCGAGCGAGTCGAGCCCACGGCGCGCGAACCACAAAGTGAGCACGGAAAGGCCTACAAGGGCAACGAGACCGCCCCAAACGCCAGCCCAGGTGACATCTCCGAGGAAGCCCTGGCGAGATAGTCGCAAGATGTTCGTAGCTGGGTTATAACGGGCAACGGTGTGCAGCCACCCGGTCATGATATTGAGAGGTGTTTGTGCAGAAGACAAAAACATCGTGAGGAACAACGTGAGTTGCATGATGGCGGCCCCGCGCATGTCGCGAAAACGATAGGCAATGCCGAGTCCCCAACCGGCAGCAACGGTGGATAGCCCTATTGCTGAGATATACAGCGTGGCCAGCCCGACGAAGCCGGAAGTGAGTCGTGCTCCAAAACAAAAACTCACGAGAAGAACGATTGTGACGACAACCAAGGTGCGGACCCAGCAAGAAATGAGTGGCCCAATGATGAGGGAACGTCGGGGAGTGGGGGCCATGCGTAACCGGTCGAAGAATCCATTTTCAATATCTTTGATGGCAGAGAAACCAAGCCCTACGCCACCAAAGGCAGAACCCATACAAACTGCGAGCGGCATGTACCAGTTGATGCTGCGATCTGTGGGGAAACCCGGAACTTTGGTGATGGCAAAAAAGGTGCCAGCAAATGCGATGCTTTGAAAAATTGGCATTGCGAGTGTTGGCAAGAAAGTAGACGGCAGTCGACGTGTATTGCGTAGGGCTCGTGTAGATAGTGCAGAAGCACTACGCATCGTTGTTCCAGCGAATTCAGAAGAGAATGATGTGCTCATTGTGCAGCAATCCTTTGTGCGAGTGCTCGTAAGGCAACAGTAAATGAAACAATCATGATTGCAATTGGCACCAGAATTGCCCGTGCAATAGCGCCGCTACTGAGGCCGTCAATGCATAAATCGCGCAATCCTTCAATGAGATGCGAAATAGGGTTGAAGTCGGCAATGTGTTTGTACGCCCCGCTCATGGTTTGGCGCGGGAAAAAGGCACTAGAAAAAAAGAGCATGATGAATACCAGAGGGAAAATTCCTTGAACCGCTTCCGACGAGCCAGTTTTCAGTGCAGCAGCTGCCATGAAACCACTAATAGCAATTGCAATGAGTCCACCACTGACGACCATGACGAGAACACCCAGCGGGCCACCTTTGATGCTCATGCCGAAGGGCAACAAAAGTAATGAGAAAAAGAGCGTTTGAAAAGCCCCATATGCAGCAGCACCAGCAAGCCGCCCCACAAGAATGCCTAGTCGCGATGATGGTGCTGCCATCAGTCTATAAAAAAAGCCGTTTTCTATATCGGTTGCTAGTGCGGTTCCACTTTGCACTGAACCAAATAAGACGCCTTGAACAATGGTGCCGGCCAAACTGAAATCAAGAAATGAGTCAACTTTAGGAAACCCAGGAAGATTGATTGCTCGACCAAAAGATGAAGTACCAAGTGCGGCGAAGAACAATGGAAATATCATTGAGGGAACAACGAGAGCGGGTTGGCGAACTAGTGCAAGTATCGAGCGTTTCGACATGGCAACTGTCTGACGAAATCCAATGCGCCAGTTGTGATTCATTGCTGCGGTGGACTGCACGGTAAGAGTTGAGGTCATTGCTTTGCGCCTTCCAGGCGATAGCCAGTTGCTTCCGCAAAGACGTCGTCGAGGCTTGGTTCATTGAGTTCAAGATGCTGAACGCGAATGCCCGATTCATCGAGGCGGCGAACAACGTCGGTTACCGCTTCCACTCCGGCAGTAAGACCTACGCCAAGTGTTCCTTCGGCAGTGGGGCGCATGTCGCCAAATTCCTTCAGTACTTGGGTTGCAGTTTCTGTGAGATGTGTTGCCACGGTAATGAGCAATGTGGGCGCGCCTACTTGTGCTTTCAAGTCGCGGGGCGTTCCTTCGCGAACTATTTTTCCGTGGTCGATAATTGCAATGCGATCGGCAAGCTGGTCGGCTTCTTCGAGGTATTGCGTTGTGAGCAATACAGTGGTGCCTTCGCTGTTCAATCGCTTTACCTCTTCCCACAATGTGAGTCGACTCATCGGGTCAAGGCCAGTGGTGGGTTCATCGAGAAAGAGCACAGTGGGTTGGTGAATGAGAGACAAGGCTAGGTCGAGGCGACGACGCATTCCGCCAGAGTACGTACCAACACGACGATCTGCCGCAGCTATGAGTCCCACGCGCTCGAGAAGCTCATCGGCCCGCTTTTTCATTTGGTTTGCTGGAATGCCATACAAAACCGCTTGCAATTCGAGCAGTTCATTGCCAGTCATGAGCGGGTCAATTGCTGCATCTTGCAATGCCACACCAATGCTGCGGCGAACTTTGTCGGCATCTTTCACGATGTCGTAGCCAGCAACAAATGCCTGACCAGCGGTCGGTCGTAAAAGCGTGGTGAGCATGCGCACTGTGGTGCTTTTGCCGGCGCCGTTTGGCCCAAGAAAGCCAAAGATCTCGCCCTCTTTGACTTCAAGGTCGACACCGTCAACAGCCTTAATGGGCTCGTCTTTGGATCCGAAGTAGCGCTTAAGACCAGTAGCAATAATGGGGGAAGTCATTCACACACTCTGCCACCTAAATATTTGCTTACTGCAATCAAAGACCTCAAAAGAGGTGTGAATTATTTTGCAGCGGCAATAGCCAACCACACGCGTTCAGCGGTGGTAGGCATGTCGATGTGGCGCACACCGAGGTGTGACACAGCATCAACAACAGCCGATTGCACTGCTGGTGTAGAGCCAATTGTTCCCGACTCGCCAATGCCTTTTGCACCGAGTGGGTTGAGAAATGTTGGTGTCTCCATGTGTACCACTTCAAAGCTAGGAAGCTCTGCAGCGGAAATGAACGCATAGTCGGCCAAGTTTGAAGTGATGGGGTTGCCATCGGCGTCGTAGCGCACTTCTTCTAACAATGCTTGTGCTGTGCCTTGGGCAACTCCACCGTGAATTTGTCCTTCAAGAAGAAGTGGGTTGAGAACACGACCTGCATCGTCGCAAGCAACGTGGCGCAAGTGCTTCACCTTGCCAGTTTCTGTATCGACTTCAACAACAGCAACGTGTGCGCCAAAGGGGAAAGTTGCGCCTTCTGCAATGAAGACACCTTCTTGCACGAGTCCGCCCTCACCTTTCATAGACATGGCAATGTCGGCCCAACTTTTTGCCACAGCAGGAGTCCCTGCAACGTGGAAAACGGCACGGTCTTTGTCGAGCACAACATCGGCTTCGTTTGCTTCAAGCAAGCGAGCAGCAATTTTCTTTGCGTTGTCGACAAGTTCAATAGATACCTGGTTAACAGCTGCTCCACCTTGTTGCAATGAACGCGAACCCATGGTTCCGCCACCAACGGGAACGAGATCGGTGTCGCCCCAAACAAGATCAATCATGTCCATGGGAATACCGGTTTGCTCTGCAGCAATCATCGACCACGAAGTGGCATGACCTTGTCCGTGGGGGCTTGTTCCGGTGTACACCACTGCGTGTCCGTTTTCTAAGACTTCAATTTTTGCAGCTTCACTCATTGGTGGAACGCCACCAGTAATTTCAACATAGACCGACACGCCAATACCTAATTGCTTTGCGCCACCAGCAGCACGACGCCGCGCTTGTTCGGCGCGCAACTCGGTGTAGTTAGCAGCCGCTAAAGCTTTGTCGAGTGCACCTTCGTAGTCGCCCACGTCGTAGTTCTGGCCAATGGCAGTGGTGTGGTTATGCATGAACTTAGGAATGAGATTCATGCGGCGAACATCAACAGGGTCTTTGCCAATTTCAGCAGCAAACAAGTCCATAGCACGCTCGGCAGCAGCAGTTGCTTCAGGGCGGCCAGCACCACGGTATGCGGTAGTTGGTGTTGTGTTGGTGACAACTGAAGTGGTACGCACTTCAACAGTGGGGATGTCGTAAACAGCCGACGACATTGGGCGTGTCATGAACGGAGCAAGGATGGTTCCCATGTCGACCCACGCACCTGAGTCTTGGAAAACCTGCATTTGGTATGCCTGTACTTTTCCTGCACGAGTACCGCCAATGGTGACGTATTGAACTTGTGCGCGACCATGACCAAGACCCACCATGCTCTCGCTACGAGTTTCGCGCCAACGCAATGCACGGCCGACTTTTTTAGCGAGCATGCCCAGAAGCATTTCTTCGGGGTAGACACCGATTTTGGCACCGAAGCCGCCACCAACGTCGGGAGTAATGACGCGAATTTGAGTGTCGTCGAGGCCAAGTGCTGCTTTGAGGCCTTCGCGGGCACCTTGTGCGTGTTGAGTGCTCAACCACTGAAAGAGGCGGCCATCGACCCAAGCAACTGCAGAACCACGTACTTCAAGTGGGCATGGTGCAACGCGCTGGTTAATGAAACGACCTTTTACTACTACTTCGCAGTCTGCAAAAATGGCGTCGCCTGTGTTGTCGGGCATGCCGAGGGCGGTGGAGTCGAACACCACGTTGCTGCCACACTCTTCGTAAATGAGGTTGGTGCTTGCCATTGATTCTTCAATGTCGATGAGCGCTGGCAGCACGTCGTAATCGACGATGACTAATTCGGCTGCATCTTCACCTTGTTCGCGTGTTTCAGTAATAACAGCAGCAACTGGTTCGCCAACATAACGAACCTTTGTGCGAGCAAGCAATGTGCGCTTCGCCATAGGGTTAAATGTTGCAGGCATTTCCGGAAGGTCGAGGCTGTCGCCAGTGAAGACAGCAATGACGCCAGGAGCATTCAATGCATCGGAAGTATCGATGCCGGTAATGACGCCGTGAGCAACACTGCTGCGTACATAAGTAACGTGTGCGGCGCCCATGAGATGCGGTTCGTGTTGCAGGTCGTCGACGTATTCGCCACCTGTGGTGAGAAACTTTGGGTCTTCTTTACGAATGACGCGGTTACCGAGAATACTTCCACCCATGAGGGCCCCCTGTGAACTGAATGATCTTGACTGACTAACTGCATCAAACACTACAGAAGGTTTCTAGGGTTGCAGAAGTGGACCCAAAGATCCGGGCTGTTGAGCCCCATTTTTTTGAGCCGCAGCGGCTCGAACGGCGAGAATATTCGTCACAACGTTGTATGGCCACCCTGCGGGGAGTGTGGGGTTGAGGGCTGGGGCCTCAAGGAGGGCCAGACGTTTTTCGCCGGGAAGCAGGTAGCCCAATTCTTTACGAGCAGTTTCTCGAATACCTTCAGGGGTCTGCAATCGCTGAATTTCGGTTTGCAGTTGTTCGTTGGCATCTTCGAGCGCTGCAAATTCTTGCTGACGTTGGGTGATGTCGCTGCGCTGGCCGAAGAGACCCTTCACGGGCAGCCCAATGAGGGCAACGGCAAGTGCTGCAAGGATGACAACAGAAACGGTGAGCGTGATATTGCGTGAAATGGCACGCTGGAAAAGCTTGTGGTCTACATGGACGGGTCGCGTGAGATCGCGAACAGATGAGCGTGTAGGCATGCTCCTATTGTGCCGTGTGAGCACCTCAATGTGGTGTCATTGGTGTTCAAGGGCTTATCGCAACGGGGCAAGGGCATCGCGGCCACGGAATGCGGCACTGTCACCCAGAATCTCTTCAATACGCAAAAGCTGGTTGTATTTGGCAACACGATCGCTACGTGCTGGCGCACCTGTTTTAATTTGCCCGCAATTCGTGGCAACTGCAAGGTCGGCAATAGTGGCATCTTCGGTTTCGCCACTGCGGTGGCTGATGACACTTGTGTACTGGTGACGAGTTGCCAACTCAACGGTCTCCAAGGTCTCTGTAAGTGTGCCAATTTGGTTCACTTTAATGAGCACGCTGTTGGCAACATATTGGTCGATGCCCATGCGCAGGCGACGGGCGTTGGTAACAAAAAGGTCGTCGCCAACAAGTTGCACCTGAGATCCAATTGCTTGTGTGAGTGTTGACCAGCCGGCCCAGTCGTCTTCAGACATTGCATCTTCAATAGAGACAATGGGGTACTTGTTGACAAGTGAGGTCCACCACACAGAGAGTTCTTGTGACGTGAGCACTTTTCCTTCACCGGTGAGATGGTATTTACCATCTTGAAAGAGTTCACTCATGGCGGGGTCGAGTGCAATGGCAATATCGGTTCCTGGTGTGTACCCGGCACGCTCGATTGCTTCCACCAGCACTTTGATGGCTTCTTCGTTAGACGACAAGTTAGGCGCAAACCCGCCTTCATCTCCTACAGCAGTTGCTAAGCCACGATCGGCTAATACCTGCTTGAGAACGTGGTAGGTCTCGGTTCCCCAGCGCAACGCTTCGGAAAAACTTGATGCACCGATAGGCATAATCATGAACTCTTGTAAGTCAATGTTGTTGTCGGCATGTGCGCCACCGTTAATGACATTCATCATGGGAACAGGTAAAACATGTGCGTTGGGTCCGCCGATAGAGCGAAACAATGGCAGAGCAAGTTCGTCGGCTGCGGCATGGGCAACTGCCAAGCTCACGCCAAGAATTGCATTTGCTCCGAGGCGACCTTTGTTTTCTGTTCCATCAAGATCGATGAGTTGGTAGTCAATTGCGCGTTGGTCGAGTGCATCGCTACCAATGAGCGCTTGATGAATTTCGGTGTTCACATGGTGCACGGCATTTAACACGCCTTTGCCGGAGTAACGCTTCGGGTCTTTATCGCGTAGTTCTACTGCTTCGTGTTCGCCAGTAGATGCGCCAGAAGGAACCATTGCGCGCCCGTGGGCCCCAGAATCGAGAACAACGTCAACTTCAACTGTGGGGTTACCTCGAGAGTCGAGGACCTCGCGGCCGGCAATACTAATAATGCTGCTCATAAGTACTGTCTAACGCAATTTGATGGAATTCCACAAGGTGTCGAGCTCCTCAAGTGAGGCTTTTGTCATATCGATGCCGCGTTCTTCGGCCAATGCCTGAACTGCTTCCACACGACCTTGGAATTTTCTCGATGCGCTGCGCAGGGCAACTTCGGCATCAATACCAAGGTGTCGCGCCACATTGACCACGGAAAAGAGCAGGTCGCCTAATTCCATACCGATGACCTCGGGGTCGGCTCCAGCCATTGCTTCATGTAGCTCGTTGGTTTCCTCGTGAATTTTTTGTAAGGGCCCTTCAACATCTGGCCAGTCGAAGCCCACCTTGGAAGCTTTTTTCTGTAACTGCTGTGCATAAAGGAGCGAGGGTCCTGACTGCACGACCCCGTCGAAGATGCCAGTGCGTTCTGGCTTTTCAAGTTTTTTGATGGCGTCCCAGTTAGTGCTTACCTGTTCGGAAGTGTCGGCAGTGACGTTTGCAAAAACATGTGGATGACGACGAACGAGTTTGTCGTGAACAGTGCGCGCAATATCGGCCATGGTGAAGCGGCCTTCTTCTTCTGCGATCGCTGCATGGAACTCCACTTGGTACAACAGGTCGCCAAGTTCTTCAATGAGATTGTCATCGGTTGTTGGGTCATCTACTTGAAGCGCTTGAAGTGCGTCAACTACTTCGTAGGTCTCTTCAATGAGATAACGAATGAGAGATTCATGTGTTTGTTCTTTGTCCCACGGGCACTGTTCGCGCAGCGTGCGGGCAAGTTTGTGCAAGTTCACGAGTTCGCC
>JABMMV010000050.1 GCA_013205145.1 bacterium
CACTGCGTATATTGGCCAGCAATGCTCATGTCGGCAGGCATTGAACCACCTCAGCATTGGGCCGTTGGTGGCTGGTTGCTCGTGGGTGGCGAGAAAATGAGCAAGACCGCCGGCAACGTGGTGAACCCGCTCGATCTCATCGATGAATTCGGTGTCGATGGCTTCCGTTACTACGTCTTGTCCGACACTCAATATGGCAATGACGGCGACTTCACATATGAAGGTTTAGTTGCGCGTTACAACAACGACCTTGCCAACAACCTGGGCAACTTATGTTCACGTGTTACCACTGTTGTGCAAAAAAAGTGCGATGGCGTCAGCGCCGCACCGCGAGCCGACAGCCCTCTTCGCGAACATGCAGAAAGTGCGGTGCGCGACACCATTGAAGGGTGGAATTCATTCCAACCAGGAAAAGCACTTGATGCAACATGGTCGCTCATTCGCGCCACCAACGCATTTCTTGAAAACCATGAACCGTGGAAAGCAGAACCAAGTGCGGAACTCAACGCCATTATGGGCGATGCATTAGAAGCACTGCGCATTGTTGCCATCTTGTGTGTTCCTGCCATTCCCGCCACCGCTCAATTGGTGTGGGAACGCATTGGTTTAACGGGCGATGTGAGCCACGAGCGCATTCCCACCAGTGTTTCATGGGGTCTTTACCCTGCCGGCCTCACCGTGGAAAAGGGTGAACCTCTGTTCCCACGAAAAGCAAAGTAACGGCTCTCACTATGTGGACCGACACTCACTGCCACCTCACCGATGCTCGCATGCCCGGTGGCGCCGATGAAGCTGTACGTGCTGCCATTGCCGGGGGCGTGACCACCATGGTGAGCATTGGCACCGACGCAGAAACATCCGCTAACGCAATAGCTATTGCAGGGCGACATGAAGAAGTATGGGCAACTGTTGGTTTACACCCACACGATGCACAACATGGTGTTGCGCAACTACTGCCCTATTTGGGAGCGAACAAAGTGGTAGCCATTGGCGAATGTGGTCTCGACTACTACTACGAACATTCCGATCGCCCTTCACAGCGCACGGCATTTGCAGAACAAATTCAACTTGCACATGAGCACCAGCTCTCACTCGTTATTCACACCCGCGATGCATGGGACGAAACATTTGAGATTCTCGATGCGGAAGGCATTCCCGCAAACACCATCATGCACTGTTTTAGCGGCGACGAAATACGCGCACGTCAATGCGTCGAACGAGGGCTATTTCTTTCTTTTTCCGGCATCGTCACATTCAAAAACGCCAATGATTTACGTGAAGCAGCACTCTTTTGCCCCGATGAAAACCTTCTCGTCGAAACCGATAGCCCGTATTTGGCACCCGTTCCGCACCGCGGAAAAATGAACCAACCCGCTCTCGTTTCAATTGTAGGAACCTCTATTGCAGAACTGCGCCAATCTTCACCAGAGCACATTGCACACATCACTTCGGCAAATGCTTTGCGTGCTTTTCCCAAAATGCGAGTTGCAGCGTGAACCTCTCTGTTTACGAGCGCCGCCGCTTGGCCGTACTTGCTGTGGTCAGTACCATCATTATTTTACTTGTTGTAACTCTTGGCGGAAATTCTTCCCCGCAAGAAACTGCATCGCCTTCGAACATCGTGGTGACCACCACTTCCACACCGCTCAAAAATAGCGATGCCGTTGGCCCACTCGCCGAAGATGCATCAAAGCCCGTGAACCTCGATGGCCCACTTTCCTTGCAGCCCAATGGTCAGTCGCGTATTGCATACCCCGGCCCAGGTGAAATGAAACGCGTCAATGCAAGAGCTTCCTACCGCACGTTTCCTAGCTACAACTCCACTATTTGCTATAGCGCTGCGGCCCCATTGGGCGCAGAACTCACGGTCATTAACTTGAATAACGGGAAATCTGTGAAGTGCGACAACGTGTTCGCCATTTTGCTTCCTGCAGGTGTCGACATCGTTTTGCACTCCCCCCTCTTTTTACTCATCGCCAACTTGGTCGATGCACCTCTTCCCGTCACGGTGAGCTGGTGACGCTCAGCAGACCGCAAGTAGCGGCGCTCCTTGCCGACAACGGCCTCGCCCCGCAGCGCTCGCTGGGTCAAAACTTTGTGGTTGACCCCAATACCGTGCGCAAGATCGCCCGCATCGCCGACGTGCGCGCTGGCGACGTGGTTTTAGAAATTGGTGCTGGTCTTGGTTCACTCACTGCTGCACTTGCTGAAACTGGTGCGCAAGTCATTGCTGTTGAAGTAGACCGTGGCATTGTTCCCATACTGCGCGAACAAATGGCTGGCTTGCCCAACGTGGAAGTTGTTGAAGCCGATGCCATGACATTGAATTGGCATGAGTTTCTCGCCGATATCAATGCCCGACACAATAGAAGTGCTGATGCCACATTTCATCTGGTAGCAAACCTGCCGTACAACATTGCAACACCGCTCGTTGCCGACCTGCTCGATGGTGTGCCAGCTATTCAGTCCATGCTTGTCATGGTGCAATCTGAAGTTGGCGAAAGACTCTGTGCTGCGCCTGGCACCGACGCCTACGGCGCACTC
>JABMMV010000051.1 GCA_013205145.1 bacterium
AGTGATGGACCCCACTCTTTGAACCACTGCGAACCCATATGTGATTCGAGAGCCTCTTGGCCGGTGTACAACTCGTACATCCACAGCACCGTTTCATCGGCATTGTCAGCATGCAAAATGTAATAGAGAGTGCCAGCTTCGGTTTTGACGTTTTCAAAGGCGATATCGAGCGCCTTTGCAAGTTCGTCGCGCTTTCCAGGCAACGACGTAATTTTGGCTATTACCGCAACTTTTCCAGCACTCATATTTACCCCTTTTTGATGAAGACCTATTTAGTGTACTACGGCTAGAACTTCAGCCTGCGCTGCAATTCCGGCAGGAGATCTGCAATTGGTACTCGAACTTGCTCGGTGGTATCGCGCTCGCGAATAGTGACCGCTCCGTCTTCAAGTGAGTCGAAGTCGACCGTGACGCAATAGGGAGTTCCAATTTCATCTTGGCGGCGATAACGGCGCCCAATAGCTTGAGTTTCGTCGTAGTCAACCATGTAGTAAGCCGACAACGTGGCAAAAATTTCTTTAGCCAATGGAGTCAACGTTTCCTTTTTCGACAGCGGCAAAATTGCAACTTTGTACGGGGCCAAACGTGGGTGCAAACGCAGTACCGTGCGCGGCTCATCGTTGATGATGTCTTCATCGTAGGCAGCAAGCAAGAAAGCGGCCATCGTACGGTTCGCGCCCGCGGCAGGCTCGATAACAAAGGGAACATACCGTTCGTTTGTTGCCTGGTCAAAGTAGTCCAACTTTTGACCAGAGAATTGGGCGTGCTGCGTGAGGTCGAAGTTAGTGCGTTGGGCAATACCTTCAAGTTCTCCCCAACCCCATGGAAAAAGAAATTCAACGTCGCTCGTGCCGGCAGAGTAGTGAGAAAGCTCATCTGACTCATGAGGGCGCATGCGCAACATTTCGGCAGGTATACCCAAGTTGACGTACCAGTTCAAGCGCTCTTCGCACCAGTACTTGTACCACTTTGGTCCTTCCTCAGGTGGCACGAAAAACTCAAGTTCCATTTGCTCAAATTCACGCGTACGGAAAATAAAGTTTCCAGGGGTGATTTCATTTCTGAAACTCTTACCCACTTGCGCAATACCAAATGGTGGCTTCTTGCGGCTGGTCTGCAGAACATTCATGAAGTTCACAAACATTCCCTGAGCAGTTTCAGGACGCATATAAACATCGGCACCCGAACCCTCAATGGGCCCGGCATGAGTTTTGAACATCAAGTTGAATGCACGCGGCTCTGTGAACTCGCAGCCCTTCATACTCTGCGGGCAATCTCGGGTTTCCAAATGATCTTCTCGGAAGCGACGTTTACACACAGTGCAATCGATGAGAGGATCACTGAAGTTTGCGAGATGGCCACTTGCTTCATACATCTGTGGCGGGCCCAAAATGGCTGCGTCGATAAGTACCACGTCGTCTCGCATTTGCACCATGGAGCGCAACCACGCGTCTTTCACATTGCGCAACATCACCGAACCCAATGGGCCGTAATCGTATGAAGAGCGGAACCCCCCATAGATTTCAGCGCTCGGGTAAACAAACCCACGACGCTTACATAGGTTGACAATTTGGTCGAGATCTTTAGCTGCCATAGAAGTAGCAAAGGCTAGTCGTGTCGTTCGAACATCCCCACTGCTCGCAACCGTCGTTCTATGTGACTTTCCACGGCTTGCGTGGCCAGATGGCCTACTTCATGACCAGCTGGCGACTCATCGAGGGCAAGTGCCTCCCCTAACCGGCCCCCAAGAATGAGGCGTAGCAGATACAGCGCCTCTGCACTACAGGCTCTGCCAGAGCGGCAAGAACGACACTGAATGCCACCTTGCGCAATATCGAATGAGTAGTGAGTTTGCTCTTCTTCAAGCTCCGAACCGCACGATACGCACACAAAGAGTTCGGGGGCTAGACCTTCTGAAGCAAGAAGCTTCCAGTAAAACGCAGCAACAACAAGCGACGACCCGCTTCGCGCAAGCTCTCGCAATGCACCCACCAACATTGCATAAATGTGTGGCACTGGTTCTCGATCGAGAGTGAGTTGCTCTACGGCTTCCAACATCGCAATGCCCTGGGTCATCTTGTCGAGGTTGTTACGCAACGGACCAGCAGGTTCAAGTGGTTCAACTTGGTTCACAACGTCTAGCTCGCGGCCTCGATACAACAAGACTGAAACATGGCTGAGTGGCTCAAGACGAGAACCGAAACGAGATTTTGTTTTCCGAACCCCTTTGGCGACTGCCCGCACTTTGCCGTTCGCTTCTGTGAGCAATACGACAATACGATCAGACTCTCCGAATTTGTACGTACGTAAAACCACACCTTTATCGCTGTACACGCGCTCTGGGCGGGTGCTCACGCGTCAATTCCTCCGAATCGCCTATTGCGCCGACGGTAATCATCTACTGCCATCAAAAGATGCTCTTCACTTAAATCATTCCAACCGATATCGAGGAACACAAGTTCGCTGTACGCCATCTCCCATACAAGCGACGTGGGCAATTGGGTAGGAGGTCCGAGCACGAGTACGAGGTCGGGCTCAACATCGGCAGGAGCCAAGAGTGCTTTTGCTAAACGCACCTCCGACAACGTGGTACGGCTCGTCGTATCGTCGCTGTTGTTTCGCAGGTGGTTGACAACTTCAACAAATCGTTTTTGACCGTCGGGCTCGCTGCGCACAACAACATCGACACGACCCGAAACATGGCGTATGGCACG
>JABMMV010000004.1 GCA_013205145.1 bacterium
GAGATGAACGCCGTTGCTGAATTTGCCGACGACCTGCGCAAGCGCGCTGTTGGCGACACCGTCACCTGGGTACACAACCGCAACATTAACTACACCAACGTTTGCACATTCAAATGTAAATTCTGCGGTTTCTCGAAAGGCCCACTCAGCCTCAACTTGCGTGGTACCCCGTATTTGCTCACGCTCGACGACATTGCACAACGTGCCGCACAAGCATGGGAAATGGGAGCAACCGAGGTCACTTTACAAGGTGGTATTCACCCCGATTTCGATGGCGACTATTACATCGACGTCACGCGCGCAGTGAAAGACGCTGTTCCAGAAATGCATGTGCATGGCTTCACCGCTCTTGAAGTAACTGAAGGCGCAAAACGACTGGGCGAATCACTCGAAACATATATCTTGCGCTTGAAAGATGCAGGGCTCGCCTCTCTACCCGGTACCGCTGCCGAAATACTCGACGACAAAATTCGTGCCATCTTGTGCCCCGACAAAGTGAACACCGAAGAATGGCTGGAATGTCATCGCGTGGCACACAGCGTGGGCTTACGTTCCAATATCACCATCATGTTTGGAAGTGTGGAACACACCGACAGTTGGGCTAAGCACATGGTGGTTACCCGTGACCTGCAAAAAGAAACGGGCGGCTTTACAGAATTCGTTGGGCTCCCGTTTGTGCACATGGCGTCACCTATTTATTTGCAACGCAAATCTCGTCGTGGGCCAACATTCCGTGAAAATATTTTGATGCATGCTGTTGCGCGCATTGCCTACCATGGCCTCATCGACAACATCCAAGTGTCTTGGACTAAAGTTGGCGTCGACGGTGCCCGCCAAATGCTCGACGCTGGTTGTAACGACCTCGGCGGAACACTCATGGACGAGAACATCTCTCGTGCGGCAGGTGCAAACCATGGTCAAAAGATGAGCGAAGATAGCTTCAACGCACTCGTTTCACCTTTGGGTCGCACGCTTGAACAGCGCACTACTACTTATGGTCGCGTGCCAGGTGGCAACGACTTAATTAGCTCTCGCGCATGATCCACATCTAGTTTCACTTGCGCAATGAGCGCGTCGGGGCCGTTGAACTTTCGTTCAGAGCGTAAGAAGTGCGTGAACTCAACTTTTGCATCTTCGCCGTAAAGGTCTATTGATACATCTATCAAGTGTGCCTCAAGCAATGAAGAGTTGCTGTGCTCATAAAAGGTAGGGCGCCTACCAAGGTTGATTGCACATGCATAGCGCTCACCTGACGGGCGGGTGTAAATACCTGCATATACCCCATCGGCGGGAAGGCAGATAGTGCCCGGAACTTGAACATTGGCAGTAGCAAACCCAATGGTGCGTCCACGCTGGTCGCCTGTCACCACAGGGCCACGCACTTCGAAAGGGTGCCCAAGTAAAGCCGTTGCGGTGTCAATTTCGCCGCCACGAAGTGCACGACGAATGGCCGTGGAGCTGATGGGCTCCTCTACTCCGTCTTCTCGCTCTAAAAGTTCGAGAGGCCCGGTAGTGAAACCATATTTGACTCCCTCGGTGCGCAAAAGAGCAACATTGCCACCTCGATTTTTCCCAAAATGGAAATCTTCCCCAACAACAATATGTTGCACACGTAAGCAGTCAACAAGCACGCGCTTCACAAAAGCCTCTGGGTTTTCAGTTGCTTGTTCTTCATTGAAGGGAACAACAACAACCGCACCTACTCCGGTGGTCGACAAGAGTTCAATTTTCTGCTCTAAATCTGTTAACAAAAGTGGCGCCGACTCGGGCCGCACCACCGATGCGGGGTGCTTATCGAAAGTCACCACAACACTCAGCGCCTTGAGTGACTTCGCCTGCTCACGCACTGCAGCAATAACTGCCTGGTGACCAAGGTGCACGCCGTCGTATGCGCCAATAGTGAGAACGCAACGCCCAGAAGGCCATGGCGATACCGATAAGTCACGAACAATAATCACGTAGAAGACACTATCCACTAAAGGCAATGACAACTGTTGGTTTTGCCAGTGTCAGGCCTAGTCCTGTTTGTGACGCAGTTGGTTCGTACACGCCCAGCAGCACTTCATTGGGGCCATACACACTCCATGGGCCTTCGCCTACCCAACCACTTGTAGCGTCGACGGGCAACATCGCACCATGTAACGCACGATCTGCTGTTTCAGCATCGAGGACTACTCGTGCAAGGTGCTCTACAAGGCCCACTTCGCTGAGTAATTGCGGATTCTCCAGTGCAGAGGTCATCTGCTCGGTGAAGCGCCCCACACGAGTGCGTCGCAAGCGACGTAAATGTGCCCCACCACCAAGTAAACGGCCAAGGTCATCGGCCAACGTGCGCACGTAAGTTCCTGAAGAACATTCAACGCTCATGCGATACACCAAAGGGTCGTCGGTTGGCTCGATGTCGAAACGAGAAATATGCACTGGTCGCGCTTTGCGCTCAATTTCTACGCCTTCGCGCGCATATTCGTGCAATCTCTTTCCATCAACCTTCAGTGCCGACACCATGGGTGGCACCTGCAAGATGTCGCCCGTTAAGTGCTCGCGCACCACGCGCTGCACATCGGCTGGCGTCACTGCACTCATATTGAAAGTTTCAAGCACTTCACCAGAATCATCAAGCGTGCTTGTGCGCGAACCTAGAACGACTTCAGCAACATATTCTTTGTCGGCACCAGAAACGAACTGCATTAGCCGCGTGGCACGGCCCACCGCAACAACCAAAACTCCAGTTGCGTCGGGGTCGAGGGTTCCTGCATGCCCAATGCGACGTTCACTTAAAGACTTGCGCAGCATGTTCACTACATCGTGACTGGTGACTCCGGCAGGCTTATCAATGAGCACAAGACCATGCACCTGTGGCGGGCGCCGCTTTGCCATGTGATTTATTCGGTGTCGGGCACTACGTAAGTGCCTTTTTCCATCGCCTCGCGGCGTTCGCGGTCGATGCGCAACACTTCGTCGATGCGTGCAGCCGCCCGAATGACGGTGTCGGCACGAAAATCGAGAATAGGAGTTTTCTTCGTGCGAATTTGGCGACCCACAGACGACTGAATACGAATGCGCAGTTCCCCGAGCGTGGCAAGAATTTCTTCGTCGCCCGCTTCGTCTGCAAGAGAGTCGTAATAGACGATGGCTCGGTTGAGTTCGGCGTCTACGTCGATTGCCGTAATGGTGACAAAGGCCAAGCGCTCATCATCAATACGCACTAGTTCCTCGGCAATGACCTCGCGCAGGAGTTCATTGAGGCGGGCTTCGCGAGGGTATTTGTGGGCAGATGAACCGCTTGAACGCTTGCGCGGCTTCGACATGTGCTCCACGCTACCTACGCCACCCCTTCGCCCCCTACCATGGAGGAGTTATGTCTGCTGATTTTCCTTCCTTTCGCTACAACGCCACCTTTGCCGCAACCCTAGAAAGCAAGTGGCAAGACTTCTGGGAAGAAAACGAGACCTTTAACACTCCAAACCCTGCTGGCCCCTTGGCCGAACCCGAAAAGGTCGCAGGCCGAGAAAAACTCTTCGTGCTCGACATGTTCCCTTACCCCTCGGGTGCTGGGCTTCACGTTGGACATCCACTTGGCTACATCGGCACCGATGTGTTTGCGCGCTTCAAGCGCATGACAGGGTTCAACGTTTTACATGCTCTTGGCTACGACAGCTTTGGTCTACCTGCAGAGCAACACGCCATTGCTACAGGTATTCACCCACGCGTGAACACCGAGACCAACATTGCCAACATGCGTCGTCAACTTCGCCGCTTAGGTCTTGGTCACGACCCACGACGCAGCATCAGCACAACCGATGAAAACTATTACCGCTGGACCCAATGGGTATTTCTGCAGATCTTTAATTCTTGGTTCGACAAAGAGTTAGGCAAGGCGCGCCCTATTGCCGAACTGGAAAACCTCTACGCCTCAGGCAAACGCAGTATTAACGATGGCCGCTCATGGTCAGAACTTTCCCGCAATGAACAGCGCAAAGTAGTAGATGCCCAACGCCTGGTCTACCTCACCGAGGCACCGGTGAACTGGTGCCCTGGGCTTGGCACCATTCTTGCCAACGAAGAAGTGACCGCCGACGGCCGCAGCGACATTGGCAACTTCCCTGTCTTCAAGCGCAACATGCGCCAGTGGATGATGAACATCACGGCATACTCCGATCGCTTGCTCGACGACCTCAACCGACTCGACTGGCCAGAACCCATCAAGTTGATGCAACGCAACTGGATTGGACGCAGTGAAGGTGCCCGTGTGCGCTTTGCTTCTGAAGCCGGAGAAATTGAAGTGTTCACCACTCGCCCCGACACTTTGTTTGGCGCAACGTTTTTGGTGTTGTCACCCGAACACCCACTGGTCGATGCACTCACCACTCCAGAACATCGCGATGCTGTGAACACATACCGTGCTGCCGCTGCTGCAAAAGAGCGCGAGCAATACGAAGACGAGACTCGTGAAAAAACTGGTGTTGCTACCGGTGCATTTGCCCGCAACCCAGTTACTGGCGGTGACATTCCTATTTGGATTGCCGACTATGTATTAATGGGCTACGGCACCGGCGCAATTATGGCCGTGCCTTCAGGCGACGAGCGCGACTTTGCATTTGCTCGCACGTACCAACTTTCCATAGTTGCTACACAACAACCAACGCCCGAATGGTTTACCGCTGCTGGCATCGACGCCACACTCGACTGCAGTGAATGGCCAAATGCATATGTAGGCGATGGCGCTTACGTGAACTCGAGCAACGAGAGCATTTCACTTGCGCAATACAACACCGTCGCCGATGCAAAGTCGGCAATGAATATATGGATCACACAAGAAGGCTGTGGCGAAGCCGCCATTACCTACAAACTGCGCGACTGGCTCTTTGCCCGTCAGCGTTATTGGGGCGAACCCTTCCCCATTGTGTTCGATACCGATGGCAATCCGCATGCAGTTCCCGACCAGCAGTTGCCTGTGTTGTTGCCTGAACTTGCCGACTTCAAGCCACAGGGTCTCGACCCAAACGATGCGGTGACCGAACCCATACCACCACTTGCACGCACACCAGAGTGGGCAGTTGTTGAACTCGACTTGGGTGATGGCATGCAGACCTACCGCCGCGAAGTAAACGTGATGCCGCAATGGGCCGGTTCATGCTGGTACGAGCTGCGCTACCTCGACCCCACCAACACAGAATCGTTCGTGAACAAAGAAGTTGAAAAATATTGGATGGGCTCCAAGCACGCTGGCCACACGGGCGGCGTTGACCTTTATGTAGGTGGCGTTGAGCACGCAGTACTACACCTCTTATATGCGCGCTTTTGGCACAAGGTACTTTTCGATCTTGGGCACGTCTCGAGCGAAGAACCTTTCCATCGTTTGTTCAACCAGGGCTACATTCAGGCCTACGCGTATCGCGACCAACGCGGGCAGCCAGTACCTGCTGAAGACGTTGAAGAAAAAGAAGGCAAGTATTTCTACGAAAACGAAGAAGTTGCTCGCGAGTACGGAAAAATGGGCAAGAGCCTCAAGAACATCGTTACTCCCGACGACATGTATGAAGACTACGGTGCCGACACCTTCCGCTTATACGAAATGTCTACCGGCCCACTTGAAGCAAGTCGCCCGTGGAACACCCGCGACGTAGTGGGCATGCAGCGCTTCTTACAGCGCTTGTGGCGCAACGTGGTTGATGAAGACTCAGGCGAAACCCATGTCAATGCCGCCGCAGCAAGTGAAGAACTGAGTCGTGCACTGCACCGCTGTATCGACGGCGTGCGTGGCGACATGGAAGCACTGCGCTTCAACACTGCCATTGCAAAACTCATTGAGTTGAACAATGTGCTCACACCATACGTTGCCGAACATGGTGCATGCCCCAAAGAAGTAGCTACACCTCTCGCCAAAATGCTGGCCCCGTTGTGCCCACACATGGCCGAAGAACTATGGCATCGCTTGGGCAACCCTGGCACCATTACTTACGAAGACTTCCCTACCGCCGACGCTTCGCTGTTGGCAAGTGACACCATTGAGATTCCTGTGCAAATTAACGGCAAAGTGCGCACCCGTTTGGTAGTTACCGTTGGCATGAGCCAAGAGGAACTCAAAGCAACAGCAATGGCCGACGCCAAAGTTCAAGAACTTCTTGCCGGCGCTACGCCGAAGAAAGAAATTATTGTTCCAGGTCGCCTGGTGAACTTCGTTCTGTAAATATCTACACAGCGCGGGCAACAAGCGCAGCGTCGCGCACTGCAACTTGAATAGTGCGCGAGCCATTGGCATCGCCCACAAGATGCACGGGGAATGATGACCCCGCAAGGGCATCGGCGAGTTCACGGTTCGATGAGTTAAACCCACACACCACCACTGTGTCGGCAAGCAAAATGCGTGGACGCTCGGTGCCCACTACTTCTACATGTACTGCATCTTGCGTAATACGACGCACTGCTGAAGTGGGCAAGAATTCAAAAGAACCAGAAAAGAGACGTTCGCGTGCTGGCAACACCGTTGCCGGCGGGTACGGAACACTTGCACCAATGGTTTCATGGCGAGTAACAAATGTGACATGCGCTCCTGCCTCCATCAATTTGTCGGCAACAGAAATTGCTTCATACGAACCCGTGTCGTCGAACACCACTGCGTGCGTGCCCACTTTCGCGCGACCACCAAAACCGAAAACGTCCCATGGTGTGTATACATGAGCCATATCAATTCCGGGAATGGGCTCGGCTGGCCGTGCTGCTTGAAAGCCATCGCGGCGTGGCGATGAACCTGTTGCAATGATGACCTCGTCGGGCTTTTCCTCGTTGATGATGTCGGGGTCAACTGGCGTCGACAAACGAACATCTACACCTAAGCGTTTTACCTCTTCGGCTAACCAACGCGTAATGGCACCAATGTCGGCGCGGTGCGGTGCAGTTGCTGCAATAGCTACTTGACCGCCAAGTGACTTCTGCATTTCGAAGAGCACTACATTGTGCCCGCGCAGCGCAGCGGTACGTGCTGCTTCTAAACCAGCCGGCCCGCCGCCAACAATGACCACCTTTTTACGCACCGTAGATTTCTCTGGCACTTCGAACTCGGTTTTGTGTTCTTGACCTGCAGCAATGTTCACGACGCAGGCCATTTTGCCGGTGCTCATGAGCAAACCCACACATCCCTGACTTGAACCAATGCATGGGCGAATTTCTGCTTCACGACCGTCACGAGCTTTAGCCACCAGGTATGGGTCGGCAATAAGTGCGCGCACCATCGACACCATGTCGGCAATACCACTGCCCACCACATGGTCTGCGTGATCGAGCGTCATAATGCGACCCGTCACCATGGTAGGTACCGACAGTTCGCGCGTAACAGCTTCACTCTTGGGCAACTCATAACCAAGTGGGTCGTCCATGGTGGAGAGCAATTTATAAAAGCGGTAGTAGCTACCAAGTGAGACATCAACGAAGTCAACGAGATGCTCTGAATACTTAGCCACTTGCACCGTGTCGTCGGTACGCATTCCACCTGGCACTTCTTCATCGGCTGACAAGCGAATACCCAACGGGAAGTCGGCACCCACCTCGTTGCGAATGGCTTCCAGAATTTCCACCAAGAACCTGTTGCGGTTTTCAAA
>JABMMV010000052.1 GCA_013205145.1 bacterium
CTATTATTCGCGCAAACGGTGGAGTGATTGAGACCAACCATTTGGTTACTTCAATCAACGATTTGCCATCATCAGATGTTTTGCTTCTCGATGTCTCGCCCCGAATTGCTGCCGATATTTTGGGTGATCGCCTACCAACCAAAGTTGCCGCCGCCTACCGACGATATAAACATGGTGCAGGCGCATTTAAAATTGATTTTGCTGTGGACGGAGGTGTGCCGTGGCGAGCAGATGCAGCGCATCTGGCGGGAACAGTGCACCTGGGGGGTAGTGCTGGAGAGGTAATACATACTGAGTCATTAATTCATCGCGGAACAATGCCAGAAAAGCCATTTGTTTTGGTCGGGCAGCAGTACGTTGCGGATGCAAGTCGATCCAATTCGAGTGTTAAACCCGTGTGGACGTATGCGCATGTTCCCCATGGCTATGACGGTGATGCCACAGAGCTGATCATCAATCAAATTGAGCGGTTTGCACCGGGCTTTCGGGAGCGAATTGTTGGGCGTGCCACAAGGTCGACAACCGAGATGACGGTGCACAACCCCAACTACATTGGCGGCGACATAATCGGCGGCCAGGCTTCCCTGAAGCAGTTGCTTTTCCGACCTCGAATCACATTAAACCCTTATTCAACGGGGGTTCCAGGGGTCTATATTTGCTCGGCCTCTACCCCTCCTGGGGCAGGGGCACATGGGCTGTGCGGGGCGAATGCGGCCGCTCAAGCAATTCAAGACTTCAGTAGTTAATTGCGCGTATCACTGTGATAACAATTTAAGGGTAAGTACAAACAACCAAACACAACAAAGCAATGGGGGAAACATGAAAAAAGGATTTAATCGAAAGTTTGGCCAAGCACTGGCCACTCTTGCCGTACTGGGGCTGCTCGCAACAGCCTGTGGTGGCGGTGCTGATACATCGACTGAGGGCACAGAAGCGCCAGATGCCCCAGCGGAAAGCGAAGTTGCCGCACCGAGTGGTGAGCCAATCAAGGTCATGACTGTCACGACATTGAATTCTGCTGGTCCGACATATCAAAACATCGCAAATACTGCAAAGGCATATGAGACTTACGTCAATGCACGTGGTGGCATCGGTGGTCGTCCTCTTGAAGTCACTGTTTGTGACGAACAGTTCGACCCAGCAGTAGCAACAACCTGTGCTCGCCAGGCAGTGGAAGAGGGCATGGTGGCAATTGTTGGATCATTTACGTACTTTGCAGAAAGCATTGTTCCCGTAATTGCAGAGTCCAACATTTCCTGGTTTGGACCATGCTGTCCAATCACACCTTCGGAATTGACAAGCAAGCACTCATTCCCAATTGGCAACCAGCCAATGTATGCGGTGGGTGCCGTGAAGCGCGCGGTTGATGATGGATGCGAAAAGATCAACGCTGCAATCGTTGACGGTGGACAGATTTTCATCCCACCGATGGAAAATGCGATCAAAGCATTGGGTAAGAGTTTTGGAAAGACAGTGATTATCAATCCAACTGCTCAGGATTATTCACCTGAAGTTGCACAGGCAACGCGTGATGCTGATTGTGTCATTTCCATTATCTCTGAAACGCCATTCATCACTTGGAACACAGCATGGACGCAATCAGGCACTACAGCGCGCCAGTACGGCCCGCAAGGTAACCTGAACAACGTTTCGGCCAAGGGCAACGAGGAAGCCACCGATGGAGACGTCATTGCAGGCATGTACCCAGACATTGCCACCGAGCCGTGGAAGGAATACCGACTGGCGCTCGATGAGGCTGGTTTGGACACCACCGAATATGACTACAACTCGCTTGGCGGAATGGGTACTTGGGCGGCATACGTCGCATTCAAGATGATTGCTGAGGGAATCTCCGGTGACATCACCGCAGATTCGTTCTTTGCAGCCGCATCGAGCACCTCAAATCTTGATCTTGGTGGCATGGTGCCAGTACTGGACTTCACCAAGGAATGGACTGATGGCCTCGCGGGCTACCAACGACTGTTTAACCGCAGCGTGATCTTCAGCGTTCTTGAAATGGGTAAGGTCGTTCCACTTACAACCGAGTTTGAGGATGTAGGCGATCTTGCGAATGGCAAGGCAGGCTGAAAATTTCCTGAGGCTTACTCCGCAGTTCAATCTACGGAGTAAGCCATTGGGTAATTTGTGTTTACGAGACGGCTCGCTCGGTCGAAGTCCAGTACTTCGATCGGGCGGCTTTCTTATCTGGCTTACCA
>JABMMV010000053.1 GCA_013205145.1 bacterium
AGCTTGGCGTTGGCGATGTTCGCAACACTGGCGAAAAGAAAACAACGAGTTACAACAACAGGTGGCATACCGATGTCACTTTTTCCGCAGCTCCGCCAACTGCAACGATATTGGCTGCAAAAGTAATTCCATCTTTTGGAGGCGACACACTATGGTGCGACCTCATCAATGCTTATGAGACTCTTGCTGCTCCGCTGCAACACTTGGTCGACGGTTTAGTTGCCGTTCACGATGCAAGTGGAACCTTCTCTCGCTTCCGCGATGAAGACAAGAGCGGTGAAAACAAGCAAAAGTTACAAACAATGAACCCGGTGCGCCACCCCGTTGTACGCGTGCACCCCGAAAGTGGTGAACGTGGCCTCTTCGTCAACCCCACATTCACTGCATACATAGAAGACTTCTCTCCTGAAGAAAGCCAAGCAATACTTGGCCTGCTTTATGAACACAGTATTCAGCCAGAACGTGTGGTGCGCTGGACCTGGCGCGAAGGCGATGTTGCAATGTGGGACAACCGCTCTACTGCACACTACGCAGCTGCCGACTACACCGAACCACGGTTGATGCATCGCATTACTGTGCGTGGCGATCAACCATACGGCACCTTCGGCACTATTGAGCCAAATGTAGCGAGCAACGCATGAACCCCTACGCAGCACAGTTTCCCGTCAATTTAAATATTGAAGGCAAGCCGGTTCTTTTAGTGGGTGGCGGGCGCATTGCCTACCGCAAGGCCGAGCAGTTGTTGGTATGTAATCCCCTACTCACCGTTATTTCCCCAGAGATTGACGAACGGTTTCACGCCACAGGCGCAACTCTCATTCAACGCGAGTACGCGCCGCTCGACGTGAAGGGCTTTTCACTCGTTGTTACTGCTACTGCAAACAATGTTGTCGACCAACAAATTTTTGATGAATGTGAATCGCTAGGCATATGGGTCAACTCTGCCGACGACCCCGACCGCTGCACCTTTACCTTGCCTGCCAGCATGCGTCGCGGCCGACTTCTCATTACCTCGTCTACTGCTGGCGCAAGCCCTGCCATGTCGTCATGGGTGCGCACTACTTTGGAAAATACCATTGGTCCCGAGTTCGCAGAGGCAGTAGAGATACTGGCTGCACAGCGTGCAGAGTTTCATGCCGAAGGTGTGAGCACAGAAGATGTCAATTGGGCGCCACTCATTGCCGCCGCGCTAGAACAATCGCGTAATGCAACACAACCGGTAGCCCCATGACCGTGTACTTAGTGGGTGCAGGCCCCGGAGACCCCGAGCTCATCACGGTGAAAGCTGCGCGTCTTATTGCATCGGCCGACGTCATTGTTCACGACCGCTTAGCCGACAACAGCATCATTCAACTTGCTTCACCAGGTGTTGACCTCATTGACGTAGGCAAAAAACCCGGTGCCCCAACTCCACAAGAAACCATTAATGCACTACTCGTTCACCTCGGAGCTCAAGGTCTCAATGTGGTGCGCTTGAAAGGTGGCGACCCTTTCGTTTTTGGTCGTGGTGGCGAAGAAGCAGAAGCGCTCATTGCTGCTGGCATTGCATTTGAAGTAGTACCTGGCATTACTTCTGCTGTTGGTGTTCCCGCCTATGCGGGAATCCCTGTTACGCATCGCGGCTTGTCGGCTTCGTTCACTGTTATTACCGGCCACCGTGAAAAAGGTGGTTCGTCGGGCGTGAACTGGGAAGCGCTAGCTGCAGTTGGTGGAACCATTGTGGTGCTCATGGGCGTTGCCGAACGCGGTGCTATTGCCGAACGACTCATTGCCGGTGGGCTGAGTTACAACACACCTGTTGCCGCAACTCGCTGGGGAACTCGCGCAGCGCAAGAAACAGTACGCACAACTTTGGGTGAGCTTGGCGCTACCCCACTTGAAGCACCGTGCACCATTGTGATTGGTGCTGTAGCAGCGCTCAATTTTTCGTGGCGTTCAGAAACACATACGCCCGAGTTTATTTAACTCAGTTGATTTAAATTACTCTTAGAGCGAGCCGCCAGCCCACCAGCGCTCAAAAGCAGGAAGTGCTGCACGCGTTACTGGCTCCAACAAGAAACCCGTTGGCGAACGAACATAGCTAAATGAGCCGTATCCCTCTTCAGGCGACACTTGTGCAATTTCCAAACTCCAGCCCTCTTTCATGAGGCGCTCGGTGGTCTCTTTCACATCGTCTACCCAAATACCCATGTGGTGCACTCCAGGAGCATCAGAGCCATCCCAGATGGTTCCAGGAGCACCCTGCAGAAGCTCAACGTGTTGCGGGCCTTCACATGAGTAGGTGAACTTCAATGGAATAGTGGTTTGGCCTTTGCCTGGCAACCAAGCATTTTGCTCACGTACTTGCACTTCACACCAAGTGAGTTGTAGGCC
>JABMMV010000054.1 GCA_013205145.1 bacterium
ACACGTTATTAGCCGCAGGCGTGAAGCACCAAGACAAAGTGGCGCAGTACATGCACAACTGCCCCGAATTTTTAGAGTCAATGTTCGGTCTCTTCAAAATCAGCCTGGTTCCCGTGAACACCAACTATCGCTACACCGAAGATGAACTTGCCTACCTGTGGGACAACTCCGATGCGGTTGCCGTCATTTTCCATGCTTCATACACCGACCGTTGCGCAGCCGTGCGTGCCCGCGTTCCCAATGTCAAAACTTGGATCTGGGTCGACGACGGTTCGCAAGCCTGCCCCGAGTGGGCGGTTCCCTACGCCACTGCAGCAACAGGCAATCAGGCACCAGCAATTGCCTCGTGGCCACGCAGCGGCGACGACATGTACTTCCTGTACACAGGCGGCACAACAGGAATGCCTAAAGGCGTCATGTGGCGCCAAGACGACGTCATCTCCAGCCTCGATGCACCTTCCAAGCGTCCGCTTCCTGCACTCAAAGATTACGACGCACTTGCAGCGCGCGTCAGCAAGCCAGGCGCAGTCAACATGCCAGCAGCTCCGCTCATGCACGGCACCGGCGCATTCAACGCCATGTGGAACTTGTGCTTAGGCGGCTCTATTGCCACCATGACCAGCCGCACATTCGATGCACAGGAACTTCTTGCTGTTGTTGCCTCAGCACGCGTAAATAGCGTGTCAATTGTTGGCGACGCATTTGCGAAACCCATCTTGCGCGCGCTCGACGAAAACCCTGGCAAGTACGACATCTCATCTTTGAAAATGATTGTGTCAAGTGGCGTCATGTGGTCGGCCGAAACAAAAGCCGGCTTGTTGCGTCACAACGAAAAATTAATTCTCATCGACAGCCTCGGTTCATCGGAAGCAATCGGCATGGCAGCAGCAACTACTACTGCCGACAGCGCATCGAGTACTGCAACATTCAAACTTGGCCCCAACACACGCGTAGTGCATGAAGATGGCCGCGATGTTGTTCCTGGCAGTGGCGAGCGTGGTCGTGTTGCACTTCGCGGTCGCACACCAATGGGCTATTACAAAGACGAAGCCAAGTCGGCAACAACATTCATCACCATCGACAACATTCGTTATTCCATTCCTGGCGACTTCGCCGAAGTAGATGCCGATGGCACTGTGCGCCTGCTCGGCCGTGGCAGCCAGTGCATTAACACTGGCGGCGAAAAGGTTTACCCCGAAGAGGTAGAAGAAGTATTGAAGACCCACCCCTCGGTGCTCGACGCCGCTGTGGTGGGCCTGCCCGATGAGCGCTTTGGCGAAGCCATTACTGCCCTCGTTGAGGCCCGCCCAGGCCAAAGCATCGACGCCCAAGCCCTCATTGCCCACGTGCGATCCACCTTGGCGCCTTATAAATCGCCAAAATCGGTCATCACTGTGGCAACCATTGGTCGCGCCCCCAACGGCAAGCTCGACTACAAGCGCCTCAAACAAGAAGCAATTGACTCACTATTGGCATAACCCCTTCCATTGGGCAAGGCGAAGGCCCACAAGTAAGATCTGAACTCGCGTCTACACAACGACTGCACTCACCTGAGTGCCCCCAGAAAGGTTTCCCATGGCAGAACTCGGATACGACGGCAAAGTAGCAATCATCACCGGAGCAGGTGGCGGTCTTGGTCGTCAACACGCTCTCTTGCTCGCTAAACGCGGTGCACTCGTGGTTGTAAACGACCTCGGTGGCAGCATCGACGGCAGCGGCACCGACGCCTCTGCTGCACAAAAAGTAGTTGACGAAATTAAAGCAGCTGGCGGCGAAGCCGTTGCCGACCATAACTCTGTTGCAACACCTGAAGGTGGCGCTGCAATTGTGAAATCTGCAGTCGACGCATACGGCAAAGTTGACATTGTTATTAACAACGCTGGCATCTTGCGCGACAAGTCATTCCACAACATGACCCCCGACCTCATGAACCCCGTGTTCGACGTTCACCTCAAAGGTGCATTCCACGTCACACAACCTGCGTACCTCATCATGCGCGAACAGGGTTACGGCCGCATCATCTCCACATCATCTGCTGCTGGTATTTTCGGCAACTTCGGACAAACCAACTACGGCGCTGCAAAAATGGGCCTCGTTGGTTTCACCCGCGTGCTTGCAGTTGAAGGTGCAAAGTTCAACATCAAGGCCAACGCCATTGCACCTCTCGCACTCACCCGCATGACCGAAACACTCATGGGCAACCTCGCCGACAAGCTTGGGCCAGAACAAGTCACACCAATCGTTGCCATGTTGGCGCACGAAGATTGCCCAGTGAGCGGCAACGTCTTCAGCGTTGGCGGCGGTCGTGTTGCCAATGTCTTCATTGGTGAAACACAGGGCTATACAAAGCCTGGCCATACACTTGAAGACCTTCGTGACAACTGGGATGCCATCATGAGCCAAGACGGCTACTTCGTGCCAGGCAACTTGGCCGACGAAACAGGCGTCTTCTTCGAGAAACTGAAGTAATTATGTCAGAGAGCGTGGAAGCGTTTCGTTCACGAGCCGAATCTTGGCTGCGCGACAACGCTTCTCACGCTCCTCGTGACTACGGCGCCATTTGCCCACCACATCTCATTGATGCTGGCCAGGCATGGCAAATACATTTACACGCTGCAGGTTTTACCGGCATTCACTGGCCCGTTGAACACGGCGGGCAAGGCCTTACCTCTACACACACAGCAACATGGATGGAACTCTGTGCACTGAATGGCGTTCCACCCGTGTTGAACATGGTGGGCTTGGTTCTTGCTGGTGGTTCCATCATGAAATTCGGTACGCCCGAACAACAGTCGCAGCACTTGCGACAAAGCCTCGCTGCAGAACACGTGTGGTGCCAACTCTTTAGTGAGCCCGGTGCAGGCAGCGACCTCGGTGGCTTGTCGACCAAAGCAGAACTCGACGGCGACACCTTCATTATTAATGGTCAAAAGGTGTGGTGCAGCGGCGGTCGATACAGCAACTGGGGCATTCTCATGGCGCGAACCAACTTCGAAGCACCCAAGCACGAAGGCATTTCCTTTTTCTTGTGCCCTATGGATACACCTGGCATTGAAGTGCGCCCGCTCAAACAAATGACTGGCGAATCGGAATTCGATGAAGTGTTCTTCACCGATGTGCACCTTCCTGCCACTTCCCTTCTTGGCCCACTTCATGGTGGCTGGGGCGTGGGTATGGCAGTACTCACCAGCGAACGCGGCCACATTGGTGCCAGCGTTATTGGTTTAGA
>JABMMV010000055.1 GCA_013205145.1 bacterium
ACTTCATCCTTCGTTCTATGTTCACGTTGATAATTAGACTTTTAGTTTATTTGTTGCGCTTCGATGGCGGTATTGGCCGCTGTGGGCGCCCACTCGGTGCGGGCTTATTCTTCGACGGGGTCACCCGTTTGCTTTGCACTGGTGCCGGCTTGTCGACCTTGTCGGGCTTGAGTGCCTTCCCAGGTTTACCCTTCGCATCTTTCGCCATATCGCTCGCCACTTTGCTCGCCTCTTGTGCCTGGCGACCAATGGAGCCATCGTGTCCGTAGAAACGCTTCGTGATGTACCACTGCTGCAAAATACGAACAACGGCTTGTGTGAAGTAGTAGATGACGAGCCCGGTCGGCAAAAACACTTGGAAAACCGCGAAGGCAACAGGAAGATACTGCATGATCTTGGCCTGTGTGGGCGACATCGAAGCACTGGTGGTGCGCGAGGCAATCATTTTTTGCTGCACAAAGAAAGTAAAAGCCAGCAACACAATCATGAGGGCATACGGAATGCCCTTCACGAAATCTTCGCCCATCACCTTGGCAGGAGACTTGGCAAGGTCGAGACCAAAAGAGAGCATCTCTTTCGACTTGTCGAGCGCAAGATAGAGCTTCGAGTCTTTGGCGATGTAGCTGGGGTTAAAGGTTCCGTCGTCGCCGATTTTGGACAAACCATTGAGAACGCGGAACATGATGATGAACACGGGCAACTGCGCAACAAGCGGCAGGCACGATGCCAATGGGTTCACCTTGTGCTCTTGATAGAGCTTCATCATTTCTTCGTTTAATTTTTGGCGATCGCTCTTATATAAACCTTGCAGCCTGCGCATCTCTGGCTGCAGACGCTGCATTTCCAACATGCCCTTGGTGCTCTTCAGCGTGAGCGGGGTGAGGAGAAGCATGATGGAAACGGCCACTAATGCAATGGCGAATGCGTAGTTACTGGTCAAACCATAAAAAACGCTGACGAGCCAGGCTGCTGCTTGAAACATTTTTCTATTTTCCTAACAGTTCATGTGAGTGAGATGTGTGTACTTCGGGCACTGGGTCGAAGCCCGATGGCCCAAAGGGGCGGCACCGTAACAACCGCTTGGCGGTGAGCCAAAACCCGCGGGTGGTGCCATGAAGCGCGAAGGCTTCATGAGCAAAAGAAGAGCACGAAGGGGAGAACCGACACGGTGATGGTCGCCCCGACCGAGCTCCTTGGTAAAACTCAATTGCCGACAGGCAACGCTCATTCAAGGTGCGCTGGGTCATGAGACCTTCTGTTTGGCGGTAGTGATGAGTTGCAACATGGTGATGGTGAGTTCCTGAAACGACAACGCGGTGGCTTCTTTGTGTGCCCCAATGAGGTAATACCCCGGAACCAATTGGTTCGTGTTTGCCGCCAAAATCTCTCTCATTTGACGCCGAATGCGGTTTCGCACGACGGCCGAACCGGTATGACGCCCTAGGGCATAAGCCACACACGGCTGAGAAAGAGCAGGGTCAACAAGCACAGAACACCACACAGAGCCCACGCGCACACGAACACCTTCGCGCCCTAAACGGCGAAAAATAGTGTGTTCGTGAATGCGTCCGATCAAGCGGAGAGGCGGTAGCGGCCCTTGGCGCGGCGGTTTTTGAGAATTTCACGACCGGCACGAGTGCTCATGCGATGGCGAAAACCGTGCTTTTTGGCGCGACGGCGGTTGTTTGGCTGGAAGGTACGCTTCATGGGTCCAGGATCTTTCGAATTATGTAGGGTGAACGGGAACGCGAGAGGCAGGGCCGGGGCTACAAGAGCGAAGCGGCACGTCGATTCGGGTGACCGTTGGTAAGGCTAGGCGAGACCAGCCCCCATTCCCAACCAAGACTCCATTTTTTTGCCCTGTGGATAATCTGCTATGGTGTATTTCCCACCGAAAAAGTGGCGAAAAGCACGAAAAACACCTGAAACCCGTCCACAACCTGTGGATAACCATGTGGACAAACAGTGGTGATCGCCAGCAAAGACCGTACCAGCGCGAAAGGAGACCGACATGGCAGAACACGACACCGTGTGGACAGCGGTCTCTGCGTTACTTCGGGCTCAGGTATCTGAAGCGGTGTGGCTCTCCACTTTTCAAGACGTCATTCCTCTTCCCGGCGGTGACGACGCGTTGCGCCTGCAGGTGCCGAACGGCCACATCAAAGAACGTATTCTCACCCGGTATTTGCAATTGGTGCTCGACGCCCTTGCCGAAATTGACGAGAACGATCGCCAGCTCGTGGTGGAAGTGGCCCCCATTGTGGAAGGCGAAAGCGATGCCGGCCAGACCGACGACTCCGCCCGTGGCTCGTTCGACGACGACTTGGCGCTCACTGGCAGTGCGGCAACTTCACTACGCGGGCAAGCCATTGGGCTCAACCCCCGCTACACCTTCGACACCTTTGTGAAGGGCGCATCAAACCAATTTGCCCTGGCAGCCGCCCACCGCGTGGCTGAAACACCAGCCCGGTCGTACAACCCGTTGTTTATTTATGGCTCAGCTGGGTTAGGAAAAACACACCTTTTGCACGCCATTGGCGAATATGTTCACCAGAACTATTCCCATTACGAAGTGCGTTATGTGTCGACAGAAACATTTATGAATGAATACGTTGACGCCATTCGCAGCAACACCACCGCCGCTTTTAAACGCAGGTACCGCGAGGTTGACGTTTTGCTCATTGACGACATCCAGTTCATGGAAGGCAAAGAAGGCCTCCAGGAAGAGTTTTTCCATACGTTCAACTCGTTGCATGGCGCGAACAAGCAAATCGTTATTTCCTCCGACCGCGTGCCTGACGCTATTCCCACATTGGAAGACCGTTTGCGCGGCCGTTTCCGCTGGGGTCTCATTACCGACGTGCAGCCACCAGACCTCGAAACCCGGTTGGCTATTTTGCGCAACTACGCCGAGCGCAACGGCACCAAGGTGCCCGACGATGTTCTTGAATTCATTGCTGCCAACATCACCTCAAACATTCGTGAGCTCGAAGGCGCCCTCATTCGCGTCACCGCTTTCGCCGCCCTGAACCGCGTCAACATGAACGTGGCGACCGCCCAAGACCTGCTTGCAGACCTCCTGTCGCAATCTGCCACTCGTGTGCGCAGCGACGAAGAGTTCTTGGCCGATATCGCTGCATACCTTGGCTACAGCGTTGAAGCCTTGCGCGGAAAAAGCCGCCAACGAACATTGGTCATGGCTCGTCAAATTGCGATGTATGTCATGCGCGAACAAACCGAATTGAGCTACCCGTCTTTGGCACGCCTCTTTGGTGGACGCGACCACACCACCGTTATTCACGCTGTTGAAAAAGTTGGGCGTTTAATGGCCGAGCGTAAACAGGTGTACGACCAGGTCACCGAGCTTTTCCGCCGGGCGAAAAAGGGGTGAGTTCTATGTTATTTACACTGGGGACAACGTGTGGTTTGCCGAGTGGACAAACTGCGTCGCTTTGGGCACAAAGTGGGGGTTATCCACCACAGCGCACACATGTTCGCCTTCCCCTGTGGAAAACTGTGGATAACCAGCGTCGCCCGTTTTCTTTTCCTTTATTGGCGCAAACCAACTTTGTCCACAATCCACAGCCCTTATTACCAGTATTAAGTATTTATCCCCCTTTCGCTATCAATAACACAGACCCCCCTCACGGCATATTGAGCCGACAAAGGAGCCGCTATGAAGTTTCGTTGTGAACGAGAACAACTCGCTGAAGCACTCGGTTTAGCTTCACGTATCGCCTCGGGTCGTGTTGGTGCATTACCAGCGTTGTCTGGTGTGCGTTTACAAGTGAAGGGTGATCAGTTGCATCTCACCTCCACCGACAATGACATGTCGCTGCAAGCAACACTTGCAATTGGCGGCGAGAAAGATGGCGTTGCGCTCATTAGTGCAAAATTGTTGAACGACATTGTTCGTTCATTACCCGAAGGAAAAATAACGGTCGAAGCACAAGTGGAATCACTCACTGTAAAAAGTGGACGCTCACAATTCACGGTTCCCACGTACAATGCAATGGACTTTCCTAACGTCACGCCATCCACCGGGCCAGCACTCAGTGTGTCTGCTGGTGAACTCGGTGAAGCGCTTCGCAAGGTGGTGCGCGCCGCAAGCACCGACCAAATGCGTATTGCTCTAACAGGTGTTCTCATGTCCGGCGAAGACGGCAGTTTCCGTCTTGTTGCGACCGACTCGTATCGCCTAGCGGTATGCGACGTACCCAGCATTGTTGTGAGTTCAGCAACACGCGTATTGGTTCCTAGTAAAGCTTTAGGCGAAGTACAACGGTTGTTAAGTGGCGCGAAAGACGCAAACATTCGCCTCGACGAAAACTCTGTCACTTTTGAAGTAGATGGCACACAACTCACCACGCGGTTACTGACCAACGAATACCCCACATACAAAACACTTATTCAAGGCACATACCCCAACAACATCACAGTGAACCGCGAACAACTTCTCGACGCACTACGTCGTGCTCGCATTCTTGCCCGCGACCAAGGCCCTGTGCGTTTACACATGAGCGCAAACGGTTTGAAAGTGATGGCCGGCTCTAAAGACAACGATGAGTTCGAAGAAGATCTCGATGCGGTGTATTCGGGCGATGAACTCACCATTGCATTTAACTCCGAATATCTTGCTGCAGGCATTGATGCAATTGCCGGACAAGACGTCATCATTAAAACAAGTGACCCTGCAAAACCTGCTGTAGTCACGGGCGTTGGCGAGCACTCCGAGCAATATTTGTATCTCTTAATGCCTCAAAGACTTTAGAAACCATTAAGCACGAAGTGGGCCTGTGTGTTTGTTGAACACTTAACACTCACGAACTTCCGCAACTACGAAGAAGCCGATGTTTCCTTTACGCATGGAACCACCGCACTGCTCGGCGCAAACGGTCAAGGTAAAACAAGCCTGGCTGAAGCTTTAACATATTTAGCAACGCTCGATAGTTTTCGTGGTGTTCCCACAGAAACGCTCATTCGCAACGGTGCCGACACCGCAATTTTAAGAGCAACAGTAAAACACCCCGACGGGCGTGAATTATTAATTGAAGTGGAACTGTCGCGCACGGGGCGCAACAAGGCACAAGTAAATAAACAACGCCTCGTGCGCAACCGCGACTTATTGGGAGTTTTACGCACAACTATTTTTTCACCAGACGATTTAGCGCTCATTAAAGACGGCCCAAGCGAACGCCGCCGATTCATTGATGACGCCCTTGTTGCTATTGCGGTGAAACACGATGCAACACGACGCGATGTTGAACGCATTGTGAAACAACGCAATGCATTACTGAAACAAATTGGGTATCGCTCATCGGTATCGCAACTCACCAGCGAACAAGTAGTGACCCTCGATGTGTGGGACGAAAAATTTGCGGTTGCTGGGGGAGCACTTGGTGACGCACGAGCACAGCTTGTTGCGCAACTGCAACCATTAGTGAATGAGGCCTACGAACACCTTGCGGGCAAACCCACACCGACCGATGTGGTGTACGAACCCGAGTGGCGCCGTATTGGCTTGGGGTTCGCACTCAAAGAAACTCGCAGCGAAGACCTGCGCCGTTCCTCAACAACCGTTGGCCCACATCGTGACGACATTGAACTGCTCATCAACGGGCTACCTGCTCGCACGCAAGCATCTCAAGGTGAACAACGCACGCTTGCTCTCGCTTTACGGTTAGCAACACACCGCCTGGTAACAGAAGAAGTAGGAGCGCCACCTGTATTGGTACTCGACGATGTGTTGTCGGAGTTAGACCCCTCGCGAGCAACAGCTCTGCTTCAGCACATGCCCGCCGGGCAGGTCATTATTACAAGCGCTAGCGGCTTGCCACCAGCGGCGAAACCAGAGCGCATTTTGTATATCACCGCAGGAAAAATTTCTGAAGATCCGGCTACAAACGGAAGCTCAAACTGATGTCGCAGCGCCCACCAGAAGAACCAACGTCACTCATCGACTCCATGCGTTCTGTATTAAAGCGACTCAAAATGGACGATGGCGACTCGGTGGGCAGCGTCTTTCAATCGTGGGATGCTGTTGTTGGCCCCGACATCGCGCAACATATTCAGCCGGTCAAATTAGATAGCGGAGTATTAATTGTTGATGCAACCGATGCTGGGTGGGCAACGCAGTTTCGCTTTCTGGAAGCCGATGTCAAACAACGATTTTTTGAACACACGGGCGCGCGAATTGACAGCATTGTGGTGCGTCAAAAACGGCGTCGCTAACAGTGCTGGCGACGTTGATAAGTGCGGGTATAACAGATTTTTGGGAGCAAAATTGGTACACTAAGAGACGTATTTACGACATGACTTTTTACTCTTTCGCTTTCCTTTTTATGTCCTTGGTGCCACTACTTCTGCACACACTCAGACATAGGTTGCCAGTCATGTCAGATGGCGCTTTGTTCCCTATTCATTCACTACATCGAGGTTGATCCGTGTCCAGCACAGAAAAGAAGAGTTCGGCAAAAAAGCCCACTGCTGACTACGGCGCAAAAGACATTCAGGTTTTAGAGGGTCTCGACCCAGTGCGCAAACGCCCCGGTATGTATATCGGGTCCACGGGTTTAGCTGGCTTGCACCACCTCATTTGGGAAGTGGTCGACAACTCGGTCGACGAGGCAATGGCTGGGTTTTGTACCCGCATCGACATCATCATCCAAGCCGACGGTGGTTGCCGGGTGGAAGATAACGGCCGAGGTATTCCTGTTGATCCGTATCCATCGGGGCCACACAAAGGCAAAAGCGCTGCGGAAGTGGTGCTCACCGTGTTACATGCCGGCGGCAAGTTTGGCGGCGAGGGCTACAAGGTGTCGGGTGGTCTCCACGGTGTAGGCGTGAGTGTGGTGAACGCATTGTCAACCAAGTTGCTACTGGAAATCGACCGCGATGGCGACCGCTACGAACTTGAATTCGTCGACGGCGGAAAAATGAAGGGGAAGCTCCAAAAAACGGGCTCTTCTCCCGCCAAGGGTCGCACCACGGGCACAAGCGTTACTTTTTACCCCGACCCCATCATTTTTGCTGCTGAAGGAACAGAGTTTGTTGCGCGCACCGTGATGGAGCGCTTGCAGACGATGGCTTTTTTGAATAAGGACCTCGAAGTGGTCTTTAGTGATGAACGTGCCGAGAAGGTACAAAAAGTGGTGTTCCAATACAAGGGCGGCATTGTCGACTTCGTTAAACACTTGAATGCTTCCAAAGAAGCTCTCTTTAGCAAGGTTGCGCACTTTGAAGTGGAAGACGAAGAAGAAGGCATGCAAGCCGCCGTTGCGATGCAGTGGAACACTGGCTATTACGAAGGTATCCACGGCTACGCCAACGGTATTTCCACCACAGAAGGCGGCATGCACGTTGAGGGGTTCAAAACTGCGCTCACTTCGGTGCTCAATAAATATGCACGCGACAAAGGCATCTTGAAAGAAAAAGAAGAAAACCTTTTGGGTGAAGATATTCGTGAAGGAATGACGGCCATCATTGCGGTGAAATTGCGCGAGCCACAATTCGAAGGTCAGACCAAAGCAAAACTCGGCAACGTTCCCATGCGTTCATTTGTTCAAAAGGCAACGAACAAAGCTCTTGCTGAATGGCTCGATGAGAACCCAGCTGAATCTAACAAAGTAGTGAAAAAAGCAATTGCTGCAGCCCAGGCCCGGCTTGCTGCAAAAAATGCACGTAACGCAGTACGACGCAAAACCGCACTTGCTGGTGCAGGCATGCCCGACAAATTGAAAGACTGCTCAAGTGGAAGCCCCGCTGAAAGCGAACTCTTCATTGTGGAAGGCGACAGCGCTGGCGGTACAGCAGTAGACGCACGCGACCCACGCGTGCAAGCCATCTTGCCCATCCGCGGAAAAATCTTGAACGTTGAACGTTCAAGACTCGACAAAATGTTGAAGAACAACGAAATTCAAGCGCTTATCACTGCTATTGGTGGTGGCGTGGGCGACGAGTTCGATGCATCAAAAGCGCGATATCACAAAATTATTGCCCTTGCCGACGCCGACGTAGACGGCAGCCACATTCGCACGTTGCTTCTCACGTTCTTCTATCGCCAAATGAAACCAATGGTGGAAGCTGGCTACGTGTACATCGCACAACCACCACTGTTCTCGACGGAAATTGGTAAAGAGAAAATTTATTTGAAAGACGAAGTAGCCAAAGCTGCTTTCCTCGCCGACAAACCCAATCACAAAAAAGAATTTCAGCGCTTGAAAGGTCTTGGCGAAATGGACTGGCAAGAATTGCGTTCCACCACCATGGACCCTATGAGCCGCACGCTTTTGCAAGTGACAGTTGAAGAAGCTGCCATTGCCGATGACGTGATGAGCGTGTTAATGGGCGACGACGTGGAAAGTCGCAAGAACTTCATTGTTACCAACGCCCGCGACGTACGAAATCTCGACTTCTAAAAATGTTTTCTAGTAAAAGGCTTCTCTCATGACCAACGTGCCTCTCGAACCACCAGACTCCATCCAGCCCGTTCCGTTGCAAGACGAAATGGAAAGGTCGTTTCTCGACTACGCCATGTCGGTCATCATGTGGCGCGCCTTGCCCGACGTGCGCGACGGCTTAAAGCCAGTACACCGCCGCATTATTTGGGACATGGACCAACAGGGCTTTCGTCCCGACCGCCCATTCGTGAAATGTGCGCGCGTTACCGGCGACACCATGGCGCGCTATCACCCACACGGCGACAGCGCTATTTACGACGCATTGGTACGTATGGCCCAACCCTTCTCGCTGCGCCACCCACTCATCGACTTCCACGGCAACTACGGCTCGCCCGACTTTGGTCCTGCCGCAAGTCGTTACACAGAAGCTCGTTTGCATTCACTAGCAATGCTGCTCTTGGCCGACATCGACGAAAACACCGTCGACATGATTGCCAACTACGACGGAACCACCGAAGAGCCAACTGTTCTTCCGGCACGCTTCCCGAACTTGTTGGTGAACGGAAGCCAAGGCATTGCTGTAGGAATGGCCACCAGCATTCCGCCACACAACATGGGCGAAGTAATTGATGCAACGCTTGCACTTATTGCAAACCCCGAGGCATCGGTCGACGACCTCATGAAACACGTGAAAGGCCCCGACTTCCCAACAGGTGGAGTCATCCTTGGCCGCTCGGGTATTTTCGACGCATGTCGTACGGGCCGTGGCAGCATCAAGGTACGCGCCAAAGCAAGCATTGAAGAAGGCCGCCGTGGCCAAATGCAAATTCTTGTTACAGAACTTCCGTACCAAACAAGTTGTTCAGCAGTAGCAGGACGCATCCAAGAACTTGTTGACTCTGGAAACCTCGACGGCATCGCCGACGTGAATGACAACTCATCTGGTGGCAAGACCGAACTCATCATTACGTTGAAGCGCGATGCCAACGCAAACGTTGTGTTGAACAACCTCTACAAACTCACACAACTTCAAACCAGCTTCCCCGTGAACATGGTTGCCTTGGTCGATGGTGTGCCGCGCACCATCAACTTGAAAATAGCCCTTGAGGGTTACATTGCTCACCAAATTGATGTCATCACACGTCGCTCGCAGTTCCGTCTCGACAAAGCACGCGACCGTCAACACATTTTAGAAGGACGCTTAAAGGCACTCGATGTTATTGATGCCATTATCAAACTCATTCGCAATAGCGATGATGCAGGTAGTGCCAAAGAAGCTTTAATGGTGAAGCCGTACGAGTTCTCTGAACGTCAGGCCATCGACATTCTCGATATGCAGTTGCGCCAACTCACCAAGTTGTCGCGCATTGATATTGAGAAAGAAATGGAAGAACTCAATGCGCGCATTAAAGAACTTGAAGAAATTCTCAATAACCCAGTCGTGCTGCGCGCATTAATCTCTAAAGAACTCGGCGAAGTGAAAACAAAATTTGCTACACCACGCGTGTGCCAAATTATTGCTGACACTGGCGAAATGGGCATTGAAGATCTCGTTGACGACAAAGAGTTGGTCATCGTTATGACCAACGCTCAGTACGTGAAAGCAGTTCCTGCGTCGTCGTTCCGCACACAAAGCCGTGGTGGCCGTGGTGTGGCTGGCGCAAAGATGAAAACCGACGACATCGTCAAGCACGTCATTTTTACAACATCGCATGCATATCTCTTGTTCTTCTCGAACAGAGGTCGTGTGTATCGATTGCGAGCAGTCGATATTCCAGAACGTGAGCGCACGGCAAAGGGCATTCCTATTGTCAACTTGTTGCCATTGCAACCAGGCGAAAACGTACAAGCCATCATCGACACGCGCGAGTTCCCGGGCGAGCGCAACTTGTTCTTTGCTACGAAGCAAGGCCAAGTAAAAAAAACTGCGTTCAACGAATACGACTCGGGTCGTCGTGATGGGCTCATTGCGCTCAACTTGCGCCCACACGATGAACTCGTGCGCGTCATTGAAACGTCTGGCACCGACGACATCTTCATGGTTGCCCGCAGTGGTCAAACCATTCGTTTCAGCGAAGAAGATGTTCGCCCAATGGGCCGAGCAGCAGCTGGCGTACGGGGCATGAAACTCAAAGCCGGAGACGAAGTGGTGTCGTGTGACCTTGCACGCGACGATGCAGCCATTCTTATTGTCACCGACTCGGGTTATGGCAAGCGCACGCAAATTGACAAGTTCAATACTCAAGGACGCGGTGGTCAAGGTGTTATTGGTATCAAGCTCACCAGCAAAAAAGGCCACGTTGCCGCAGCATTCATGGTGGGTATCGACGACGACATCGTTGCGGTGTCGTCAGGCGGCGTCACCATTCGCATGGCAGTAAGAGAAATTTCAAGCCAAGGTCGCGAAGCAACGGGTGTTCGCGTCATGAGCCTCGACGATGGCCAAAGCGTGGCTTCGGTTGCACTCATTTTGGCAACAGACGACGAAGAGTAAGACCCTTCATGTTCAGTGTGCTTACCTGTGGTGTTCTTGTTGCCATGGTGCTCAACGTGTTGGGCACTCACGGCGCACAAACCATTGAACGCACGCGGGCCCATATTGCAGCCGATGCTGCGGCACTTGCCGCGGTGAGTTTGGGCGAAGCAGGTGCAGCGCATTTAGCAACGGCAAACGGCGCCGACCTCATTTCCTTTCGTCGTTTAGGCCCACTCTTGCAATCGGTAGAGGTGTGGGTGCAATACGGGCGTGAACGAGCCGTGAGTTACGCAAGTGAGGGCGCAATAGCGCCATAGACTGTGAGCATGTCCGAAATATTGGCTGCGGTAGACGTCCTTTATTTGGAAGGCCTCGCTCTCAAACGCGAACAATTGAGGCGTCAGAATCCAGGAATGCAAGACACAGAGATCGAAGTCTTGCTCGCACAGTGGATCCAAGATCGCCCACTCGATTCCCCGGGCCGAATTAGGGTCCGATGAGTTTGATTTCAGCGGCAGCAGATGCGTTGGTGTTGCTGAAGCAAGAAGGCGTTGAAGGTTGCCTAGTGGGAGGACTAGCGGTGTCGGTGTACTGCGACCCTCGGTTCACGCGAGACGTTGACCTTGCTATTGCAGTAGACAACGATGCGCGCGCAGAATTGTTGATGCAGTCTTTGGTAGAACGTGGATTTCAGATCGCTGCAGTTGTCGAACAAGAAGCGGTTGAACGACTTGCTATGACGAGGTTGTTGAATACAGATGGCACCAGCATTGATTTACTAGTTGCTTCATCTGGAGTGGAAGCGGAAATAGTAAAAGACGCTCAGCGACTGGAAGTTGTGCGAGGAACTGTTCTCCCAGTTGCCCGCATCGGACACCTCATTGCTCTCAAACTTTTGTCAGTTTCACCTGGTCGGGAGACCGACCATCAAGACCTGCGAAACCTCGCAGACATTGCCGATGCAGACGAGTGGGCTCGGTGTGTACGGGCGGTGCAGTTGATTAACGAACGCGGTTATGCCAGGGGAAGAAACCTCAGCGCCGACCTTGAGGCATTACGCAAATGAGGGTGCGATAGCGCCATAGACTGACTCCGTGGCTCGCCGTTCGCTCGAAAAATCACTCACTCCCGCACCTCGCGTGCGCCGGGTCAACCGTGTGGTGCGCGACATCGACCCATGGAGCGTTTTCAAAGTCACCCTCGTTTTCCACTTCGCGCTCTATGTGATGGTCCTCATTTCAAGCATTTTGATCTGGAACGTGGCCAACGCAACGGGCACGGTCGACAACGTGGAGCGCTTTATGGAGTCCTTCGGATGGGAGACTTTTCGCTTTGACGGGGGCCAAATCTTCCATAATTTGTGGATCTTGGGCTTATTCCTGGTCTTTTTACTCACCGGTCTTGCCGTCGTAGTGGCGGCAGTTTTCAACCTCATTGCCGACTTGGTGGGGGGAGTGCGGGTTTCTGTCTTAGAAGAAGAAGTCGTGCAACGTGTGGTTGAGGGAAACGCCCTCGACCGTTAGGCTTCACCACCTGCATACGTGCGGGGCTATAGCTCAGTCGGTTAGAGCGCATCCCTGATAAGGATGAGGTC
>JABMMV010000056.1 GCA_013205145.1 bacterium
ACCATGGCCTGAGCAAGAACTGTTGCAGTTGTAGTGCCGTCACCGGCTACATCGTTGGTCTTTGTTGCAACTTCTTTCACCAACTGTGCACCCATGTTTTCAAATGGGTCTTCGAGTTCTACTTCTTTCGCAATAGAAACGCCGTCGTTGGTGATGGTTGGTGCACCAAATTTTTTGTCGAGAACTACGTTGCGTCCCTTTGGTCCGAGTGTCACCTTGACCGCATCGGCCAATTTGTTCACACCGGCTTCAAGTGCGCGACGTGCTTCTTCGTCGAACTTGAGAATTTTTGACATTGCTACGCCTTACTTCGCCACAATGGCGAGAACGTCACGGCTGGTGAGAATGAGGAGATCGTCTCCACCAAAAGTCACTTCAGTACCGCCGTACTTGCTATACAAAACTGTGTCGCCAACTTTGATGTCGAGCGCTGAGTGCTTGCCTGTGTCATCGCTCCAGCGGCCTGGGCCAACGGCGAGTACGGTGCCCTGCTGGGGCTTTTCTTTGGCAGTGTCGGGGATGACGAGACCCGAGGCAGTGGTCTGCTCGGCTTCGTTTGGCTTCACGACAATACGGTCGTCCAAGGGCTTAAGGTTCATGTCGCAGGCCTCCAATGGCGCTGATGTATATGGGTAACGGTTCACTCTGTGCGCACTCACGCCGCAAGGCGTTAGCACTCGCAAGGAGTGAGTGCCAATGATACGGCCAGTTTTGGTCGGTTAACAACCGCAACCCCGAGTGCTCACCAAAACCTAAGAGGAGGGTTCTCGGCGCGGTATGTCCCGCAAATCGGGACATACCGCGCCGAGAACCCGTAAAAGATGGGCGGTAGGGGCAAGTGGGAGCCCAATCACGGTCGACATCGACCCCTGAACCCGCTCCACGAGCACACCCCCGAAACCCTGCATTCCATATGCACCTGCTTTGCCATACGACTCCCCCGTATCGAGATACCACTCCATGAGATGGGTCGAAATAGGCACCATGGTGACCCGAGCGGTGTCGATGATGGTGGTGCTCCCCTTTTCAGACAAGCAGGTAACAGCTGTATGCACCTGGTGTGTACGGCCTGACAAAATGCTCAATGTGCGTCGCGCTGCTTCCCGATCTTCCGGCTGATCATGCACAACTCCGTCAAGTTCCACACATGTGTCGGCACCAAGAAAGACAACATCGCTGGTCACGCCCAACTCATCTGCAATTTTTTGCACCTTTTCCTGCGAGAGGCGCTGCACATAATGAGTTGCAGATTCATTCGCGCGTTGTGATTCATCAATATTTGCCGGCATCACCTCAGGAAAAATTCCGATGCGCTCTAATAAATCACGTCGGCGCGGTGAGCGCGAAGCAAGGACAACACGCATATTTCTTATCCGCCGCTGAGTTGCATCTCGTTGTTGTCATCGGGGACAACCATGTCATCAAGACTGTCGAGATACCCAGGTGGCAATGCAACTTTAATGGGGCCATTGGTATGTCCTCGTGTAAAGCGTTCGCCACCTTCAACAATTGCAATACTGCGATCTACATCTTCAAAGAGTTCTTCTAACTCTTGAACGGTTGAGCAATTTGATGCTCTCCTGCGTACTTCGCCGCCAACGGGGTACCCCGTGAGATACCAGCCAGCATGTTTACGAAATTCTTTTGCACCGCGAATGTTTTCACCAGGTAACGCAGTAGTGGCATGTGCATCAAGCATGCGTGCATGTTGCAACATGACATCGACCACTTCACCGAGCAGCGGTGTGGGTTGAATGTCGCGCCCTGAAAATACATTGACAAGATCGCGAAATAACCATGGTCGCCCAAGACACCCTCGACCAACTACAACGCCATCACATCCTGTTTGTTCCATCATCTTCACTGCATCGTGTGCATCCCAAATATCACCGTTGCCCAGTACTTGCAGATCGGGGAAGTGTGACTTCAAGGTGGCAATAGCCGGCCAACGAGCTTGCCCTGCGTAATGCTGTTCAACAGTTCGAGCGTGCAAAGCAACCCATGCAACGCCTTCTTCGCCAGCAATTTCTGCCGTATGCAAATATGTCAACAGGTCATCAGTAATTCCCATGCGGAATTTACAGGTGACCGGAATGCCGCCTTTTTTGCCTTCACTTACTGCAGCACGAATGATGGCGCGCAATAAGTTTTTCTTCAGTGGCACTGCTGCTCCGCCACCCTTGCGAGTCACCTTGGCCGCAGGGCAACCAAAATTGAGATCAATATGGTCAACAGCTTTATTGGCAACAAGTTGCGCAACTGCGCGTCCCATCATTTCTGGATCTGACCCATACAGTTGAACGCTGCGCAGATCTTCATCGGGGCTAAAGGTAATGAGACGCTGCGATTTGGCACTGCTGAGTACTAAGCCAGTAGCCATCACCATTTCGTTCACGTACACGAGCCCAGGGCCAAACTGTCGACACAGTGAGCGAAATGGTGCATTGGTGACGCCAGCCATTGGCGCCAAGACCACAGGTATCTGAAGTGTGTGCGAACCAAGTTTTAACATGAGATCGTTTTCACTTTCTCTCTCCACGGTTACCACGCACAGTAGAACCGGTGAGCGAGAGATGCGGGATAGCACCAATATCAAGGCCAGATGGCCCGTGATCTCGCAGTCGATACCAACCCGCTGAAGCAATCATTGCTGCGTTGTCGGTACACATTGCCTTGCTGGGTAATGCCACATGGAAGCCAGCCCCGCTGCCCACTCGTTGCATTTCACTACGCAACAAAGAGTTTGCAGCTACTCCTCCACCGAGGACAATACTTTTTGCACCAACTTGTTGTGCTGCTCTTAATGTTTTTACTACGAGCACATCGACCACCGCACATTGAAATGAAGCTGCGATGTCATGTGAAGCAACATCCGGATTTTTGCGCACATAGTTAATGACCGATGTCTTTAGACCACTGAAGGAAAAATCGAGCCCGTCGTGCAACATTGCTCTTGGAAATTCAATACTCTGCGGGTTTCCCAATTGTGCTGCAGCATCAATGGCAGGCCCACCCGGATACCCGATGTCGAGAAAACGAGCTATTTTGTCGAATGCTTCGCCAGCGGCATCATCAATTGTTGCTCCCAATAGTGAGTACTCGCCAGGAGCCGTCATGTGAATGAGCAAGGTGTTTCCACCTGACACCAAAAGCACCACCGCGGGGAACGGCAAATGAGGTTCTTCGAGAAGTGCTGCATAGAGATGTGCTTCAAGATGATTAACGCCAATAAAGGGAACATCTAAACCGTAGGCCATTGCCTTACCTGCAGAGACACCCACAAGGAGCGCACCAATAAGACCAGGGCCGATGGTGGTTGCAACTGCATTAATGCGTTCCGCACCAATGCCTGCCAGTTGAATTGCCTCATTAATAACGGGCTGCATCAGTTCAAGGTGTGCACGGCTAGCTACTTCAGGAACAACGCCACCAAATTTTGCGTGGATATCAATTTGGCTAGATACGACCGAAGAAAGAACATCGTTTCCACCCATCACAATTGCAGCTGCAGTTTCATCGCAACTGCTTTCGATACCGAGCACGACAGTTGAATTATCTATGTGCATTGGCGCGTTCCATTTCAATTTCCCGCAACCGCGCACCGTACTCAGGGCTGCTCACCTCATGGCACCACATCACCATGGCGTCTTCAACATTTTCATAATATTTTTTTCGCACGCCTGCTGGTGCAAAACCAAATCGCTTGTACAGCTCTTGCGCAGGAGTGTTGCTCATTCGCACTTCTAGCGTGAGTGCTTGGCATTCGCGTTCGCGAGCTTTCCATGCAAGTTCCAATAAAAGATCTGTGGCAATTCCACGCCGTTGCCATTCCGGGTGAACTGCAATATTGGTGATATGAGCATCGTCTGGAGTAAACAACAACCCGCCGTACCCCACTAGTTCTTCACCAATTTCACCAATGATGTAGAAGCGCTGTTCGCGGCGCACGAGCTCGATCTCGGCATGAAACACTCCGAGCGTCCACGGGCGGGGGTACACCACTTCTTCTATGGGCATGATTGCTTTCAAGTGCTTCCGACGCATTGGCACAATGTCGAGCACAGGTATGCGCAGTTCATCTGGCTTTCTCATGATGCTCACCGTGTTAACCACTGAATTTCCGCATCGGGAGCACGTAAATAAATGGGCGCAATAGGGTCACCTTGAATACGACCTGCGGCATACTTCTTGGCCGCAAGTGATACGAGAGTTGACGCATGGGGAAGGTGCGGATTGAACGCAAAATTCTGTACTCCAGTGCGCTCCCCAAGAAGTGCGAGATCGGGAACTTCAACAAGAGACTCTGCATATTTCACTGCACCAGTTCCCAGCACAACTGATCTTTGTGACCTATCGAGTAGATCTTCAATAAGCTCTTCAATCTCACCGACACGTGGTTCTCGTATCTCTTCCAACAACCCACCTAACGCGTGATCAATACGATGCATCGACCAGTACACCTGGTTTCGCCGTGCATCAAGAATTGGTACAACAATTTCTGCATCATCTAATTCCTGCAATGCGACACGCTCTATGCCATGGGCAAGAACCTGCAAGCTATCTAAGCCAATAAGAGGAAGTTCAGCTATGTCTGACAACGTCAGTGCTGTAGTAATTCCCACTCGCATTCCGGTGAAGAGTCCGGGGCCAAGATCTACTGCAATAGCACTGAGTTCGTGAATGCTGATTCCGATATTGCGCAAAAGAAGTTCTATGGCAGGAATAAGAGATTCCACATGACGCCGATCGCTCGCAAGTTGAAAACTTGCAGAGATGCTCACGTCATCTCCTACAGCAACACTTACCTGTTCGCTCGAGGTATCGATGCCCAAAATTTTCATTGGTCAACCCACTCTGCATCGGCACTTGCAAACAACTTGGTCGCTGCAACCAAACGTGGCCAACGAAGTTCCCAGCGCTTCCCCACTGCACGAATTTCAATATCGCGTGATTCATCTTGTTCACCAAGCGAAATACGAATTTCAAGATGCTCACCAATGATGTCGTCACCTACGTCTCCCCATTCAATGAGGACTATGCCTCCTTGTTGAGAGAACTCTTCGAGTGCTAGGTCAGCAATTTCGTCTCTATTTTTTAAGCGATAAAGATCGGCGTGGTGCACCATTGCATCGTTGCCCGCATATGAGTGCACCAAGTTAAATGTGGGTGATGTCACTGGGTCGGTAACTCCGAGCGCCGCACAAATACCCTGTGCCACCAAAGTTTTTCCGGCTCCCATTTCACCCGCAAGTACCACGGTGTCGCCGAGGCGTAAATACGAAGCAACTACTGCAGCAATTTCGCGCGTCGCAATGGGAGAAGAAGCAAATAAATTCATAAAGAGATGTACTTCAGATGCTAGTGATGCACTTCAACGTATTGGCGTTCAATGCGAGCACCAATGCCACAAGTAACTTCATATGCAATGGTGCCCAATGCATTAGCCCAATCGGTTGCCGTAATGACTTCAGACCCTTGCTTCCCAATGAAAACCACTTCATCGCCTACCGCTACCTGATAATGCCCTACTGGCCCACAATTCACCATGAGTTGGTCCATTGTGATGACCCCCATGATGGGGAAACGCCTTCCACCAATGAGAACCTCTGCGCCCTCGCTCCATAACTTGCGCGGCACACCGTCGGCGTACCCCAACGGAATGGTTGCAACAACACATTCCTCTTCGGCTATTGCCCGGTGCCCGTACGACACACCCTGACCAGGTTGCACAACATGAACATGTGACACCCGAGCCTTCAGAGACATCACTGGCTCTAACTCGCGGCAGTCGTCGTTGAGTTCTGGCCCTGGGCTGAGGCCATAACTTGAAATTCCTATACGAACCAATGATCGCCTTTCCTGTGGGAAACGTATTGCCGCGGCGGAATTGCAACTATGAATTTTGAGACTTTCTGACAGATGCCCTAACTGATGAAGAGACTCTGCAAACAAACGATTTTGTTCATTGTTCGCTGGATGGTCGGGCACATCTGCATTTGCGAAGTGTGTATAGATTCCTTCAAGCACAATGCGTGGAGAAAGTTTTTGCACATGTTGAACGAGCTCCATGAGCAACTGCGGTGCTACACCAACACGATGCATGCCTGTATCAATTTTTATGTGCACAGGAACTTGTGATACTCCTAATGCGGTTGCATGCTTCACCAGCTCGTCGACATACTCAATTGAATAGACCGTATGTGTTGCCGCTAGCTGCAACAAAATAGTGAGCGATTCATAAGGTTGCTGGCTCAGAACAAGTATCGGGGCCTGCACGCCAGCATTTCTGAGTTCTGCAACTTCACTAGCCAGAGCAACACATAGCCCAGAAGCACCCGCAGTGAGTGCAGATTTCGCAATAGGTACTGCGCCGTGGCCGTAGGCATTTGCTTTAACAACCGCCCACACTTCTGCCGGTGCCACAAGAGATTTCAGATACTCAATATTGTGGGTATAAGCAGCGAGGTCGACTTCAGCCCATGCCCAGCGATTTACATTAGATACACCCATAGCCACCAACCTGAATTTCTTGAACAATGTCTGATGCCACCACACCGTATTCGGGAAGCCGCTCTAATGCATTTCCATGGATAAATGCTCCGGCTGCTGCTGCATGAAAAGCGTTTAGCCCCATGGCAAGTAAGGCTGCAATTACCCCTGTTAAGACGTCACCCGACCCTGCTGTTGCTAGTCGGGCATCGCCGTTGGTGATGCAAAATACATTTCCGCTAGGTTCTGCAACCACAGTGGTGGAACCTTTCAAGAGAACTACTGCTTTCAGGGTTGCTGCTGCCTTACGCGTATCTGCAATGCGATCCGCACTCGGACGCTCCCCCGTGAGGGCACTGAATTCACCGTCATGAGGAGTAAGTACCGTTTCCGCAGTGCGCTGAGCAAAAAAGTTGGTCATATTTCTGCGCTGGCCATCTCGCGACGACGCAAGTATTTGTAAACCGTCTCCGTCGATGACCAACGGCACCGAGCAATGCGACACAAAATGAAAAACTTCGTCTACAAGCTCATCGCCACGACCCAGACCTGGTCCGATGAGGGCAGATGCAAAGCGTTCAATATCGGACAAGCATTGGTCGGCCCAATGGAGTTCTGAAACTGGCCGATACACCACTTCAAGCGGGGCAATTGTTTCAGGCACACCACCTACAGATGACAAGTGCACAATGCCTGCACCTGCTTTATACGCAGCCGCACAACTGAGTTGGGCGGCACCCATCATCGTTCTGCTCCCTGCAATTGCACGAACTCCTGATTTCCATTTATGTGTTGTTGGTGCTCGCGATGGAATCCATTGTTCAATATCGCCGCGTGTCACTACATTCATTGTTTTCTCATCTACGTGTTGGCCCAAATTCAACGGTAGATCTAACGATGCCACGGTAACAACACCGGCATGTGTGCGCCCTGGCTGCAAGACAATTCCCGGCTTCAACGCACCAAATGTCACCGTTTGTTGTGCGACGAATGGAATGCCACGGCACTCACCAGTTATTGCGTCAACTCCACTGGGAATATCGACTGCAAGAACAGGAGCATTCGTGATTGGAGCAAAAAATTCACCACGCAAACCTGTGCCATAAACAGCATCGATCACTAAATCACATTCTGGAAGTTGTGGAGGTATTTCATTTGATGCAAACAACGAAACCTTGATGCCTCGCGTGCGCAAAAATTCACTGGCAACTCTTCCGTCTTCGCCATTGTTGCCTTTTCCTGCCAGAACGACCACGTGCTTGCCATATGAGCCGCCGAGCATGCGTAAAGCAACCTGTGCAACCGCAAAGCCAGCCTGACGGATAAATACAGCAACATCTACCGCACTATGAGCATCGATGTATCGCATCTGCTCTGGGGTAAAGACGGCCTCCATGCCTTTAGCGTACGGCGCTATTACGATGCGGCAACGACCGCCACAGCAACAATGTGCGTATGGCTCAGAGATACACGCCACTGCGTAATTCCCAGTTGTTCAGCAAGTTCCTGAGCCCGACCGGAAACGATGAGTTCTGGAGCACCCGTAGGAGCTTTGCGCACCGAAACATCATGAAAATCGAATGCCCCTAAACCCACACCGAGTGCTTTCATGGTTGCCTCTCGTACGGCGAATCGAGCGGCCAACGATGCTGTTGCATCTTTACGTGTGTCGGCTAGTTCTAACTCTGCACTCGTAAATACTCGAGTCTTCAATGAAGGGGTACGGCTCAGCACTTCACGAAAGCGTTCAATATCTACAGCATCTACCCCAAGGCCAATCATGATTGCTTAGCCCGCCACCGATTTGCAGTTTCTGAGATAGGCAATATGAGAGCATCGACAACATCAATGTCTGCAAGTAGATCGTCGCGGAATTCACTTTCGGTTTCTTTTACCCAGTCGACAAGGCGGTTATAGCGATCGTCATAACCCTGCAAAACAGATTTCATTACGCTCGCGCTCAGTCGTTGTGCGAAGGTGACATGCAGCAATGTGATTCCTGTTGTTTCACCAGACTTCAATTCTGGTATGAAAATAACAGTTCGGTTGTCTGATCTTCCACGAGCAACTAATACTTCCTGATTGCTTGCTACGCGATGTTTTGTTCCTACCAAGCGAGTAATTCCATCTACTCGAGATTTCAAATTGACGGAAATACCACCACGTTCAATGATGGAAATGTTTGCTTCATCTGTTTCACTGCCATCAATGCCGTACCTCGTGAAACCATTTACCGATGTAACGGCAGCATCGAGATCGGCAAGGATCTTGAGAGTGCGATACGCAAGACGATCTCGCGAGACACCTGCAGCCAATACTGCTTGCACTAAGGCTCTATCCATGAGACCTTCATCGTTACGTGAAATTCCTACCGTCACCGTTTTTGCCTGATGCTTGATTGCGTCAATTGGACGTGTCAATTCATCTATTGCCTTCGTTAATGAATTAATGAGATCGTCCAGCAAAACTGCTGGTGTGACTACTTTCCCAGAGTGACGCTGATACGCATCAATTGGATCTTTCGACAAGACATCGTAGAGAATTGAAGTGAGGCGCACTGCAGAAGATGCTTCAAGGGTTCCGTCGTATTGCCCCATAGAGAGGGAATCAAAGAATCGTCCTGCGGGCTGAACTGCATGACGGCGAATGTGAGAAACGGCCTGAATTGGCTCTGCGTAAGCACTCGCGATTTCTTTGATGGACTCGCGAATTTCACGAAGAGGTCGGGCAGTGGCATCGATTGCAAGTGCAGCTTCGTACCCAAAGAGATGCCCAACCATCGCCGAAAGTATGAAAGCAACCGATGCATCTACTTCTGGAACCATTAAGACCGCAGATGCGGCGTCGAATCGTTGGTCGCCTCGTGTTGCGACAACAATTGGGGTTGCCTTATGCGCCTTGTAAATGGCAATTTCCTTTGCCACGTCTGCAGCGGTTCCTCCAACGAGCCCGGCAGCGCAAACCAAAATCATTGGCTCACAGGAAAGGTCAATATGCTTTTTATCTTCTGTGATGTCACAAGAAATTGATTTGTAGCACAATTCAGAAAGTTTGATACGCACTTCGTTTGCAGAAACTGCGTTGGGTCCATTTCCCACAACAGCCCAATATCTTTTCGCCGGCGCGAACCGCTGTGCCGCCTCGGCAATGCGTGGCCGTTCGCGAATGACTTCTCGCATCGCATCAGGAATGGACTTCAGTGAATTCAATACACGATGTCGAGCTTGATTACTCCCCACCCCAGCTGCGGCAGAAATGGCGCACGAAAGCAAAACACCAGCTGCCACTTGTGCATAAAAAGCTTTTGTACTTGCCACGCTCATTTCGATATCGCGACCATCAGATGTGTACAACACGCCATCAGCACGCATCGCGAGGTCGGAGTTTCGACGATTCACGATTGCAATAATGTGAGCGCCACGGGCTCGCGCTAGATCAACAGTTCTATTGGTGTCGGTTGTGGTTCCACTTTGGCTCACTGCAACAACCAACGTGTCGCTCATATCGGGCAAGAGGCCAAACCCGGAGAATTCGGTTGCCGTCAACGCATCTATATCGAACGCTTCTTCTGACAATGAATTGAGTAGCGCCACCATGCTGCTTCCGGCGACAGCAGCGGTTCCTTGGCCAATTATTCGAATACGACGTATTTTGCGAGCGACCAATAAATTGAACAGTTCTTTCGGCAATACATCTTCATCAAGATCTGCTTCACAGATGCTGTCGTTTTCATGAATACGACCGCGCAATGTTTTACGAAAGCTTTCCGGAGCCTCAAGAATTTCCTTCAATAAAAAGTGCGGTGAGGTTCCACGATCAATATCGCGTGTAGTCACTCCTGCATCGACAACGTCACCACCTGTAACTGGCAGAGCGGATCCGTCATAACTGACGCGTTGTATACCATTTACATTTCCAGCATCACTTGCTAAAAGTTGAATGATCTGCCCACGACTTGCGGGCTGGTCGGGTGACACCAGTGACTCGCCGTCCATGCGCACAATGTTGACTGTGTCTTCAACAGTTCCATAAGGTTCACTGGCTACGATAAATCGGTCTTCGGCGAGCCCGATACACATACCCTGGCCACTACCTCGTAATCCAAGCATCACACTGTCGGGGTGATCAATGCTTAATGCAGCAATGGCAACCGAGCCATCGAACTGTGTTACCGCATTGAGGAAGCTCTGTTGTAGTGGTTGACCTGCTTGCAAACCACGGGCAATCAAACTAGGAATCACTTTGGCATCGGTTGTGATGGAAGCAGCAACCGAAATATCGTGTTCCACTTTGAGATCTGCGTAGTTATCGACATCGCCATTTAAAACTGCCAATACCAAAGGCTGTTTTTTATTTATTTCCTCACCAGTAACAGGATGCGCATTCGGCTCAGAAATAATTCCGACACTTGCCCAGCGAGTATGCCCAATAATGCTGACCCGAGCATTTTTGGCCGAGACCACGCGCCGCAACAACGTATCTTGCAAAATATGTTGCCGCATTGTTTTTGTATTGTCGCCTAGCTCACCAATTTCTGCTGCGGCTTTGTAAACAAATACCCAAGCATCACCTTCAACACGGACCGAACGTGACGTAAAGAGAGTGTCTTCATTCCGCGGCATAAATGCGTTTCGTAATGCATCGTCGCCCAAAACAACATCTTCAGTAAGACCGTGACCCCATACCACTACACCGATACCTGCAGAATCTCTACCGCGCACTTCCATACGATCGATAGCAGAGAGAGCCTGCTGAATCGAGAGATAACCATGTAACGATTCCTCAGATGCATGCATTCCTGCGAGAAGTGAAACCTCGCGTGCGGTGCGTAGGCGGTCTTCGGCAATAGACCACAGCGCATCTTTAATTGCAGAAACAGTGTGTGATGCATTTTCAATGAGATGAGCGTCTTGGCTCGCCTCTAAAGAGGCTTCGTACTTCTCTACTTGAGGGGCTAATTTCACGAGGGCGCTATGAACGCCATCGACCAATTCATGGCTGCCCACCATGGCGCGAACCCCTGCATCGCCTTTGAGCAATGTGTTAATTGCCTCTAACGCCTCGGCAGCATGTTCTGCGCTGGCGAAATCGGTGGAAGCACGTTCAATATGGGCTTGTGCCGCGAGGAAGAGATTGAAAATGTGATCTGGTGTGGGAGTTGCGCGATCGCCTTTGCGGCTCAGTACACAAATAATTCCACACATAGTTGTACTTTACCTGTCTTGCCCGGAAGCAGAGTGGCTCAATATATGGGCAATACGTTCAGCATATTTTTGGGCTTCTGCAGATGTTTGAGCCTCTACCATGACCCGCACAAGAGGTTCAGTTCCACTAGTGCGCACCAACAGTCGCCCCTTGCCGACTAGTAACTGTTCCACCTCGGAAATTGCTGCGCGATGCTGAACTAATAGATCTTGCGGTGTGACACCACTCTGTATCGGCACATTAATAAGCACTTGCGGAAGTGACTTCATTACTTCTTGTGAAGCTTCTTGCAAACTTTGTTGCCGAGAGTGAAGCACGGAAAGGAGCTGCACAGCAGCTAGTAGGCCATCGCCAGTAGTTGCATGTTGTGTGAAAATAATGTGGCCACTTTGTTCACCACCCAAACAGGCTTTTGCTTCTTGTAACGCTAATAAAATTGACCGGTCACCCACAGGTGTTGTGATTACATTGATGCCTGCGTCTTGCATGGCAATATGAAAACCCATATTTGTCATTACTGTTACTGCAACAGTGTTGTTTACAAGAGCATTACGAGCTTTTAATTGCAGTACAAAAAGAGCAATGAGTTGATCACCATTTATCACTTCGCCATTGCCATCAACTGCAATGACGCGGTCACCATCACCATCAAATGCAATTCCTATGTCTGCCTTACTGCGAATTACTTCTTTCATTAATGAATCTGGGTGGGCTGCACCACATGCTTCATTAACATTTTTTCCATCGGGTGAGCAGTGAATAAAACTTGGGGAAATACCCAATTTTTTAAACACACGTGGCGCCACTTCGCTCATGGCGCCATTTGCACAATCAACAACAAGTTTGATTTCTGTAGCAACTTCTGTGATTGAGGCACAAATATGTGCACAATATGCATCGAGATCTAGCGCCACTTCCCCAGCACCACCATTGGCGACCTCTACAGTTTCACTTTGCACGAGCGACTCATAAGTATTTTGAATACGCAACTCTTCTTCGTCGGTGAGCTTCATTCCCCCCTCACCGAAAAACTTCAACCCATTGTCTGTATACGGGTTATGCGAGGCGGTAATAACGGCCGCCCCTGCCTGACAATGTTCGGCAAAGAAGGCAACCGTTGGAGTCGGGCACATTCCGGCCCACAGAACCTCTGCACCTTCTGCAATAAAACCAGCCTCTACTGCGCGCGCAAGTTGCACGCTTGATTCACGGGTGTCGTAGCCAACGACAAAAAGGGAACAGTGAAGTTCGCGCGCAGCGGCGCGAGCGTATAACTGAACGGCATGAGTTGTGATGTCGCGAAGTGCAACGCCACGAACTCCGTCGGTGCCGAACCGCAGCAAGTTCTTTAGCGCTTGGTGAACTGAGGGGCTTTACGTGCCTTCTTGAGGCCGTATTTCTTGCTTTCCTTGCGGCGTGAGTCGCGCGTGAGGAGTCCTGCTTTTTTCAGTACTGGACGAAGTTCTTCATCGAGTTCAATGAGTGAACGTGCAATGGCCATACGCAATGCACCGGCTTGGCCATTTACACCGCCACCGTGCATCGTTGCATCGATGTCGTATGTCGTTTCAGCATTTGTGACACGAAGAGCTTCAACAACAACCATGCGCTGTGTTGCCATGGGGAAATAATCTTCAAATGTGCGTCCGTTAACTGTTACTACACCGGTACCGGAACGCAAACGCGCGCGTGCAACAGCTTCTTTACGACGACCAGTTGTTTGGGTGAGAGGCTTTGTTGCCACGGTGATTCCTTTGATACGAGTGCGAGTGAGACGGACGAAAAATTAACGGGCTTTTGCGTGAGCAAAAACAATTGGAGTTGGTGCTTGTGCGGTATGTGGATGATCTGCACCGGCATATATTTTGAGCTTGGTCATTTGCTGACGACCAAGTGGACCTTTTGGCAACATGCCTTTCACAGACAAACGAACTGCTTCTGCAGGCTTACGACCCAACAACTGTGCATAGGTTTCGCTCTTCAGACCACCTGGGTAGCCGCTGTAGCGATAGAACATTTCTTTGTCGGCTTTACCCGAGGTAAGAACAACCTTGTCGACGTTGATGATGACGACGTGATCGCCAGTGTCGATGTGTGGAGCGAAAGTTGTTTTGTGCTTTCCGCGCAATAAGCGAGCAGCTTCGGTGCAAATACGACCAAGGACCATGCCTTCAGCGTCGATGACGTGCCAAGCGCGAGTGATTTCAGATGCTTTGGGAGAATATGTACGCATTGTTGTACTTCGTTTTTCTTTCTGAGCCTCGAAGAAGCCTTGTCGATGGCCACCGAACCTGACAGATCGGGGCTGTTAAAGGATAGGGGCGTTCGGCCCAATTCGGCAATCTGCCCTCATGAAACCGCATGAAACTGCCGTACCGCCTCCCGCAGCCACAGTTCGCTGCGGACCGCAAAAGCATTGGTCGAAAACTCCGTTTCCACATGGGTGCGGCACTTCTGACGCGACAGGGCTGGCACCCCCTCCAGCGCAGCCACCATCTCCGCTATATCGTCTGGTTCCACCAGATAACCGGTTTCCCCATGAAGTATGACCTCGCTTGGCCCTCCCCGGCGGTACGACACCACAGGGACTCCGCAGGCCATTGCTTCAATGGCCACATTGCCAAAGGCCTCGACCCATTTTGAGGTCATGAGCACAGCCGCACACTGCCCCACCTCGGCTTGCAGTTGATCGGTGGGCAAGAACCCTTCATAGGTGACATTGGCACTGGGGTACGCCTGGTGCGCTTCTTCCCAGCACAAAGTGTCTTGCATGAGCCCCCATACCTTCACATGCCTCTTCGTAACGGCCGCAATGTGAAACACATCCAAGATTCCTTTTTCTGGCGACACGCGACCGATGAACCCCAAGGGAGCATTGTCGGCCACATGTTCAACGAAATCATAACGTTCCACAGCTACACCACTTCCGATAACGCGTGCCAGGTGACCTAATGCAAAGGTCTCTGCTTGGGCCTTACTGTGCATTGCTACTGAAAAAGGTGCGTTCAACAATCGCTCATGAATGGCATCATCCATCGCATCAGTAATTGATGCCATTGACACCAAATGTGCAATGGGCACCTGAAATGTATTGCTGATATACATCGGCAACCAATCGTATGCAAGGTTCACAATGACATCGAATCGATATTGTTGTTCACGAGCAAAGGCCCACATATTTGCGAGAACTGAACGCGGTGGAATACAAATTGCCTCATCTCGTTGTGCAAGATGTCCGAGAGGTTGCAGTGTTCCTGCAATGTGGTGTGTGTGTTGACCTACATGGAGTGAGTTTTCTGGCGCCATTACTTCAACACGATGTCCACGAGCACTTAAACCTAAAACCAAATTATGCAACGTCAGTTCAACACCGCCACCAATTCCAGAACCTAACGGGCCAACAGGCGTAGAGCCAATGAGAATGCGCAACGAGTTCATGAGAGATACCCCACGTCCATTAAGCACAGCCCTTGTGGAGGGGCAATATGAGGCGTATTTAATCGACTCATTGCGCGCAAAGCTCCTGACATTTCTCCGGCTTTACGACGGCCGAGGCCAACATCAACCAGTGTGCCCACGATGGAACGCACCATCTGATGACAAAAAGCATTTGCGCGTATATCGAACGTGAGAATTCCATTACCCGCATCGTGCCACTGTGCAACATGTACGCGGCGCATCATTGATGGGCTCTCAGCATTGCGGTTCACACCTGACTGCTGTGGTTGTCGGCAAAACGAGGAAAAATCATGAAGACCAATAAGTGAATCGGTTGCAAGTTGCATGAGTGGCACTGAAAGTGGCCGGCGAACATACCAACTTGTTGCTGCGAGAAATGGGTTGTTGACCGGTGCATTCAAAACTGTGTAGCGATACTCACGCCATAAAGCCGAATGACGCGCATCGAAATCTTGTGAGACCCACACCGATTCGCGAATAACAATGTCGGGGTCAAGTAATGAGTTCATACTAAAAACCAAGCGGCCGAGATCTGTGGTGTCTGCAAGATCTACATGCACCACTTGCCCCCAAGCGTGCACACCTGCATCGGTTCGTCCTGCACCCAATACTGCAACTGGGCTACCAGTGATTTGCTCGATGGTGTCATTCAAGGTCTGGGCAATGGTGACTGTTCCGGGAGTAAGAGCAAAACCATGAAAGGCGGCCCCGTTGTACGCAACTAACAAACGAGCCCGCCGTAAGGCGGGCTCAGTGTTTGTATTCATGATTGTTGTTCAACCGAAACGGTCTACTTGCGGATTACACAAGTTCAATACGCGCCATTGGAGCATTGTCACCGTGACGCTCACCGAGCTTCAAAATGCGGATGTAGCCACCATTACGTTGTGTGTAACGAGGTGCAACTTCATTCACCAACTTGTTGGTCATTTCTTTGTCACCGAGGTAACCCTGAATTTGACGAATGCGGTGAACTCGCATTGGAGACTCTTCTTGAGCCTTTTTCGCTTTGGTAATGAGTTTTTCGGCAATGGGGCGCAATGCCTTGGCCTTCGCTTCTGTAGTAACAATGCCCTCGGCTGCAAAAAGCGATGCAGCAAGGTTTGCCAAAAGAAGGCGCTGATGAGATGCGCTGCCGCCGAAGCGCTTTGAACGACGTGGTGTTGCTGGCATGACTAGTCCTTTAGTACCGAATGATTGTTAATGGAAACGTTGCGCTTATGGGCGCAATGTCAACCCGCGCTCGTCGAGCTTGGCGATTACTTCGTCAAGGCTCTTTTGCCCAAAGTTGGTGATATTCAAAAGATCGTCGTAGCTCTTCATAAGCAACTCGCCGATGGTATTGACCTGTGCGCGCTTCAAGCAGTTGCGAGGACGCTCTGAGAGATCGAGGTCTTCAATTGCGAGATCGAGGTCTGGTGAACCGATGTTGTGACCAATTACTTCACCGAGTTCAAGACCCTGTGGTTCATCGGACAAGCTGGCAACAAGATCGACAAGTGCACGCAAGGTTGCACCAGCAGATGACAGCGCTTCACGTGGCTCGATACTGCCATCAGTTTCAATATCGAGCACAAGGCGCTCGTAGTTTGTTGACTGCTCTACACGTGTTGGCTCGATGTCGAACATGACGCGACGTACTGGTGAGAAAATGGCATCGATAGGTACAACACCAATAACACGGTTCTCTGAATCGCGGTCACTCGAAACATAACCACGACCACGCTCCACGGTGAGGTCAACAGTGAGTTGTGCCTTTCCGTTCAGCGAAGCAATGTGAATGTCTTTATTCAAGATTTCAATACCTGTTGGCAAAATAATGTCGCCAGACCGAACTTCTGCTGGGCCTTTAACATCGAGACGTAAAACCACTGGCTCATCACTTTCAGACACCACAACGATGTCTTTCAAGTTCAAGATGATTTCTGTGATGTCTTCAGCAATGCCTTCAATGGTGTCGAACTCATGAAGAGCAGCTTCGAAACGCACCGTAGTAATGGCAGCACCTGGGATAGACGACAAAAGCGTACGACGTAGTGAGTTGCCGATGGTGTGACCGAAGCCTGGCTCGAGTGGACCAACAGCAAAACGCTGGCGGTTGTTCTCGGGTTCTCCGATTGCTTCGATTGTTGGACGTTGGATGACGAGCATGATGCTCTCCTTCAATTACTGAGGTTTACTTCGAGTACAACTCAACGATGAGTTGTTCGCGGACGGGGACATCGATGTGTTCGCGTTGTGGCAGGTCGCGCACAGTTACTTGCTTTCCACCATCGCCTGTTTCCAACAACCAATCACTGACCGGTCGAGTACGTCGATGTTGTGCTGAATAACAATCATGTTGCGAGCTTTTTCACTGAGGCTGATAACCATGCCTTTTTTCACCGTGAATGATGCAATGTCTACGCGCTTACCATTGACGTTGATGAGTCCGTGGTTAACAAATTGACGTGCCTGTGGGCGTGTACTTGCCCAACCTGCGCGGTACACAATGTTGTCGAGGCGCTGTTCAAGAAGACGCAATAGGTTTTCACCAGTTGGCCCAGCAAGACGGTTTGCTTCTTCATAGGTTTTGCGGAATTGACGCTCAAGCAAGCCGTAGATGTACTTAGCTTTTTGCTTTTCTTGCAACTGAGCCAAGTATTCACTGCCTGCACCACGACGACGGGTACGGCCGTGTTGGCCTGGTGGGAAAGGACGGCGCTCAAGAGCCTTGCTTCCTTTTTCATTTTCGAAAATGTTGACATTGAGACGGCGCGAAATGCGCACCTTTGGTCCGGTGTAGCGAGCCATGAGTTATGCCCTCCGACGCTTTGGCTGACGGCATCCATTGTGTGGAACCGGGGTGACATCTTTAATTCCTGAAACTTCGATACCGAGGTTCTGGATAGAACGCAACGCAGTGTCGCGTCCGGAACCTGGTCCTTTTACATGCACTTCAGCGCGACGAAGACCATGCTCCATTGCAGCCTTGCCAGCTTTTTCTGCTGCCATTTGTGCAGCGAAAGGAGTGGACTTACGTGAACCTTTGAAACCAACTGCGCCAGAAGATGCCCATGAAATGACATTGCCTTGCGTATCGGTAATAGACACGATGGTGTTGTTGAAAGAACTCTTGATATGAACAACGCCGGTTGAGACGTTTTTGCGTTCGCGCTTACGTGGACGACGTCCACCTGCTGCTGGCTTAGCCATTACTTCCTCGCTGCCTTTTTCTTATTGGCGACTGTCTTCTTAGGACCTTTACGTGTGCGCGCATTGGTGTGTGTGCGCTGACCATGTACTGGCAAGCCTCTACGATGGCGAATACCTTGGTAGCTACCAATTTCAATTTTGCGCTTGATGTCTTGTTGCACATCGCGACGAAGGTCGCCTTCTACAATTAATTTTGCATCAATAAAACCACGAATCTTGTTGACTTCTTCCTCGGTGAGGTCACGAACACGTGTGTTGTGATTGAGGTCAAGTTCTTTGCACATCTTGAGCGCGGTTGAACGACCAACGCCAAAAATATAGGTGAGTGCAATCTCCAACCGCTTCTCGCGCGGGATGTCGACGCCTGAAATACGAGCCATCATTTTTCCTTTTGAATTGCCTGGGGTCAGCCCTGGCGCTGCTTGTGTCGCGGATTTTCGCAAATGACCATCACGTTGCCGTGGCGACGGATGACTTTGCATTTTTCACAAATTTTTTTAACGCTTGGACGGACCTTCAT
>JABMMV010000057.1 GCA_013205145.1 bacterium
CAATGACACCACCTGCATCAACAAAGAGTGTCATGGGAAAAGTGCCGACGCCTAACTTTGTGAGCAGCTCGCCATTGGGATCACGCACATAAATGAAAGGAATTGACTCGTCGGTGTATTCGTCCACAAAATCTTGTGCGGCAACAGCTGTGTCTTGTGGGTTCACACCAACAAAAGTGATATCGCCTTGTGTTTTCGCGGCTGCATTGAGCAATGCAGGGAATTCACGCTTGCACGGCTCGCACGTAGAAAACCAGAAGTTCACCACCATGGGCTTGCCACGCAGAGTTGAAAAATCAACATCTTCACCAGAGAGATTTTCTAATGAGATTGTGGGAAAGAGTTTTCCCGCGACTGGAACATTGGTTCCAATAGTGGGGTCGGCAATGGTGAGCGAAGGGCTCAGCGTGACGGTTCCTTCGTCAGAGGGGGAATTGTCGGTACGGTCGCTGAGGAGCCACCCACCACCAACGCTCACTACGGCTACTGCCAAAATGGTCAGTAGCGAGCGCACGATGCGTTGGCGGGGGAAGGTCACCTCATCAGGCTACCGATGCCACTAAGTGCCGGGGAATTGGCACTTCGTCAACGGGGCGCATGTGACGAATATGGACGGGTGGCCGTCCGCGTGGTCGCTTGACAGCAACCACGCGGCCGTTCTCGATGAGCTCGCCGCCCCAGACTCCCCAGGGCTCGTTTTGCTCGATTGCTTGGGCGAGACAGGTCGCCTGACTTGAACACTTGGAACAGATGGCCTTAGCGCGTGCAATATCAACATGCTCCTCGGAGAAGAAGAGATAGGTCAGGGTCCCATTTCCATCGGCGCATCGTTTTGCAGACAGAATCATCGGGGTATCGATGCTGATGTCAAGGGTGTTGATGGCAAGCATGTTGTCTACTTTCTGTTCGGTGTTCAGGTATTTGGTCGGTATTCGGTTGGTTGAAAATGAATCGGAAAAACAAAAAAGGCCGCCGGGTGTGTTACCCAGCGGCCTCGACTTACACGTTTTTCGTTTTACGTGTTGCTCCTGTCGAGGCGCTGGCTGAATCGCTTGTTCGCGAATTTCACCGCAAACGCTGGATTGCTGGCATGCCAATAACCCGCCGCTGCGCTGGTATGCGCGGATGCGGTGGAGGAGGCTGCGAAGCAGGCGAGGGCGTTAGTGTTCTTTAACATTCGGCTTTAAGGAAACCACCTATTTCGACTTGAGTCAAGCGATTTAACGAAAGAGGTATGAAACCCTTTATCCATTAGGGTTTTCCTGTGGAAGCCGCCCCCCTTGAATTCCTTGCAGTTCCCCCTCAAGGGCGCATCTTTACCGCGACGCGCAGGGTGCGCTTGGGCGACGTCACCCCCCGCGGCCGGCTACGCCTCGATGCCACGGTGCGGTACTTGCAAGACGTTTCACACGACGACACCGAAGACGCCAACTATGCCGACAAAGACGGGTGGGTAGTGCGCCGCACTGCACTGCGCATTACCAAGTTTCCTGTTTTTCAAGAGCGACTTACATTGCAAACATGGTGCGGAGGCCTCGGCTCGCATTGGGCAGAACGCTCGACGCGTATTGAAGGTGAAAAAGGTTCGCTCATTGAAGCATCGGCAGTGTGGGTGCATGTTGATTTGCAAACCATGCGCCCCGCAACACTTGCTGAAGATTTTCTTGTAACAGCCCGTGAAGCTGCGATGGAAAGAAAAGTAAGTGCACGTTCAATGTTGCGCATCAAACCAGAAGATGCAGAACAACGTGATGCCTGGCCTGTGCGATTTTCCGATATGGATGCACTTGGTCATATGAACAACGCCGCATATTGGGAAGCAATTGAAGAGTGGTTAAGTGGCCATCGAGATTTTCGTGAACCATTTGCCGTCGTGCTTGAACACCTCACACCCATTGAGCCAGGGCACGACGTTTTTACAGTGACCCGCGAAGAAAAAAATCTCACGGCAATTTGGCACGAGATGAACGGCGTGATTGCCGCAGTTACACAACTACAAAAACTCTAAAAAGTTTTAGACGCGAACGTATTCGAGGAAACCGTCTTTTTCGCGCACACTGAATTCGCCCGCAATGCGCAAGTGTTCGAGGTGAGCAAAAGTTTCGCTGTCGGCCATAGGGCCTTGTGCACGGGCGGAAAAGAGATGACCAGCAATTTCCATGACGGTCGCAGGGCGATCGAATTCGTCGCCAATAGAACGCAATTTTTCTAGGCGTTCAATGTGGTGATCTTTAATGTCTTGCACGCGCTCAACAACATTGGTGAACGGGTTGCCGTGTGCGGGAAGTGCAAGTGTCATTTGTGAACCAAGTTCGCCCACTTTGTCGAGTGAACTAAAGAACTCTGCCAATGGGTCGACCGCGTTGGTCATGCCAGAAATGTGCGGCGTAATGCTGGGCAATACGTGGTCGCCGCTAATAAGAACGCCGCTATCGGGGTCGAACAAGCAGAGGTGATCTTCCGTATGACCAGGTGTATGTACCGCAAGCCATTCGCGTTTTGCCAAGGTAATACGGTCGCCTTCGTCAACGCGGCGGTTGGGGTGAGGCACGCCAAAGAGCCGCGGAAATTTCGCATGCATGCGCAGCTGAGTGTGGCGACGCCACGGGATGTCGTAACTCTCGCCACCCCACGGTGTTTTGCCGTTGGGGCGCACAGCACGAATGTCGGGAACATCTTCGACGTCAACATCGGGCGGTTCTTTGGGGTCCCACCACAATCGGAAACGGCGGTGCGCAATAATTTCTGCACCAAAATCTTTACGCAAACGACCAGCGCCACCGTAGTGGTCGGGGTGGCTGTGCGTAACAAGAACCGAGTGCACGCGCCGCAAAGGAATGCCCAAGTCTTTTAAGCGACTCTCTAATGCGTGAAATGATTCACGACCAGGCATACCTGGGTCGACAACTGCAACGCCGCGCTCATCTTCAAGTACGTACATGTTGACGTGACCAAGACCAGGAAGGTCGATGGGAAGTTGCGTG
>JABMMV010000058.1 GCA_013205145.1 bacterium
GCCTTGTTGTGGCATTCTAAATCTTCGTCTTCTGGAATACTGTCGGCAACAATGCCAGCACCCGCCTGCAAACTGGCAATCCATACTGTTTCACCCTGGGCATTGATAACTGGCCGAATAAACATGGTGCGAATGGCAATTGCCGCATCGAGATTGCCGCTGAAATCGACATACCCCACCACGCCTGCATACGGCCCGCGCTTCACGGGCTCTAACTCATCAATAATTTCCATTGCACGGACTTTTGGTGCGCCGCTCACCGTGCCAGCGGGCATGGTGGCACGAATAACGTCGATAGGCCCGAGACCTTGCTTCAATTCACCAGTGACCTGTGAGGTGAGGTGCATGACGTGGCTATAACGCTCGAGGGTCATGAGTTCTTCCACTACCACCGTGCCAAATTCTGCAACGCGCCCCACGTCGTTACGCGCGAGGTCGACCAACATGATGTGTTCAGCAACTTCTTTCGGGTTCTCGCGCAGTTCGCCGGCAAGGCGTCGGTCGTGTTCGTCGTCTCGACCACGCTTGCGTGTGCCCGCAATGGGTCGGCTCACCACTTTTCCGTTCACCAGTTGCACCATTGGCTCTGGCGAGCTTCCCACGATGCAGAGTTCTGGTTCACGCAAAAAGTACATGTAGGGGCTGGGGTTCACTTGCCGCAATACGCGATACACGTCGTATGGGTCGGCGCCCAGCTCGAGATCGAATCGTTGCGACAACACCACTTGAAAGACGTCGCCTGAACGCACATATTCTTTGGCAACTTCGACTGCCTGTTGATACAAACCGTTAGGCAATGACGATTCCACCGCCGGTAAAGCATCGCCCGGTACAGGTGGCTCAACTGGGCTATACGGAAGTGGAAGCGAAATACGCCGAATAGATTCTTCAATGCGTGCTACTGCTGCGTCGTATACCTCGTTGAGATTTGCGCCAGCGGTGGGAACACTTTCCAAAACAAACATCCGTTGACGCCAGTGGTCGAAGGCAACGAGTGAGCCAATGATGTTCATGACCGCATCGGGAAGTTCACGCGAGTCAGGTGGAGTGTTTGGCAGATGCTCTACTTCACGAATGACGTCGTAGCCCAAATAACCAACAAGCCCACTTTGCAATGGCGGAAGATCTTCGAGCAGTGGCGCCTGGTATATCGCTAAAAGCGACTCCATGGCAGCCAAAATTCCTTGATCGGTGGGAACACCTGCTGGCATATTACCCGTGGTGTGCAGAACTCCATCGCGCAACACCATTTTTGCAATGGGATTTTGGCCCAGAAAAGAAAACCTGCTCCAGCGCTCGCCGTGTTCAACCGACTCGAAGAGAAAGCCATTACCGTCGCCTACCAATTTGGCGAACACAGAAACAGGGGTTTCAAGGTCGGCTAGTAGTTCAGACCACACCGGCACCACACTGTGTTGCGCGGCAAGTACTGCAAACTCTTCACGCGACGGCTTAATGAGCGTCATGTAAGCCTTCGCCAAATTTGCGATAGAAACAGCTGACAGCGCCTGTATGGCATGCACCATTGCCTTCTTGTTCTACAAGAAACAACAAGGTGTCGTTATCACAATCGTAGAAACCCTCGCGCACGAATTGGCGATCGCCGCTGGTGTCGCCTTTGCGCCATACCTCTTGCCTGCTACGGCTGTAGTACACCATGCGCCCTTCAGCGAGGGTCATGCGCAACGTTTCTGCATTCATCCATGCCATCATGAGCACTTGCTTTGATTTCGCATCTTGAGTGACCACCGGAACGAGGCCGTCGGAGTTGTACTTAATGAGCGCCAATTCCTCTTCCAATATGGCGATGGGTGTAACGGCAGGATTCTGTGACATGTTCATTCCTATAAATACAATCCGGTGTTGGATTCAATGCGAGAAGCGGCAACAGCATGAAGGTCGCGCTCGCGCAACATGATGTAATCGTTGCCACCTACTTCAACCTCATAGCGGTCGTCGGGGCTGAACAGTACTCGGTCGCCCACTTCGGCTGCGCGCACGTTTTGACCAAGTGCCACTACCTCTGCCCAGGTGAGGCGCTTGGAGATTTGAGCAGTGGCAGGGATAACAATGCCCCCAGTGGAGCGGCGTTCACTTTCACCTTGAGGGATTTTGACCAAAAGCCGGTCGTTCAGCATTTTAATAGGGAGTTTTTGATCACCAATTTCCACAAGAGAACCGTACCTGCACGGAGCCTCCAATAGAAACTCATTATCGCGATCTCGCTACCGTTACGTCATGAGCAACGCCAACACAGCCACCCTGCAAGATGCCCTTGACCAGATGGAGATTCGCAATCTCATCTCACGGTATTGCTGGGCGCTCGACAAAAACGACGAAGAGCTCTTTCATCAGGTTTTTGCCCCCGACGCAACCGCAGATCTTGGCGGAATTCATTGTGTTGGCATCGATGCCATTTGGGCACGCATTCGTCAGGCACTCGGGCACCTCGATGCAAGCCAGCACATCACCGGCTCACAAGAAATTTCGCTCAGTGGCGATACCGCGAAGAGCCGCGCATACCTCTTCGCGCAACATGTGCGTAAGGCCGCCAAAGCTGGCCCTCACTATGTAGTTGCCGGTGAATATGTTGATGACCTTGTTCGCACTCCACAAGGCTGGCGCATTCACTACCGCACACTCAATGTCATTTGGACCGAAGGAAACCGGGCTGCTGCTGCGCCAGACCTAGAGAAATAAGAACTACACAGGTCGAACAACAACACCTTGCGCACTCATCAGTGCTTTTGCCTCGGCAATGGTGTGTTCACCAAAGTGGAAAATTGAGGCTGCCAGCACGCCACTTGCGTGACCCTGCACAACGCCATCTACAAGATGCTGCAAAGTTCCTACACCGCCACTTGCAATAACTGGCACTCCCACCGCATCACACACCGCACGCGTGAGTTCAATATCGAAACCTTCACGTGTACCATCGCGGTCCATTGACGTGAGCAAAATTTCTCCTGCTCCGCGTTGAACCGCTTCCGCGATCCATTCCAAGGCATTTTTGCCCGTAGGAGTACGGCCGCCATGCAGAAACACTTCCCAACCCGAACCGTCGGCAGTACGTTTTGCATCAACAGCGCACACCACGCATTGAACACCAAACTCGGCAGCAATTTCATTAATGAGCTGTGGCCGCTCTACAGCCGACGTATTCACACTCACTTTGTCGGCTCCGGCTCGCAAAATTCCTCGCGCATCTTCGAGCGCACGAATTCCACCACCCACCGTGAAAGGTATGAAAACCTCAGCGGCAGTGCGTTCAACGACATCGATCATGGTGTTGCGATTGTCAGAAGAAGCTGTGATATCGAGAAACACCAACTCGTCAGCGCCTTGCTGGTCGTATCGTGCGGCAAGTTCTACAGGGTCTCCGGCATCGCGCAGATCGACAAAGTTCACACCCTTCACCACGCGGCCATTGGTGACGTCGAGACACGGAATAACGCGAGCTACTTCCATTACTGCTTCCTCGCGTTTGCCGTAGCAATGGCTTCGACAACAGTGAAACGGTTTTCGTAAATGGCTTTGCCAGTAATGACACCACTCACCCCAACAATATTGAGCAGTGCGGAAATATCGTCAAGTGTTCCAATACCCCCACTTGCAATGAGCGGTAACGGAGAAATGGTGCCTGCAGCACGCAAACCTTCTACATCTGATCCAGAGAGCATTCCATCGCGCGAAATATCGGTAACAACTGCGCACGTTGCTGTGGGGTACCAATGCAATGCTTCACTTAACGCCACGCTCGAAGTTGAGGTCCAGCCATCGGTTGCAAGAAACCCACCACGGTGGTCGAGACCAACTGCCACTTCAACACCCAGGCGCCGCGTCACTTCTTCTACAAGCTGTGGGGTGCGCACTGCTGCTGAACCCATGACCACTCGCTGCACCCCGAGCGCCTGCAGTGCTTCTGCGTCGGCCACGCTGCGCACGCCTCCACCTACTTGAACATATGCGCGACCGCGTAAGGCTTTTGCTACTGCTGCAATGACAGGGCGATTAATGGCATCGCCTCCCTTCGCCGCATCGAGATCGACCATATGCACCCACTGTGCACCAGCATTTACAAACGCGGTTGCCACACTGACGGGGTCATCACCATAAATTGTTTCGTCGGCATAGTCGCCTTGGCGCAAGCGAACAACATTGCCTGCACGCAAGTCGATAGCCGGATACACAATAAAATTACTCATGAGCATGAGCTCACAAAATTGCACAAAAGCTTCAACCCGTCTTTGGCCGATTTTTCGGGGTGGAATTGAGTTGCCACAACATTTTTTTGACGCACGACTGCGGTGAGGTTTCTTCCGTACTCGCACGTTGCCACAACAACTGATGAATCTTTGGGCACAGCAGAATATGAGTGCACGAAATATACCCACGGAGTTTTTGGCAAGCCAACAAAAAGTGGGTCTTCGTTTTCCACATGCAGTTCATTCCACTGCATTTGTGGGCGCCTCACATTTCCTTCAATGAGTTCAACAGTTCCATGAATCACATCAAGGCCTGCAACACCTGGGCTTTCCACACTTGAAGTGAAAAGCATTTGCATGCCTACACAAATACCCATGAATGGCCGCTGCGAAGCAACCGACTCATATACAACGTCTTCTAGGTGCGCAGCGCGCAATGCATCCATGCATGCACCAAAGGCACCAACACCAGGCAACACAACACCAGTGGCATCACGTGCCAAGCCTGGGTCTCGGGTGAGGCGGGCATCGGCACCACTGTGCACTAATGCTTTTTGAGCGGAACTTAAATTGCCAATGCCGTAATCGAGAACCGCAATGAGCGGTCGAGTCATGCCAGAACGCCTTTGGTGCTTGGCACACCTGTGCCTTCAATACGCACTGCATCGCGCAGCGAACGACCAAGACCCTTGAATGCAGCCTCAATAATGTGGTGCACGTTGCGCCCACGAATGAGAGTTACATGCAGTGTGATATTTGCTGATGTAGCAAATGAAGAAATGGCGTGTTCAGCAAGCTGCGGGTCGAATGCTGGTTCGCCAAGTGGCAGCGCTTCAGGAAGTGGAACTTCCCAATGAATGAACGGACGCCCCGATAGGTCGAGAGCAATAGCCACTAATGCTTCATCGAGTGGGTACATGCCGCTTGAGAAACGACGAACTCCTGCACGGTCGCCCACTGCTTGACGAAATGCTTCACCCACAGCAATGGCAACGTCTTCCACCGTGTGGTGCGTGTCGATATGTAGGTCGCCTACTGCTTTCACGGTGAGGTCGAAGCCACCGTGCCGAGCAATTTGATCAAGCATGTGGTCGTAGAACGGAATGCCAGTAGAGATATTGCCCACACCTGCGCCGTCGAGGTTGAGTTCCACCACGATGCTGGTTTCTTTGGTTGCCCGTTCAATTTTTGCTGTACGGCTCACTTCATGATCTCCTTCATGGCAGAAATAAAAGCTTCGTTTTCTTGCGACGTACCAATAGTGACACGCAAGCAGTTGGCAAGACCCTCCCAAGAACTGCAATCGCGAACCAAAATGCCCCGGTCGAGCAACTTTTGCCAAAGCGCTTTGCCAGTCACACCCGTTATTTCGCGAGGGCGAAATAGTACAAAGTTTGCACCACTTGGCCATGTATCAACTTGCAGACCAGCAAAGCACGATTCAATTGCGTTGCGACCCTCAATGATGTCGCGCACGCGTGACTCCATATCGCCTAAGTATTTCAAAGCAAGAACACCCGCACGTTGTTTGAAAGCATCAAGGTGATACGGAAGCAC
>JABMMV010000059.1 GCA_013205145.1 bacterium
ACCTACATGCGTGAACACATTGTTCCTTGCGGCATTGCAGAGTACCCAGTTACTTCGTTGCGCGAAGAGGGGATAGAAACATCATTGCAGGAAGTTTCTGAGGTAGTTGCACGCCATGTAGCTCGGGTTTTTGCCGAAGGGAAAATTGCGCGCCAAGACGTTGCTTGGTATCACCGCCCCGAAGACTTGTCGGCATTCTCACGTGGTGAAGGTGCGGGTGAGCCTGTACGTCTCATCTCTCGCTTGGCTCAAGCAGGCGTGGGCGATGGGTTAAAAATTGAAGAACGTAAGCCGGAATGGTTGCGTCCAAAGGTGCGCCTCACTGAAGAAGTGATGGAAACAAAAAAAATTGTGCGCGACCTTGGCTTGGTCACGGTGTGTGAAGAAGCAGGTTGCCCCAACTTGTCGGAATGCTGGTCTGACCGCACTGCAACATTCATGGTGCTCGGCGAACGGTGCACCCGTGCGTGTGGTTTTTGCTTAGTAGATACTCAAAAACCAGAGATACCTGCAAGTGATGAACCAGACCGCGTAGCAGAAGCTATTCAACGCATGGGGCTTTTACATGCGGTACTCACCATGGTTGCTCGAGATGATTTGGTTGATGGCGGCATGTTGCACGTAGCGCAATGTGTTACTGCCATTCGCAAAGTGTCGCCACTTACACGAATAGAAACTCTCATTTCCGATGTGAAGGGAACTGATGCCCTCGACATTTTGCTGGCTGTGAAACCAGACGTTTTAAACCACAACATTGAAACGGTGGCAAGGTTGCAACGTGCAGTTCGCCCGAGTGCTGGCTATGCGCGCAGTTTGTCGGTGCTTTCTCGTGCGAAGGCCGCCGACCTCACGGTGAAGTCGGGTCTCATTATGGGAATGGGTGAAACTCTTAAAGAAGCCGAGGGAACACTGGTTGACCTTGCAGGTGTTGGTGTCGACATTGTCACAATTGGTCAATATTTACGACCCACTACACATCACTTGCCCGTTGCGCGATGGGTAGAGCCCGATGAGTTTGAACATTTGAAAAAATATGGTGAAGCGTTGGGAATCAGCCATGTGGAATCGAGCCCCCTTACTCGTTCCAGTTATCACGCTCGTCAATCTGCCGAAGAAGCCGAGAAAAAAAGTATTGATACTGCGGTCGCTTTGACACGCAAACCCCAAGGAGCAAATAAGTGAGCAACGTGAGAGCAGTTGTTGAAGTAGTTCAGGCTCACCGCACAGTTGAAGGTGGTGGCTTTGTTGTGCGCCGGCCATTTCCCACCGCATCACTCGACCATATTGACCCATTTTTATTGCTCGATGAAATGGGCCCGGTGGAATACGGCCCAGGCGAAGCAGTGGGTGCGCCCGAACACCCTCACCGTGGTTTTGAAACCGTCACGTACCTGTTGCATGGCGCCATGGAGCATCGCGATTCTTCAGGCGGAGTAGGAACCATTACGCCAGGTGGCGTGCAATGGATGACCGCCGGGTCGGGAGTAGTGCATAGCGAATTGCCGCCAGCATCAATGCTAAAACTGGGTGGAAAAATGCATGGCTTTCAACTGTGGGTGAATCTTCCCGCTGCAAAGAAAATGATTGCACCGCGTTATCAAGGTTTTGATGCCGAAGAAATTGTGGCGCATACTCTTGCCAATGGCGGGGTCATGAAAGTTGTTGCAGGCGAAGTGGCGGGCGTGCAGGGCAAGGTGAACACCACAAGCCCTGTTACTTACGCACACATTGAATTTGCTGCAGGCGACCAAGTGGCGTGGGCCCCGCAAGAAGGTCACACTGCATTGGTGCATGTCTTTGGAGGAGAAGTAGAAGTCAACGGTGAAAAAGCTGTTGACGGCCAAATGGTGGTGCTTGAACGCAGTGCTGGTGAAGTACGCGTGCATAGCGCCAGTGGCGCCAGTGTGCTTTTACTTGGTGGCGAACCACTGGGTGAACCTGTTGCTCGGTATGGCCCGTTTGTGATGAATACACAAGAAGAAATTGCCCAAGCATTCGAAGAGTACCAAGCAGGGACACTAGTTCGATGAACTCACGCGAATCACACGCACTGCCAACGCACATTTACGAAGAGCGCGTTGCACGGGTACAAAAAGAAATGAAGGCGCAAAATATTGATGCGCTGTTGTTGTCTGTTGGGCATGATCTTCCGTATCTCACCGGCTACCACGCCATGCCACTTGAACGCCTCACCATGTTGGTGGTGCCACAAGAAGGGCTTGCAACGTTGATCATCCCTCGCTTAGAGGCTCCTCGTGTTGCATTGCACCCCACGGTGTTCACACTTGCTGCATGGAACGAAACCGACAACCCTGTTGCACTGGTCGCAAAACTCACTAAAGGTGCCCGCACGGTATCGGTGGGCGATCAGATGTGGGCCCGCTTCTTAGTGGAACTACTTGCTTTTGCACCTTCTGCTCACTACTCGCGAGCTGTTGATGTTGTAGGGCCATTGCGCAAAGTAAAAACTCACAGTGAAATTGAGGCTTTGCAGCGTGCAGGGGCTGCCGCAGACCGCGTAGCAACGCAATTGCAATCGGGTCTTATTCCATTGGTCGGGCGCACCGAGGCTCAAGTGTCGGCCGATATTTCGGCGCGACTTTTAGAAGAGGGTCACGATGTGGTGAACTTCGCAATCGTTGCTGCTGGCGAGAACGCTGCAAGCCCACATCATCACCCAGGTGCGCGCGTCATTCGACATGGTGAAATTGTGTTGTGCGATTTCGGTGGAACCATGGCCGACTACTGCAGCGACATCACGCGCTGCGTGCACTTAGGTACGCCGTCACAAGAAATTGTTGAGGCGTATGCAGTGTTGCAAGAAGCACAAGCGGCGTCGGTGGCATCAGCCCAAGTGGGCGCAACATGCGAATCGGTCGATGAAGCCGCCCGCCGAGTCATTACCGAAGCCGGTTTCGGTGAGTATTTTGTGCATCGCACTGGCCATGGCATTGGCATGGAAGCCCATGAAGACCCATACATCGTGGCGGGGAATACCGAAGCTTTGCTTGCTGGGCATGCATTTAGCATTGAGCCTGGCATCTATATTCCAGGTCGATTCGGCATGCGTTTGGAAGACATTGTGGTGGCGACCGACCAAGGACCACTGGCTATGAACCACGTCTCGCATGATTTGGCAGTTCTCGCATAGATTAAGACTCTGAGAGATGGGGGAATCATGCTCGACGTTCTAATTACCGGTGGCGATGTTATAGACGGAACAGGTGCAGTGCGTCGACGTGCCGACGTGGGAATTGTCGATGGGCGTATTACCCAAATTGGCACCATCACCGAATCTGCGCATCAAACCATCGATGCCACTGGCAAAGTAGTCACTCCTGGTTTCATCGACCTTCATACTCACTACGACGCTCAAGCATTTTGGGACACCTCACTCAGCCCTTCGCCATTGCACGGAGTCACCACTGTCATTGGTGGCAACTGCGGTTTCACTATTGCGCCGCTCACTCCACAAGATGGCGATTACCTCATGCGTATGTTGGCTCGTGTTGAAGGCATGCCGTTGGAGTCATTGCAGCAAGGTCTGCCATGGAACTGGACCACCACTGCTGAATATCTCGATGCGCTCGATGGCACCCTAATGCCGAATGCTGGTTTCCTTGTTGGTCATAGCGCACTGCGCCGCGTAGTAATGCATGATGCCGCTACCCAACGTGAAGCGACCGATGAAGAAATTGAAGAAATGTGCAACTTGTTGCGTGACGGCTTGCGTGCAGGTGGCATGGGCTTTTCTTCTACTTGGTCATCAAGTCATAACGACCACACCGGTGTTCCTGTTCCGTCACGTCACGGTTCGCGTAAAGAACTCATTGCGTTGTGTGCAGTAGTTGAAGAATTTCCCGGAACCACACTTGAATTTATTCCTGCAGTAGGTGAATTTGCTCAAGAAACTTTCGAGCTCATGGGCGATATGAGTGCAGCGGCCAACAGGCCGTTGAACTGGAACTTGTTGCAGGTGTATGCCCAGAACTGGGATCTCGTTCAACACCAGTTGAAAGGTTTCGACATTGCCGCAGCACGTGGTGGCAAAGTCATTGCGCTTACGTTGCCCGACACCTTCCGTATTCGCTTGAACTTCAAGAGCGGCTTCATCTTGGACATCTTGAATGGTTGGGACGAACTGATGGCTCTTCCAGATGATGTCAAACTCACCATGATGCGTGACCCTAAGGGTCGTGAAGAAATGAATCGTTTGGCGCAAAGCACGCAAGGTCCCACTCGTTCCATTGGCAACTGGGGTGCGTACATTTTGCTCGAAACATTTACCGACAAGTGGCAGAAATATGCAGGTCGTCTCATTGGCGACATCGCAAAAGAACTCAAATTAGAGCCATGGGATCTCTTGATGGACATCGTCATTGACGACAATTTGCGCACGGTCATTGCTAACCAAGACAAGGGTCAAGATACGGCAACATGGAAGCGTCGTGTTGAAGTATGGCGCGACGAGCGTGCCATTGTTGGTGCAAGTGATGCAGGCGCTCACCTCGACATGATTGACAGCTTTGCTTTCTCAACAACACTCATTGCGCGCGCTGTACGTGATGAAAAACTGATGGACCTCGAAGAAGCGGTGTACCACCTCACCGAGCAGCCAGCTCGTCTGTACGGCTTACGTAACCGTGGCCGTATTGAAGTGGGTTACTGTGCCGACGTTGTGGTACTCGACCCGCTCACCGTTGGCCCTGGTCCTGTGTATACAAAGTTCGACATGCCTGCTGGCGCCGGACGCGTATATGGGGAAGCTGAAGGAATCAACCACGTACTCATCAATGGTGTTGAAACGGTACGTAACGGAGAAATTCTCACAGCACGGCCCGGAACCTTGTTGCGGTCTGGTCGCGATACCGACACGGTGACCGCGCGCTAGGAGTTTTTGGTCACAAATTCACTGTTCATGGGGCTGCGTCGCCTAGGTTGCTTGTCGTGATGCGACTCGATGCGGCCACAGTACTTCTGCAATGGGCAAGTGGAGGTCTGCTTTTTTGTTGGCTTACTACCCGCAATAGTGAAATTGGCCGTGGCTACACGTGGCTTTTACACGGCGTGTATGCAGCACTGGCAATGGGTGCATTTGCTTGTGGGCTCGTCTTAGGAGTCGTACCCGTGCGCGAAGGCGCATCACTTATTGTTGCCGTGCTTGCATTGCTTACATTAAGAAAGACTCCGCCGCATCGCCTGCTCATCGCGCCACTCATTGGCGGCATTGGGGTTCTAGCTGGCGCACTCGATGTGGCTGGCGGCCTTGGTGATTCTTTGTTGGCATCATTTCGCGTTGTTATTGGAGCAATGTTTTTGGGCGCCATTACCGATGCCATGCTGTTGGGTCACTGGTACTTGGTTCAGCCAGGAATGCCACGTAAGTTACTCAACGATCTTGTTGACGTGATGTATTGGGCTTTACCTCTAGAAGTGGTCGCGATGCTTTTGCCAACCGGAATGGTGAGCGTTATCAACGGCTCCATTGACGATGGTTGGAATGGCACCCTTGGATGGTTCTGGATTGCCTGTGTGGTGACTACAGCAGTGCTTGTTGTGGTTACAAAAGCCGCACTGAAAGAACGTAGTTATTCAGCAGTAATGGCAGCAACAGGGCTCTTGTACCTAGCAATTCTCACTGCTTTTGGTGTTGATCTTGTTGCGCGCGCTGTGCTGGCTAGCTAGTTACTTCGCTTACAGTTTTTCTTCTGGCATCACCAGCATCTAGCGTTCAAGGAATGGAAGCATTCCCACGCACAATTTTTGATGATGTCCACCAGCAATTTCGTTCCACCTTTCGCTCGTGGCTCGATAAAGAAGTAGTACCTCATCACGAAGAGTGGGAAAGTGCAGGCATTACGCCTCGCGAGTTGTGGCTCAATGCTGGCAAGCAGGGTTTTCTCGGTCTCAATGTTCCTGCTGCATACGGCGGCGGCGACACAGATGACTATCACTTTGCGGCAATCATGGCTGAAGAAATTGGTACAACCGGAGTCATTGGTAGTGCCAACGGAATCACCCTCCACAACGACATTGTGCTTCCGTACTTTCTTGGTCTCGCCAACGACGAACAACGTTCGCGCTTTTTGCCGGGCATGGTGTCTGGTGAAGTTATTGGAGCGCTAGGAATTACTGAACCCAATACGGGAAGTGATGTGGCAGGTATTCGCACTACCGGACTGAAAAAGGGTGGTGCGTTTGTTGTGAATGGCGCCAAAACTTTCATCTCGAATGGCATTAACAGCGATGTGGTCATTGTTGTATGTCGTACTGACCCGGAAAAAGGGCACCGCGGCATTTCGTTGTTGCTTGTTGAGCGCGGAATGAAAGGCTTTGAACGTGGCCGCAACCTCAACAAGTTAGGAATGCATGCCCAAGATACTGCAGAGCTTTTCTTTTCCGACGTTGAAGTTCCTGCCGAAAACTTACTAGGCGAGGAAGGCAATGGGTTCGTGTACCTCATGACCAACCTTGCCCAAGAGCGACTTGGCATTGCTGTGGGCGCGGTTGCTGTTGCCGATGCGGCATTGCATTGGACGCTTGACTACACAAAAGAGCGCAAAGCGTTTGGGCAATCTATTTCACAGTTTCAAAACAGCAAGTTCCTACTTGCAGAACTTGCAACAGAAGTGCAAATTGCTCAGGTGTATGTTGACCGTTGCGTTGAACTGCACTGTGCCGGTGAATTGTCTGCAGAACAAGCAGCAGCTGCGAAGTTTTGGACCACTGAACTACAAAACAAAGTGGTCGACCGTTGCCTGCAGTTGCACGGCGGTTATGGCTACATGATGGAATACCCCATTGCGCGAGCATGGGCCGACAGCCGCATTCAAACCATTTACGGTGGCACCACCGAAATTATGAAAGAAATTGTTGGTCGGTCAATTACAAAATAGCGCCGATGGAGCGCAAGTGCGCTGCATCGAACCCAAGTTCGCTCACAATTTCATCGCTGTGTTCGCCCACCATCGGCGCAGGGCGACTCACGCGTAACTTCGTGTCGGAAAAGACAACCGCCGGGCGCACTTCACGCATATTTCCTGCAGTGTGATGCATGCGCTCAACAAACACTCCGTTGTGAATAATTTGAGGGTCAGATGGCAGGTCGGCAATGGTGTTTACTCGTGATGCAGGAACATCGTTCTCTTCGGCGAGGCGTAAGAAATCATCGAGGTTTGCTTCGAGGGCATACTTCGCCATGGTCGACACGAGTGCTTCCATATTTTGGCCACGATTTTTTGCTGTGGTAAAGCGTGGGTCATCGGCAATGGACGCTTGACCAAGTGCGGCACACCAGCCGCGGAATTCGGCGTCACTCACTGCTGCCCCTGCGCAATATCCATCAGACAATTTAGTGACCGAATAATTAGCGCCGAGCGTAGGTGTACGAGTGGCGTCGTCGTCGAGGAGCGCAGCGTCCATTCCGCCATCTGGCCAGAGGAACGCAACAGCCGAGTCGAGCATTGCAATGGTCAGGTGCTGACCCTTGGCAATACCGCGTTCACGTGCAAACAGCGCCGACGTAATGCTTTGCATAGCGGTGTATGAGGTGACTTTGTCGCACACCAAGTTGCGCAACATGCTTGGGGCGCCTGTTGCTGGGTCGGTTTGCACTGCTGCCATACCACTAGCTGCTTGAATGACGTTGTCGTACACACGGCGGTGGCTATTGGGCCCGGTAGGGCCGTATCCGCTCACTGAAACGTAAATGAGATTGGGGTTGAACTTCTTCACGTCGTCGTAGCCAAGACCTAACCGGTCCATTGCGCCGGGGCGGAAGTTCTGAATGAATACGTCAGCATCTGCAATGAGCTTTTTGAGAACGTCAAGACCTTCAGCTTGTTTCACGTTCAACGTAATGGCGCGCTTGCCGCGGTTGTTGAGTGAAAACAATCCGGTCATGCCACCTTTGCTGGTGCCCAGAAATCGCATGAGGTCACCGAGGCCCGGTGACTCGACTTTTATAACATCGGCACCGTAGTCGGCAAGCATCATTGCGGTGAGTGGACCGGAAATCATTACCGACATGTCGACAACTTTGATTCCCGCAAGTGGGCCTGTATTAGTAGTCATTTCTCTCCCCAAAGGTAAAACTCTTTATATCGTGGCAGATGGAGCCACTAGTGGCCATGGTCGTGAACGCTCAATGGCTAAACCAAGTTCCAAAAGAACCTGTTCTTGAAAATGTTTACCCACAATTTGTAAGCCAACGGGTAGGCCATCTACTTGCCCGGCGGGAACCGACAACGCAGGGTTGCCGTGCAGGTTTGCCGGGAAAGTGAGCTTGCCATTGTTGCCGGCACCGCCTTTTTCTCCACCGAAAGTATCGGGGAGTGGCCCTTGCGCAGCGAAGGCAATATCGGGGTTACTCGCAGTGAGCACAATGTCGACTTCAGTGAAAATGGCGGCCATGCGCTCATTTAACTTCATTCGGCGTTGCTCAATTTTGTCGCGTGCAGCCGAACTGTAGAGCCCGCTCGTGAACTCTAGGCCCATGCGAATTTCGGGTGTAAGTACATCGGCGCACTTGGGCCAAAACTCAGCGAGTTCAGCAGCAATAGAAATCATTCCGGAAATTGACCATGCAGCACCCATGCTGGGCAGGTCGGTATTAACGGTGTCGATGCGCTGTAAACCCTGTGAGCTAATAAGCCACTCAGCGGTCTCATTCAACACGGTCCACATTTGCGAAGAGACAACTGCGCCACCCCAATTTGGCGCCACTGCAACGCGCAGCCCGCGCAGTGAAAGTGTGCCGAGCGCATCTTCCCAACCTGCATCGCGCGGCAAACTGAAAGGGTCACGTGCATCGTGGCCATTGGCAATATCGAACCATCGAGCGGTGTCGCGAATACTGCGTGAAACACACCCTGTTGTTGTGGTGAGGTTGCCCATGTAGTGCTGCGGCGCACGTGGAATGCGACCATACGTTGCTTTCAACCCAACGAGCCCTGTGAAGCCAGCTGGTATGCGTATTGAGCCACCGCCATCACCAGCAGTTGCGCTGGTGCAGAGCCCGCCAGCAACAGCTGCGGCGCTGCCGCCTGATGAACCACCAGGTGTAAGACCTGCGCGCCACGGGTTATGTGTGGCGCCATTCAAAACCGTACGGGTGACATTGACGCCACCAAATTCACTTGCGGTGGTGAGCCCAAAGGGAACCATGCCACCTTCGTGATGTAAACGTTGCACCATGATGGAGGTGTGCTCGGCAATGCGGTCGGCAAAAACTGCGCACGCAGAAGTATCGGGCCAACCCGTGACCGAATCTAACTCTTTGACTGCAAGGGGTACGCCGCCAAAGGGAAGTGAAGTGTCGGCGCTTTGTGCTGCGGCAAGTGCGTTATTTGCATCAAGAAAACTAAATGCGTTGAGGTCGCTCTTGTTGATATCGCGCAGAGTGGCGGTGAGTTCTTCAGCAGGGCTGCGTCGGTTGGCACGAAATTCTTCAACGAGGGAACATGCGTCGCCTTGCCAAGATTCGCGGTCATTGTGTGGAGATGTGTCTGACATATCAATGAAAACTACAACTCTTTGACCCTGCGCGCATTAACGTCGTCGGGGCATGGACACCGTTGAATTTCTTGGGCTGAAAAGTAGCCATAATCCCTTCCGCTGGCATTTAGAGGTGGTTCCCCATATATCCACCTCTGTCAATTTTCTCTTTGGTGGCTGTGGGCTTGCGGCGGCAATTTCCGCAATGGAAGCCACAACGGGGCGAAATCTCATTTGGGCAACAGCCCAGTATCTCTCGTATGCACGGCCAGGTGAAGTGCTCGATGTTGATGTCACCGTGTCGGTGTCGGGGCATCAAATGACCCAAGCGCGTGCTGTGTGCCATGTGGGTGAAAGAGAAATTCTCACGGTCAATGCTGCACTTGGAGATCGCCCGCTCAACCTGCACGGGCAGTTCGAGACCATGCCCGCTGTTCCGCCTCCCGACGAGTGCCCGTTGTTTATTCATCGCGGTCTCCAAGAAGGATCCATTAACGAACGTATTGAAAAAAGACTCGTGAAGGGTCGCCAAATTGCCACGCTCGATAAAACGGTGGGTGACGGCCAAACGCTCATGTGGGCGCGTATACCGGGTGTCATTCAAGGCGTCGACGCGAGTGCGCTTGCGGTGCTGGGCGACTACATCCCACTCGGCGTGAGCCAAGCCCTAGGAATTCGTGGTGGTGGCAACAGCCTCGACAACACCCTGCGCGTAGTGCGCCTTGTGCCCACAGAATGGGTATTGCTCGACATTCGTATTCATGCCATTGATCGCGGTTTTGCTCACGGTCTTGTGCATATGTATGCCGAAGATGGAACGCTCATGGCCACCGCCAGTCAAAGTTGCATCGTGCGTTTCTGGAAAGATGAAGTGCCTAAAGATAAGGAAGTCTCATGAGCCAAGCTATACCTCGTCGTAACGGAATGACTGTTCCATTGCCCGGACATCTTCATTCGCATCGTGAAAAACTCAGTGAATTAGCCGACCTCGGTTACAGCGATATTTGGTCTGCAGAGTCAGATGGGGCCGATGCGTTTACGCCACTTGCAATGGCTGCTGCGTGGGAACCACGGTTGCGTTTAGGAACAGCAATTGTTCCGGCATTCACTCGCTCTCCGGCCGCATTTGCTCAGTGTGTTGCATCGCTTGCTGACGCTGCCCCCGGGCGCTTTGCCATTGGCATTGGTTCATCGAGCAATGTCATTGTTGAAAGATGGAATGGCGTACCTTTTGTTGAGCCATACAAGAAAGTGCGCGACATCGTGCGTTTTCTACACGATTCTTTTGAGGGTGAAAAAATTGTCAAGAAGTACGACACTTTTGAAATTGATGGTTTTCGTTTAGGTGTGAAGCCAGAAGTGAAGCCAAAGATTCTTGTTGCTGCTTTACGCGAAGGGATGTTGCGCTTAGCTGCCCGTGAAGCCGATGGCACCATCATCAACTGGCTCTCAGCTGAAGATGTAAAAAAAGTTGCTGCAGTAGTGAACGGTGCAGCAAATGGTGTGCCCAAAGAAATTGTGTGTCGTATTTTTGTGTGCCCAAGTGAAAATGCCGAAGTGGTGCGTAAGGCTGCTCGGTTTGCCATTACGGCATACATGAACGTTCCGGTGTACGCGCAGTTCCACGAGTGGCTAGGCCGTGGCCCTGCATTCCAAGGCATGTGGGATGCATGGAAAGCTGGCGATAGAAAAGCTGCTCTTGCCGCAATTCCCGATGAAGTGGTCGACCAACTTATTGTTCATGGCTCTCCTGAAAAGTGCCGTGCGCAAATTGATCAGTACTTTGCTAACGGAGTCACCACAAGCTCAATTGCCATTATGGCCTTTGACCATGAACTCAACCATTGGGATGCTGTGAAGGCACTGAGCCCTAGCGCGTCGTAAATTTACAACAAGGCGTCGGCAAGACGATTCCACTCGGCCATTGGCACTATTTGTGGCGTATCGGTGAGCACCTGTATGCACACGTGGTTGGCACCAGCAGCATGATGTTCGCCAACGCGTTTTTGAATTGTTGCTTCGTCGCCACACACCACCACTGCATCGATGAGGCGCGAAGAGGGTTCGCCATTTCCAGAGTCAATATCGGCATCGGTAAAACCAACGCGCTTCAAGCTATTGGTGTAGTTCGGGAGGCGTAAGTAACGTGTCATTCCGGCAATGGCAATGGCGCGAGATTTTGTTGTATCGGTTTCCAGTACAACCATTTGCTCTACCGCAAGATTCGCTGCAGGATTCGTGCTGTCAATGTCGCTACGAGCGAGTGCAGTGTGTTCAGGCGGCATGAAATAAGTGAGTGCTCCCGACGTGCGTTCGCCAGCAAGGCTTACCATGCGCGGGCCAAGCGCACCCAGCATGCGGTGTGGGATAGTGCTGGGTGTCGGACCCATGTATGTGGCCTTGTCGATGTTGTCGAGATAGTTCTTCATGAGGGTCAACGGAGTGTTGTATGCGGCATCTAAAACGCGATTCACGAAAGCGGAGTGGCTGACCCCAATGCCGAGTACAAAACGACCTTCATGTGCTTCGGAAACTGCCATCCATCCGCTGTGCATAGAAAGCGCAGTGCGTACTTGAGCGTTGGCGATGCCCGACGCGATGCGAATGTTTTTACTGGCATTTAAGAGCAACATTGCATTGGCAAACACTTCGCGATTCACCGATTCGCCAATCCACAATGTTGGCCAACCGCGTTCGTCGAGTGCAGCAATGCCTTCTCGAACAACGGGGGAACGCTGTGTTTCAAATGCCCCGGTAAATATGCCTATTGAGCCGAGATTGAGTGTTGGTGTTGTCATGATGTTCGCTCGCTTCTTGTAAAGAAAGAAACGTTAACGAAAACTATGCCGCGTTGGTGCGTTGGGACGCCTTTTCACAGCGTTGAAGTTCTTCACGAAGTGCTTGCTCGGCAAGCTGTGCCTTAATGAGTGCAATGTGTTTGAGCCCAAGTTGACGCGTATGACGAGACAACCGAGTTTGGCGTGGAGAGAACCCAGGAAGTGTGGCATTCGTTGTCATGAAAAAATCATGCCAACGAGGTGTCACATGCTATTTGGCGCCGGGCATCCAGTTGCCGTGAAACCCTGCAGGAACACGCTGTGGAAGATGCACGCGAGCCTCGGGGCCCGCAGCAATGTCTTCGGCGTTGAAAATGCAAAAGTCGGTGGTCATTGCGGCAAGGTCGGTGGCGTACACCATGACGTATGCACCGAGTTCACCGGGGCGTGTGGGGTCGTCAGCAACAACGGCTTCACCAATGGTGGTGCCGGGTCCGAAGGCGAAGGTTTGGTCGCTGCCACCTTCGAGGTCATAACGAATGATGCCGTTAAAGCCAAGGCCCATCGGGCCATCGAGGGTGGCAGAGGCAAAGCCAAAGCGGTGCTTCATACCCAAGAGGTCATCGTGTAAGCGCGGGAAGTCGCTGCGCAGATCGTGAATAATTTCTTCTTTCACGGTGCCAGTAGTGAGGTCAATGGTCCATTTGGTCATGCCCACACCATCGACGGCGGCAAGGCCACTTGGTGCGTCGCCAGCAGATTCAAAATCGAGATCTACGCTCGGCATACGGCACCCGTAAGCAACAATGCGCTCGTGTCCGTCGCTGCCCACTTCTTCCCATGCGTTTAAGAAGTGAAAGACGTAGCACGGGTCAATATCGAACCAGCGCACGTCGGCATCGCTGCCATGGCGAGGCATGACGCCAATCCGTGCACCAAGGTCTGGCTGCCACATTGACTTGCCTTCCATTGCTGCTGCAATGACTGCGGGCAAATCGAAAATAATTGAATAGTTACGTGTGGTGAGGAAGTCGTGCATCATGACGCCTTCAGGAATGGTGATGGGGGTGCTGTGCACAAGGTTGCCGTGCTTGTCGGCAACGTGGTAGCGCAAGAAAGGTTGCCCGCCAATGGGGTCGTAACCAATGATGATGAGTTCACCAGTTTCGGGGCACCATTTCGGGTGAGCGGTCATCGAGCCTTCAAGTTTTCCTGCGTAGTCCATGATGCCAACGGTGTCGAGTTCGCGGGTGATTTCAGATGGTGGGCCACCTTCCCACAGACCGAGGATCTTGTTGGCGTGGCGAATGATGTTGGTGTTGGCCGCATTTTTGAAAATGCCACACTCGGCCATGATGTCTTCAGGTGGGAATTGGAAATTAAGAATGCCACCAAAGAGTGCTTTTTCTTGTTCGCGTTCATGGCGCAAACCAGGAGTTTCAATCCACTTGTTTTTGTAGCGAGCCTTGCCGTTTTCTAAATACACAGCGTGAATCATTCCGTCCCCATCGAACCAGTGGTAGCGACCCATTGGGGCGAACTGTGGGTTTGCGCCATTACGCATGTACACGCCAGTCAGCGCGGCAGGAATTTCACCGGTGACGCGCAAGTTGGCTTCGTTCACCTCGTCGAAAACGGGTCCGTACGCTCCGCGAAGAAAGGGGCTGTAGTCGGCAAAGGGCTGTGATTCAAGTGCGGTCATGGAGTGATATTAGACGGAAATGATGAGGTGGGCTACCAGTGGGTAGAGCCGAAACGGTACGGTGGAAGCGATGTCGCAAGCGGAGAGCCTCAAGCAAGACGGCCCCGCTATCGCAGAGGGTTGGAAACTCTTACGTAATGTGCTGCGCGAACAACGCAGAGGGTTGATGCAGGGCGTGGTCATTGGCCTCATGTGGAGCGCGGGAAAGGTTGCAATTCCGCAACTTTTCAAACTGGGGGTCGACCGAGGTATTGAACAAGATGGTTCACTTCTGTTGTGGGCGGGGGCAATTACCTGTGTGGGCGTCGTCGCAGGTGTGTTTTCTGCATGGCGCAGGTGGATTGGCTTTCGCGAAAGTAGATGGACAGAGAGTTCGCTGCGCGAGCGTCTCTTTACACACCTCCAAGGTCTGCATATTGGGTATCACGACTTGGCCCAAACAGGGCAGCTCATGAGTCGTGCATCAAGTGACCTTGGACAAATTCAAGGCTTTGTGGTGATGATTCCGCTTACCATTTCCAATGTCGCCATGGTGGTAGCTGTGATGCTCATTCTCCTCTCAAGCCAGCCGATGCTTGCGGTCATTGCGCTCGCACCTTTGCCTTTCGTCAACCTGGCGGCTCGGCGTTTTTCGAACAGCATTCACCCAGCGATTCTTGCCGTGCAGGCAGAGCAAGCAGAACTTGCCAACGTTGTTGAAGAAAGTGTGTCGGGTATTCGTGTTGTAAAGGGCTTTGGTGCTGAAGCAACACAAATGCGGAAGTTAGAAAAAGAAGCCAACGATATTCGTGGCGTGTCGCTGGGTGCTGCCAAAATTCGCAGCAAATTCTTGCCGGGCATCGACCTCTTGCCCTCCATTGGCCTCATTGCCGTTCTCGGTATCGGCGGCCACCGTGTCATCAGCGGTCAAATGAGCGTGGGCGATCTTGTTGCATTCAATACGTACCTCACCATGCTCATTTGGCCATTGCGTAATATTGGTATGACATTGGCTTTTGGCCAACGCGCAGCTGCTGCACTTATGCGCGTGAATGAGGTGCTCTCTACAGAACCCGCTGTTGCCGACCCGCCAAAACCACAATCACTTCCCAGTAGAACAAGCTCGGCATTTACTGGCGCAGTGACGTTCTCTAACGTGTCGTTTGGTTATTCAACCGAGCACGGAGTACTCAACCATTTAGACCTTGTCATTCAGCCCGGTGAGTCGGTGGCCATTGTCGGTGCAACGGGTAGTGGGAAGAGTACTTTGGCGCGGTTATTGCTGCGTTTTTACGACACATCATCTGGCGGTATCACACTCGATGGCATCGATATTCGCCAGCTGCGTTTGTCTGAGTTGCGTCGTGCTGTTGCAGTGGTATTCGAAGATACTTTGCTGTTCCACGACACCGTTGCTGCCAATATTGCATTTGCAGAACCCAACGCCCATCAAGATCGTATTGAGGCGGCAGCTCGTCTTGC
>JABMMV010000060.1 GCA_013205145.1 bacterium
CCAGGTATCCACAATTTGAGTGTACGCCACTAATGTCACATACGCTTCAGATCGGTGACGACGCCACCCGCAACACGCACGATGTCGTTCGGGTCTGCACCGAAGTTGTCATTCCACGTTCCCGCCGCAGCCCACACCTCGTCATACTGCAACAAATCCGGATCAACAAACACGCGCAGTTGGGTTGCATGACCAAAGGGAGGCACACCACCGATGGCAAACCCTGTGGCTTGCCGCACAATGTCGGCGTCGACGCGAGCACACATATTGCCACCTGCGGCTAAAGCAAGTTTCTTTTCGTCGAGTTGGTTGGAACCACTCACAAGCGCCAGCACCACTTCTCCATCAACAGCGAAGATGAGGCTCTTCACAATTTGCCCAAGGGTGACACCAATGGCGTTTGCGGCATCGAGTGCAGTTTTTGTGCCTTCAGGAAACTTGCGTGTTTCGATAGAAAGACCAGCGGCTGCGGCAGCAGCAGTGACTTTCACAACATTGGGGTGCAGCTGTTCACTCATATGACCCCAACTTATCTATTGCATCAGCTAATCGAAAATCACGCTCTGTTACTTGTTTTTTATCGTGTGAAATCAGAGTGATGTTGACTTTGTTATATGAGTTTGACCAATCGGGATGATGATCGTGAAGTTCTGCCAACTTGGCAACTTCATTCATGAATGCCCACGCTTGTACAAAGTTCACAAACTGAAACTGACGATGTAGGCCTTGCTCGTCTTGCGCCCACATTGTTAGCTACTCACTTCGTACGAAGCTTTGCAGCCTGTGCAACATCGAAGTAGTCCGAGTCGAGAGTGAATTTTCCATCACGCACTTTATGAAGCGTCCAGCCGGGGAATGAGCCGCCGGGCAAGTGACATGTCCACTGCGACCAACCAACTGTCTCATCGCCTGCACAATCGTCGAGCGAGAACGTCACGCCCCGGGCGGTCATTTCGGTATCCATGCGATTCATGAAAGCAGTAATTGCTTCCTTGCCAACAAAGTCTCCCGATGTCTGATCGGTGAACACAGCATCATCGGTAAAGAGTTCCGCGAGTTGTGCATACTGACGAGTATCTTGCATTTTCCAGAACTTGGAAATGAGTGCATGTCCGCTTCCCTGTTCACTCGTACCTTTCGACAACGTTGCTGGTGTCGTCATGTCGGGAACACGATCGCGTGTGAGTTGTGCATACGCATTGGAGTCGAGATAGTCGGCAACGAAGCAGACCTTCAAGCCATCGCCGTCGTCACGTAAGCGATAAATGCTTTGGCCGTTAATGCCCACTTCACCATTTGGGCCTTTGGCATACATGGTCCACTTTGCCCATGCGGTGGTGGTACCGGCGCACACTTCCCACTCATCGAAACGTGCGCCTGCTGCCGGAACCATTTCTTCCATGTGCCCCATGAAGGTGCGAATGGCTTCGGTTCCTACCTGTGCGCCCATGAAAGGGTCGTAATAAATGGCATCGGGGGTAAATAGATCTACAAGACGGGTATAGCGCTGGTCGTCTTCCACCGCTCCAAATTTCTTAATGATTTCCTCTGCTGTTGGCATCGCTACCTTCCTTCCCTAGTGAATAAGGTAGAGGAAATTACCTGGGGGTGGAGAAGTGAGCGACAAGACCGTAGATGTCAACTTTTTTGACGTAGAGACCAATAATTGCCCGTACCACGCATACAAAGACCTGCGTGACGATGCGCCGGTATGGAAAGACCCACGAACGGGCATGTATGTCATTTCGCGCTACGACGACGTGCGAGCAGTGGTCACAGACGTTGAGCGCTTTAGCAATGCGAAAAAGCCTGTGCGCATTAACACCCCCGAGATGATTGAGCGCCAGCAGAAAATTGGGAACCTCTACAAGGAGAAGGGCTGGGTACCTGCTCCCACCTTGGCTGGCCGCGACGACCCGAACCACAAAGAAATGCGTTCGCTGTTCGACCACGCATTTCGCCCCAGCCGCATTAAGTTGCTCGACCCCATGGTGGAACGTGTTTCACAACAACTAGTCGACGCATTCATCGACAAAGGAACGTGCGACTGGGTGCAGGCCTTTGCCGTACCCCTCCCCCTCATTGTCATTGGCTTCCAGATGGGTGCACCCGAAGAAGACATTTGGAAAATTAAAGCATGGACCGATGCCTGGGTGCAGCGCCTTGGCATGATGCAAACAGAAGAAGAAGCGCTGTGGTCAACGGAAATGGAAATTGAGGCTCAGCACTATTTCCAACCCATCTTCGACAAATTGCGTACAGAACCCAACGACACTTTGCTCTCTGACATTGTGAACACAGTGATTCCTGAATGGGGTCGCACTTTGTCTGATGAAGA
>JABMMV010000061.1 GCA_013205145.1 bacterium
CCGTAGTACCGTTTCATTTATGAAGCCTTTTTCGCACATCGTTGCTCTGTGCACAGTGACTCTGTTTCTCGGCGCCTGTGGCTCAAATTCATCAGTTTCGCCCGATACCTCAAGCGTTACTGCCAACCCTGATGCGCCGCTCACTTCCGTTTTGCCTGATGAGTCAATTCCAGCAACATCGTTGGCCCCGCAATTGACCACAATTAACGGAGAGTCTTTTGACTTAGAGTCGGTCGCACAAGAGAAACCCTTGGCTTTATGGTTTTGGGCCCCTGGTTGAACGGCTTGCAATAACGAAGCGCCCTCGGTCGAGGCCGCCCACCGAAAATTTAAAGAAAAAGTCAACGTGGTCGGTGTCGCGTGGTATGGCGACGCAGACAGCTATCAAGACTTTGTGCAACGACACAAAATCTCATTTCAAAATATTGATGATACTTCAGGCGATGTATTTGCAAAATATAGCGTTCCCTCCCAGCCAGCATGGGTCTTCATTGGGGCCGATGGAACTGTGAAAAATAGGCAAGGCTCATTGTCACAAAGTGAACTTGAGTCGACCCTTGCAGAATTAGGAATGTAGAAATCAGATAACGCCCCTTTGGAGTGAACTACGCTTCGCCTGTGTTAGTTGATGAAGCTATTTATCTCAATGGGGAACGTCTAGTAGATTGCACTGATGCCCCGGCCGGTGCTTTCCATTGGATTGGCTTGCACGACTCCAGCGTGAACGAACTGCTGAAATATCAAAAGCGGTTTGGTTTCAACGATCTTGCTGTTGAAGATGCCTTGTCTGGAAAACAGCGTCCGAAGTTAGATGTTTACCCAGAACACATTCTCATTGTCTTGAAGACTGTTTCGTATAACGCTCAAACAGAGCGCATCATTGTTGGTGATCTCACATTGTTCGTCGGTCCGGAAGTTCTCCTTGCGGTGCGCCATGGCGAGGCGCTTCCCCTGCAGTCGGTTCGCGCCGACCTGGAACACCACCCTGAAAAACTTCGTGGTGGGCCCACTGCAGTCGTGCATGAAATTATTGACCGTTTGGTTGACCAATATGTAGACGTTGCCGCAAATTTGGCGGAAGACGTTGAACAAATTGAAGACGATGTGTTTGATGACGAAACACCTGCGCCTGCTTCGCGCATGTACTTTGTGAAGCGTGAACTTATTGAGTTCAGTCGTGCAGTGCTTCCTTTAGTTGGCCCGCTCACCCAACTATCTGCCGGAACAGTTCCGCAGATAGATCCAGCTTCAGCGAATCTTTTTTCCGACGTTCGTGACAACTTGTTGAAGGTAATTGATGAAGCGCAGGCTTTGAATGAGTTAATGGAAGCAGCTCTGCACGCCAACCTTGCGCTCATTCAAGTGAAACAAAACGAAGATATGCGCAAAATTTCTGCATACGTGGGTATTGGTGCAGTGCCAACCATGGTTGCAGGTATTTATGGAATGAACTTCAAACACTTACCTGAACTGGAATGGCGTTATGGCTATTTCATAGTGATGGGAGCGTTAGCGCTCGTGAGTTTCACAATGTTCCGCGTTTTTCGCCGCAATAAGTGGCTGTAACGCCTTAGCCAAGAGTGGTGGCGGCAACGCCGGCGGCTGCTTCAGCAAAATCGTCACCCGACGACGCATACAAAATGGCGCGCGACGAGTTGATGATGAGCCCGTATCCATTCGATGCACGACCCACGCGAATGACGGTTGCTGCATCGCCACCCTGGGCACCAACGCCAGGCACCAGCAACGGCATGTCGCCAACGAGTGAACGCACCTTTGCCAATTCTTCAGGGTAAGTAGCACCCACAACAAGGCCTACTTCGCCAAGTTGTGCCCATTCACTCGCAGCGTGGCGAGCAACATGTTCGTACAACGGTGCACCATCAATCAGTTGTGTTTGAAAAGTGCCACTTCCGGCGTTCGACGTGCGGCACAACACAATGACCCCGCGGCCAGAGTGGGCAAAGAAGGGCTCAAGTGAATCGGTACCCAAGTAGGGGTTCACCGTTACAGCATGTGCGTTGTAACGCTCAAAGGCCTCGCGTGCATAAAGCTTTGCGGTGTCGCCGATATCGCCACGCTTGGCATCCCAGATGATGGGAATATTGGGGTGCGCGTTACGAATGTGCTCGCACACGTGCTCGAGTTGCGCTTCGGCACCCTCGGCAGCAAAGTACGCAATTTGTGGTTTGAATGCACACGCAGATTGCGCAGTGGCATCGACAATGGCAATGCAAAACTCTGCAAGTGCGTTTGGCTTACCTGCAAACTGCGTTGGCAAGCGCGACACATCGGGGTCGAGCCCCACGCACAACATGGAGCCACTGTGCTCCCAGCGCTGTTGAAGTAAAGAGTGGAAGGTCACTCTTCGATTGTGATGGCAGCAGTAGGGCAGAGGTCGGCAGCTTCTTGCGCTCGTACCAACACATCGCCTTCTGGGTTTTCTACCAAGATGTAGAGGTAACCATCTTTACGAATTTCAAAAACGTCTGGTGCAACTTGTGTGCAAGCACCGGTGGATGCACATATATCGAAATCAACAACAACTTTCATAGCATTCTCCTTGTTCGAACTTCTCTCACAGTACCCGACGCCCTAGCGCCACACAGCGTCTTATGCCTGTTGGCGCTCGGCTGCGGCAAGAACCGCCCGCAATGAAGCGGTAATGATGTTGGGGTCGCTGCCCACGCCCCAGCGAATTTCGCCATTCGGGGTAGTGCTTTCCACATATGCCACAGCGGTGGCGTCGGCACCCGAACCCATGGCATGTTCGGCATAGTCGAGCACGTCAATATCAATGCTCAAGCCACTGCGCAGACCATTCACAAAAGCGTCAATAGGCCCGTTACCCGAACCATGAATGGTCTTGCGCTCGCCGGCAATTTCCAGCTGTGCAGTAATGGTGGTGGTGCTGCTCGCCGAGTCGCTCTTCAGTTCGTGGCTATCGAGACGCATGGCAGGAGCCTCTGGCAAGTATTCACTTTGGAATGCTTCCCACATAATGGTGGGTGAAATTTCCGTGCCCGAGTCTTCAGTGATGTGCTGAATGTTCTTCGAGAACTCAATTTGCAAACGACGTGGCAAATCAAAGCCGTGCTCGGCTTTCATGATGTACGCAACGCCACCCTTGCCTGACTGGCTATTGACACGAATGACTGCTTCGTATGAACGGCCAACATGC
>JABMMV010000062.1 GCA_013205145.1 bacterium
CCTGCCTTCAACAGTTTCGTTGGGAGAGGCATATTTCCAACTTCGGGCATTCCGGGATATCCACTTGGACCACAGCCGCGCAACACCATCACTGTCTCGGCGGTTACGTCCAAGTCAGGATCATCCACTCGAGCTTTGAAGTCTTCAATCGAATCAAAGACAAGTGCTGGTCCGGTATGCAAAAGCAAATCCGAAGATGCAGCGGATGGTTTTACAACGGCGCCTTGTGGACATAAATTGCCTCGGAGCACCGCGATCCCTGCTTCTTGAATGATTGGGTCCTGCAGCGAGCGAATCATTGTTCTGTCACTAGTTGACTTGCCTTGCCACAACATGCGAAGCGGGCTACCCGAAACGGTCATCGAGTCACCATGTAATACAGATTCAAGTTCTGCCAATACGGCGGGTACGCCACCCGCTTCATAAAAATCATCCATGAGACGAGTCCCAGCGGGCATGATGTCAACGAGCAAGGGCATCTGAGAGCCAATTCGGTCAATGTCATCCAACGTCAGGTCAACGCCGACTCGACCAGCAATCGCCAAAAGATGAAGCACCGCATTGGATGAACCACCAACTGCGGACAAAACTTTTATTGCATTCTCGAATGCTTCACGAGTGAGAATCTTGCTCGGGCGCAAATCCTCCCAAACCATTTCCACAATTCTTCGCCCTGTGAGATGCGCTAATTGTTTTCGTCTGGTATCTGGGGCCGGGATGGCCGCACTTTGTGACAGCGTCATTCCAAGAGCTTCTGCCATCACTGCCATTGTCGATGCAGTTCCCATTGGATTGCAATGACCAGCACTTCGCGTCATGGATGATTCTGTAGCGACAAATTCCTCTGGGCTCATTAACCCTGCACGAACGTCCTCGCTCATTCGCCACATGTCTGTTGCCGATCCAAGCGGCTGGCCCTTATGCCGACCGGTCAACATCGGACCACCCGTGAGCATGATCGCAGGTAGATCAACAGATGAAGCACCCATCAACATTGCAGGCGTAGTTTTGTCGCAGCCTGAAAGTAAAACCACTCCATCAATTGGATTGCATCGAACTGATTCCTCAACGTCCATCGCCATGAGATTTCGCAACAACATTGCAGTTGGCTGAATCTGAGTCTCGCCCAACGAAGTCACAGGAAATTCCAATGGAATCCCGCCGGCTTCCCACACGCCTCGTTTTACAAACTCTGCTAGTTCACGTAAGTGTTGGTTGCACGGCGCCAAGTCAGAAGCCGAATTGCAAATACCGATCATTGGTTTACCCGAGAACGAGTCATCAGGTAGACCGCGTTTCATCCAACTGCGATGAATGTAGTTATCACGACTCGAGCCGTCATACCAGTGGCGAGTTCGTAGCTTGACGGGAGTCTCTTGCGGTTTGCTCATGCACTCCATCCTTCCAGAATGTCGAGTGGAAACATAGGGCGTGGTATTCGTGACCATGGCAGCGATTGAACATCTGATTGGGTTGGCCCAGGAGTCGCGACCCGGACAAACTTTGTTGTGATTTCGCGCATGTACTGAAAGTTGGACGCGGTCTTCATGACGAACATCTTGAAGTCGTTTGGCTCAACATCAAAAAATCGATACACATCTGGATGAATCCCACCTACACCAGAAAATTCAGTGACGAGAATCGAAACGTTTCCTACTTCAAGAATTGCAGATTTACCCATGTCGACAGAACCTTGAGGAAGTCCTTGCAAAAACACTGCTCCCTCCCGAATCGCTTTTACTCTTCCAGTCACTTGTATTGGACTATAAAAAGAATTCGACCATCCACCGAGATTGAGCGTCACCATTTCGCCAATTTGGCTGCTTGCAAGTTGTCGCGCAGCCACTGGGTCAGTAATTGGAACGAGCGAATTGTGCTGCATCTCTCTTGCAAGAAGCGCCTCAAGAATTACTGTGCTGTCACCCGGAGATCCACCCAACACCGAGTCACCCGTGTCACTCAACAAAATTTTGCCCTGCTCTGGGTCGTCCGCAAAAACAATTGCGTCAGTGACCGCCATGTTCTCAAGCACCATGAACTGTCCGCGTTTTGACCAAGCGTGGTTTGCAAGTTCGACCGCAATTTCTTGTGCTGCAGTTTGATCGTTGTCAGTGACTACGACCACCGACCACCCAGCTTCGCTTACATCAAGCCATGGCTGCATTGGGAAGAGCGATATGGAGAGAGCTTTGCCTTCGGCCTCAAAACGTCGAGCAAGATCAAACCACTCTTTCATTGGACCGCTTGCAGTGAGAAACTGCTCTTGATGAGTAATCATCGGAATTTTCTTCCAAGCCATTGTCGGTGTGATCTTTTTGGAGAAGATTTCCAGAGCAATTTTTGTCAGGTCTCTAGCAGTCTCGTATGGATCATGAGGTTGAGTGCGAAATGCCATGAGCAAATCAACTTGGTCCATCATCTTGTGAGTCACATTCGCATGATGATCAAGCATCAATGCAATCGGAATATGCCTTTTTGCAACTTGACGGATTGCCGAAAGTACCTCACCCTCAACATCGTCAAACCCATCAGCAGATGCAGCTCCGTGAAGAAACACCATCAGACCATCAAATTCGGTTCCATCCCCCAAACCCAGTTGAATTATGCGACAAAGTTCGCTCAGAGTTTCGCTACTGAGGCGGCCACCTGATTGGGCATCGGCGCGCAAGATCGGTACAACTTGAATATCAAATTCACTTGAATTTATTACGTCAATACATCCAGCAGTTGGACCGTTTGGGTCAACTCGACTGAGCATGAGTTCGCCCTCAAGGAACGCAACGTTTGCAAAGTCGGCAAGTGTTGTCAAAAGCGGATTAAAAGTATTCGTTTCCTGCATCACATGAATCAATGCGATTCGCAAGTTGCGACCTTCTTTACGACTCATGATTTTTAATAATGGATCCACCCGCCATCCACTGTGATCACTTGTCCAGAAACAAAACTGCTGTCGTTTGAGGCGAGATAAACAAAAGTACCTGCTAGATCCTCGGCAAATCCGCGACGCGGAATGCATTGCCGTTCGGCAGAAAGCTCAATGAGTTCGTCTTCATCAAACCCGAGCGCAACCTCTTGCTCGGTTCGAATAGCTCCGGGCATTACCGCATTCACACGAATGCCTTCTTTGCCTACTTCGCGTGCCAACGCTCGTGTAAAACCGATCAGACCAGCTTTTGAAGTCACATAGTCGAGCATTCCAGCCATACCAAGATTTACAGTCACACTGGTGACAGCGATAATGCTTCCACCACCCTTGCGCAACATTCCTTCGTAGCAACCCTGTGCACATAAAAACGCGCCGCGAACGTTTACTTCAAGGGTGCGGTCCCATTGCTCAACAGATATCTGATGCCATGGAAGTCGGTTTGCGTATGCGGCATTTGCAACCAAAATATCTATGTCACCGAATGCATCTCTTGCTTCAGAGACAACTTGATCGATCTGCTCGCGTGAAGTTACATCTGCTGAAATACGAATTGCACGTCCACCAGAATCCGTAATTGATTTCACGACTTCGTCGGCGCGCTCCTCCATTTGTTGCTCAGGGTAAGAACTCACAACAACGCTCGCGCCTTCAAGGGCATACGCCTTTGCAACCGCCGCTCCTATTCCCCACGACGCACCGGAAATGAACGCTACTTTTCCATCAAGACGACCATTGCCAAACGTTGGCTGTAGATCGGTCACCAGACACTCCAACCACCATCGACGATGAGATTGGTTCCATGTACAAACGATGATCCTTCAGATGCAAGAAACACCGTCGCCGTTACATAGTCTTCCGGCTGACTATTGCGACCGACTGGAGTTTGCGCTGCAAGCTGCTTCCACAACTCTGGTTCACCATCTGGGGTTTCCATCCAAGTAATCATGCCAGGACTCAACGAATTGATTGTCACTCCGGTACGACCTATTTGACATGCAAGGTAATTCGTAAGGCCGATCAAACCATGTTTTGCTGCCGTATATGCACCAGCTCCAGCATTTTTGCCAGTATTTTCGGGATTTTGGCCGATCACACCATAAACCGACGCGATATTAATAATGCGCCCCCAACCACGATCAGCCATTTTTGGAATAAACAATCGACAAAGTCGCTCAGATGCGACAACGTTGATTTCATATGTTTCGCGCCAGTCTTGAGTGGTCTGATCCAACCAAGGCTTCGAGTGAGGGTCACCACCTGCATTGTTCACGATGATGTCAACATGCTCTGGAATTTTGTCCAATTGCTCATAGAGCGAATCAGTTGTGAGGTCACCCACTATGTAGCGATGCGGTGCACCCAATGTGGCAAAAGTTTCACGCAATGCATTTTCGCTTCTAGCAAGCCCAATGACCGTTGCCCCATGCGCTGCAAGTCCATGCACGAGTCCACGGCCTAGGCCATAACCGCCACCAGTAACCAACGCCGTATGTCCAGTGAGATCAAACAAATTCTCTTTCATAACCATAATGTCGGTCCTTTCGGGAAATAACAGTTGTTGGGCTTCTCTACACCTCTACACCGTGATCTATATAGATATATACGTATCGCAACGGTCGGCTGATGTCCACTGAAATGCGTGACGCATAGAGGTTGAGAAGTTCCTCGACCCCCGTGCATCACCAACTTAGAGCCATTTGCAATTCTCATTGTCTATAGTATACGATTCTTTATAATATCCAAACTATTAGGGGGAAATATGAAAGTTAGGGGAAATAGTCAACCTACGAGGTTGCATCGCCGTTTGGCTTTCGCACTTGTTGCCGCACTCGCGGTAGCAGCGTGTGGAGGTTCTGACACGGCTAGCGATACTCCAACAGAGGAAACCGCTGCAGCAGAGACTGTTGCAGTTGAAACAAAAACCACTCTGTCAATCATCACTCCGCAAGAGCCAGCCAGTTGGAACTACTACGAAGTTGCAGCAAACGCTCTGCGTGTGCCAACTTTTAAGAACGTCCAAGAGACTGTGGTTGAACTCACTGAAGAGGGAACAATTGTTCCTTATCTCGCTGAATCGTGGGAAATAAGTGAAGACGGCTTGGTGTACACGTTCACAATTCGTCAAGGCGTAAAATTCCATTACGGTTCTGATCTTGACTCTGCCGACG
>JABMMV010000063.1 GCA_013205145.1 bacterium
AGCCAAATGGACGAGTAACAACACCAATGGTGAGTGCGCCAATTGCCCGTGCAATTTCAGCAATGACCGGAGCCGCACCGGTACCAGTACCGCCGCCTTCACCCGCAGTGATGAAGACCATGTCGGCACCCGCCAACATTTCTTCAATTTCAGCACGATGAGACTCTGCAGCAGCATGTCCGACTTCTGGGTCGCTGCCGGCGCCGAGTCCACGTGTGAGGTCGCGACCGATGTCGAGTTTGACGTCGGCATCAGACATTAAGAGCGCTTGCGCATCGGTGTTGACCGCAACAAACTCAACGCCTTTGAGGCCGGCATCGATCATGCGGTTGACGGCATTCACGCCGCCGCCACCGACTCCAACGACTTTCATGACTGCTAGATAATTTTGGGGTGCTCCGGCCATGGGCCATGACCTCCGAGAGATAGGAAATGTTGTTCTTATGTTTCCACGTTAAGAGGCTCAACTGTGGGATTTCCGCTTTATTATTTCTGAGCGAAGATGGGGTCACCACTCGAGAGATCGATGCTGCGGAGGTTTTGAGGATCCTGCCGACGCAAAACCAGCACTAAAGACACGAGTTTTGCTCGTAAATCACTTGGCTGGCCAAAGATCACCACGGTTCCCGTGCGCAGGGTCATGAGCAGCTCGGTGTTATTGGCAACACCAACATTCAAGACTGTCTTTTGGATTTCGGTGGGCAAAGACGCAGAGAGTTGCGCTGCTGCCGTATAGACCTCGTTGGCCCGTGCCCCGGCAAGGAGAGCATCGCCAACCCCAGTGATTTGCATGTACTGAGTGGGTTGACCTGTTTGCACAGAGATGACATACCCCTCGACGTCTAAGACACGTGACTGGTTGTCACTCCCGAGAAACCACGCAACGGGCTGTCGCTCATCAATGTCGATGACCGCCGTCGATGGGAAGTGCTTGCTGACGCTTGCATCACGCACCCACGGGTCTGCCCGTAGCGTCAACTCTGCGGCATGCAGGTCGCCGAAAATGATGGACTTGCCTTTCACTTGTGCTGTGGCTTGTGCCAAAACTTCTGATGAAACGTATTTTGCTCCTTGCACAGTCACCGTGCGCACCCCGAATAAGGGTGAGTTCAAAATGGGCACCGCTATGACCACAACAAATATTGGTACCAGCACATAGAGCACAATGCGTAAACGACGTTTTCCCTCTTCGCGACGCACTTCAATACGACGCAAACGAAACCGGCGGTGGGGCTGACCATCATCACTTCGCTCGAGTGGCTGGGTGAATTCTTTGTCTTCAATAACAAGCGGCGGACGTCGGGCATGGGTGAGATCATCATCGGAGACGATGTCGTATCCGCCAAGGACATGGCCCTCAAAATACTCCGGGCCATCTTCGTCGACAATTGAAATACCCTCAAAAGCCTCCGTCAGTTCCTCGAGAACCTCAAATGGAACATCGTCAATAGAGCGCACAACTGGTGTTTCACCGGTGACATGAGCCAACTCCTCTGACTGCAACTCTTGTGTTTCATCATCATGTGAGGGAGTCGTCATAAAAAGGTCACTTTGGGAATTTTGCGCAGAGGTACGCGTCTAGTTTCTCACTGACTGACGAGTTTTCTGCGTCAATTGCCAATGCCTCACCTGGTGCGAAGCCCACTAAACGAATTTCGCTATGCAAATGAACCCCAGCGAGACGAAGTACTTCCTGTTGCACCATGTTCATCAGTTTCACCACATCGGCGCTTGTTCCACCATGGTCACTTTGAATGAAGTTGGCATGTTTTTCACTCACGCATGCCGTACCAAGTCGATAGCCACGCAGCCCTGCTTGATCGATGAGCGCACCAGCTGAAATGGCTCCATCGTTTGGGTTAATGAACACCGACCCCGCATTTTGGCCACCAGGTTGGTGATCGCGGCGCCACTTCACAATTTCGCCAAGCAATGCATCTCCACAGCCAGGCTCGCTTTTCTCCAGCACAACTTTTGCCCACGTCACCACATGTTGATGACCGAGCGCAGAACCACGAAACCGCAAACCGAGTTCGCTCGCTGGAACCCAACCATGACAACCCGAGGTCAAAGAGATGACATATGCCGAATGCAGCGACGCGGCAATATCTGCCCCATGGCCTCCAGCATTCATCCGCACTGCCCCGCCAACTGATCCGGGTACACCTACCGCCCATTCAAAGCCAGCAATACCTAATGCACTCAACTGTCGGGCAGCCACAGGCAATGGTGTTGCACCTGCAAATAAAACACTCACACGGTGTGGTTCTTGCGTTGACTCTTCTCCAGCAATACTTTGCCCAAAGTCGCCAAGAGCAATACACAGACCTTGAAACCCCATGTCGGAAACAAGCGTGTTGCTTCCACGTCCTAACACAACAACAGGCATTTCGCGACGGCGCGAACAAATGGTGGCAACTGTTATGAGCTGGTCTTCGGAGAACACTTCTACGAACAGCCGAGCTACCCCTCCTACTTTGTACGTAGTGCGCGCTGCCATTGGAAAAAATTCATGCACTTCTAGCTGTGCAGCGATGAGTTCTTCGGCACATTGCCTCAACAGACGTTCAGATGCAATTTCAGCAGGCAATGTTTCAATATCTCCACAGCCACTTGAAATACATACATCACCGTCGCGCAATATTTTGGCTAAATGCTGCGCCAGATCTGCGCGATGAGGTACCCAATCAACTTGCAACTGTGGATACGCAGCTTGCACCGCATCTACTACCAACTTGCCTGTTACGCCCTCAATGACAGCAGTACCCGATGCATAAATATCGGTAATAACCACAACATCTGCGCCAGTAAAGGCGTGGGCGTATTCATGAGAGATGAGCGCCATTCGGTTATACCTGTTGGGTTGAAAAACATAAATGAGTCTGTTGGGCGTAGGTACATCAACACGACCAGCAATCATTCCTTGAGCGGCCCCTACTACTGCAGCAATTTCTGTGGGGAGATGGGCATAATCATCAATCAGCGTGATGCCATCTCGTTCGCTACGGATATCGAAGCGCCGTGCAACACCCTGAAATTCGCCAAGCACTTGAGTAACTTCTTCTTGAGTTGCACCAAATCGCAATGCAATGGCGAGTGCACCAAGCGCATTGAGCACATTATGCATACCCCGCGCATTGAGGTTCACCGTAAAGTCACGTTGCCCTTGATACTTCTCCAGAATATTTGCGGCGATGTGCACCGAAAAGGTCATGCCACCTGCAGTGGCTTCAATATCTGACGCCGCAATGCCAATGTCTGTGCTCTTGCCCAGCACGCCATATGTCAAAACTTCACGTCCTTCAGCCTGCAAGTGGCCGCAGAGCTTGTGCAATTCAACGTCGTCTACACACAGAGCAATCGGGCCATCGACAGCTCGAGCAAAACGGGAAAAGCTACTCACAATATTTGCGAAGTTTCCGAAGTGATCGAGATGATCAGTATCGATATTGGTGATGACTGCCCCGCGTAGCGGCAAAACCTCGTGAGTACCATCGCTTTCGTCGGCCTCCACCGCGAAGAGTCCTGTTTGCGACCATGCCCCATTTGTTTGCAAACCTGGGGCATCACCTCCAACAACAAAGCCGCATTTGCCTTCAGCGCCACCCAACATCAGCGAAACTAAAGTAGTTGTCGTCGTTTTTCCGTGCGTACCCGCTATCCCAATAGATGTTCCGCAAGCACAAACAGCTGCCAACATTTCAGCACGAGACAATGCGGGAATACCTCCACGCCGAGCAGCAGCCATTTCAATGTTGTCGCTCGGCACACCACTTGAGGCGCACACCGCATCACAACCAAGAACGAGGTCTTCATTGTGCCCAATTGAAACATTGATGCCCAGTTCTTTAAGTTGAGCAATATTTTCACTTGGGCGAATGTCGCTACCCGACACGTGGTGCCCCATTGCCACTAGCGAACGTGCAAGTGCGCTCATGCCGGGTCCACCTATGCCCACCACATGCAGACGTTGTGCAGTGCCTAATTCAAAGACAGCTGCTTTTTTCGAATGTTGTGGGTTGCTATGCGATGAGGACATAAAGAATCATTTGCCTTATTCAGTTGCACAAGCGACGGTAGCAATGAGCGAGCCCAGTTCCGCCCGACGGTTTAATTCCCCTGCAAAATAGGCATTTTTACGCAGATTTGTGAGTTTTTCTGAATGCTGCACAAGGTCAGAAATTGCCTCTTCGGCATTTTGTGCAGTGAAGTGTTCTTCCGTGATGAGTAGTGCCCCACCAACGTCTGAAAGCAAACGGGCATTTTGTTCTTGATGGTTGTCTGCAGCCCCAGCCCACGGAACCAAAATGCTAGCAACACCCAACGTGGAAATTTCGCCAATGGTGCTTGCACCCGAACGCGAAACAACAAGATCGGCTGCTTGATATACCTCTTGTATACGTACTTCGTAACCCACCTGAATGCAATTTGGCGATGTCATGGGCGCACCATTTTCTACGTATCGATTGCCAGCAATGTGGTACCAAAATACTGAAGTTAACTTTTCATCAAGACGAAGCTGTTCGGTCACGTTGTTCAACAATGCCGAACCAAGCGAACCTCCCATGACAACGACGACAAATTGGTTAAGCGGTATTCCAAGCACTGCACGAGCAGCGTTTTTCATCGGGGTGTCGATCTCGGTTTGTCCTGCTTGGCGCAGATGACGCCGAATTGGTGCCCCCACCAAAGTTGCCGTAGTCAACGGTGAATGCGGATGCGACTTCGTTACCAAGTGTGCATCGCGTGCTTGACGTTTTGTGGCGAGTCCGGGTTGCGAGTCATACGAAACAACCACACGTTGAATGCCTAGTTTCTTTGCCGCTTGCATGGGTGCCAAACTGCCATACCCACCCACCGACACAACCACATTTGGCAACATCTCTTTCATCAACTTGCTTGACATGCGTGTTGCCTTGCGTAGCAGCAACAACATGCGCACATTATGGAGAACGGCTCTCGGTGAGAGTTGGTGTTTGGCACCGATGACGTTCAAAAGAGTGAAGGGATACTGCGTTTGCGAAAGAATATTTTCATCAATGCCACGTTGTGTTCCGATGAAGTGAATGTTTTCGGGGTGGACCCCTTCATCTTCCAACATTTCAGCTATTGCCACCGCAGGAAGTACATGACCGCTGGTGCCACCTCCACAAATAACAATACGTATCGTGCTAGTTGAAGTCATGCGGTCGTCACTTCATGTGGCGTGCGACGTTGAGCAATAACCCAGTTGCGGCCATCGTTACGAGAAGCGAACTACCACCGTACGAAATGAAAGGAAGAGTGAGACCAGTGACAGGCATCGCCCCTGTAACGCCGCCAATATTGACAATTGCTTGCACCCCAAACCATGCGGTAACACCGCCAGCAAGAAGCGCACCGAAGGCATCGCGTGCGCCAAGTGCAGCTTGTATTCCAAATACAATGAAGAGGAAAAAAAGACCAATGACCGATATGGCACCGACAAATCCGAGTTCCTCGGCAATGATGGCGAAGATGAAGTCGGTGTGGGCAAGTGGCACATAACCCCACTTGCCTGCCCCGTCGCCAACACCAACACCGGTAAATTTGCCATTAGCGATACTGATCATTGACTGGTAGACCTGATAGCCCCAGTGACCTTTATTTCCCTCAACGTCCATGAATGCAGTAAAACGCTGACGGCGATAGTTTTCCATGTTGACAAAAATTCCGACAATAAAAGATCCAGCCAAACCCGCACCGAGCAAGCGTGAAATTGGAGCCCCAGCGACAAATGCGATGGAGAGAACAATTGCTCCAAAAATAATTGCTGAACCAAGGTCTTTTTGGAACATGCACATTCCGGCGGCAAGCACCAGCACACCAGCGACTTTTACAAGTCGTGCACTCATATCTGACATATTTCGATGATTTTTACTCAAGATGCGTGCTACATAAATAAGAGTTGCCAACTTCAGCAGTTCTGATGGCTGGAATCGCCACGCACCATCGCCCACCCATGCACGCGCCCCATTCACTGAGGCGCCCAGACCTGGTACGAACGGCAGGAACATGGCGGCAAAAGAAGCAAGAAAAATCAGACGGGCATATTTCTTTAACATTTGATACGGAAATGAATAGGCACCCCACATGAGAAAAGTACCGATGCCAGCCCAAGCAAGCTGACGATAAAAGATTCCGAATGCAGATTTGCCGCTATGCAGCATCGTCACCGACGATGCCGAGAGCACCATCACAAGACCAAACATCACAAGCAATGCGCTCACAACAAGTAGTCCGTAAAAAGCGACTGTTGGTGCCTGTGTTGCCATCTGTCGTTTACCCGATACGCCGGAGCGGTCGAGCGTCGCGCGGCGGCGCTGAGCAACCGTTTGGAAACCTGCCTGCGAACGATCGGGAACAACTGTGCTCATATCAAATCATCTCCAACATAGACCCTCACACGTGCCGCAAAGTCGGATCCCCGCTCTTCATAGTTCTTGTACCAATCAAAACTTGTGCATGCAGGCGATAGCAGCACTACTTCATTTGCGCTGACCTGAGAGCCAGCAATTTCAATTGCTTCTTGCATGCTTGTGGCAATTGCAGTTTGGCAGATACCAGCGAAGGCTGCTGCAATTTCTTGCGCACTCTCTCCGATGCACACCACTGCTTTAACATGCTCACGCTCGAGGGCGAGTTCTGACAAGTTCAGGCCTTTATTACGGCCACCAGCAATAAGAACAACTCGTGGAAACGCACGCAATGCGGTTCGTGCCGCATGTGGAGAGGTTGCTTTTGAGTCGTCAAACCAACGCACACCATTTTTTGAAGCAATGAGCTCAATGCGATGGTGAGATGGTTCAAATTCTTGCAGAGTTTGAATAACACCTGTCCGAGTTCCAACACCACTTTCCAGGCACATGGCAGCAGCAGCAAGACCGTTTTGCACATCGTGGGGCAAAGATCGCTTCATTTTGTCTTTCGCAACAAGAAGCCCTTGTGGCCCAACCAGTTCATTCTCGCTCGCAAAATAATTACTTTCTGAGGTGTCGCCAAAAGACACGAATCGCCCCATGCTCTTTTGCGCCACGGCAGAAATGTCTTTGTTTGCGAACGGGGCAACTACAACATCATCCGATGCAACATGCGCCCAAATTTTTGCTTTGGCAGCAACATAGGAAGCGAAATCGTGGTGCCAGTCGAGGTGGTCGGGCGCAATATTGAGCCAGGTTGCCGCATTTGCGCGAAATGTACTGGTGAGCGCCAATCGAAAACTAGAGCACTCAACAACGAACGCCTCTGCATCGCTGTCGAGGGCGTCAATGAATGGCGTCTCTGTGTTTCCTACAGCCGCAACACGTTTTCCCGAGGCACGAATCATTGCTGCAGCCATGAGGGTTGTTGTTGTTTTACCGTCGGTTCCGGTGACCGCAAGAACGGGGCGTGGCCCGCCACTGCGCGACTGCTCCCAACGATACGCCAATTCAATTTCTGACAACATTTCTTTTTGAGCATCAATAGAAATTGCAAACAACGGGTGGGTTTCAGGAACTCCCGGAGCAGGCATCACGCTGTCAACGTTTTTCACCAAAACAGCAAGTGCACCAAGATCGCCTGCGGGGAAAATTTCAGCGCCCAGTTCTCGCCCGAGTTGTTCATGCTGTGAGGACAACTGATCGTCCGCAAGTACTACTTCGTTGCCGCGTGCAACGAGGGCACGCGCGACAGAGGTTCCGGCTATGCCTAAGCCATAGACCAAGACCCTGCTCATTGGCCAACTCCTCGCGTGAAGTCACCAATAAATACGGCTAGTGCAGTAGCAACACAAATTCCTTGGATGATCCAAAAGCGAATGATGACGGTTGTCTCTGGCCAACCCACTAGTTCAAAATGGTGGTGAATTGGCGACATGCGCAAAATGCGTCGTTTACGCCCAGATGCTTTGAACACACCCATTTGTACTGCTACCGACCCAGCTTCAAATACGTTGATACCGCAAATGAGCATTAACAAAAGGTGCGTGTTTGTGGTGACCGCAAGCAGACCAAGGGCCGAGCCAATACCAAGTGCCCCAACATCTCCCATGAAAATTTTCGCTGGCGCTGCGTTCCACCACAAAAAGCCACCGCACGCACCCGCAAATGCTGCGGCGAGAACTGCTAAGTCGAGTGGGTTCACTAATCCGTATACCTCAGGGTTACGAAACGCCCAGTATGCAATGACCGTGTAGGCAAGAAATGACAGCAGAGCAGATCCGCCAGCAAGACCATCGAGACCGTCGGTCACGTTGACGGCATTCGTGGCACTCCACACCATGATTGCTGCCCAAATAACCCACAAAGGCCACGGAATATCCCAACCCGGATACGAACTACGTGTAATGGAAATAATGCTGCTGACATTTGTTGCTGTGACTAGCCACCAAAGAAAAAGAACTGTGATGCCAAAGGTGAGATAGCCCTTTTTTTTCCAAAAGATTCCGCGATTATGCGCTTTGCGGACCTTAATGAAGTCGTCGAGAAACCCCATAAAGGCCATGACAAAAATACATGCCCACATGATGAGGGCTTGATTAGAAAACGCGAGGCCATGACGCAGATGCGCAACAAACCAGCCAACGAACGCTGAAATAACAATTGCCGCACCACCCATTGTGGGAGTGCCCTGTTTGGCCATGTGGTGTGTTGGACCAAGATCTTCTTTGCCCAAAATAGGTTGACCCCGCCCAATACGACGAAAGAACCCAATGAGGTAACGAGTACCAAATAATGAGCCCATCATTGCGACGGCTCCACCAATAAAGACGGCAATCATGAGGTGATCGCCTCTTTCTGTGCAAAGGCCAACTCAAGCTCCTCGACATCGCTGAAAGGCAGGCTCGTGGTTCCTATGAGTTGCAATGTTTCATGCCCCTTCCCCGCAACGATGACCACGTCTCCGCTTTGTGCAAGGTTCACCGCATGGGCAATAGCTTCACGACGGTTGGCAATTTCCACCGGTCTAGTTTTGCCCATTCCCGAGCAAATATCGGCGATGATGGATGCAGGGTCTTCAGAGCGCGAATTGTCGCTTGTCACAATAACGACGTCGGCAATTTCACTTGCAACTCTTCCCATCTCTGGCCGCTTCTCTCGGTCGCGGTCTCCACCACAACCAAACACCACAATGACGCGACCTTTGCCGATCGATGTTCGCGCAGAGTTCAGTACTGCCTGCAGCGAATCGGGAGTATGTGCGAAATCAACAAATGCAAGAACTCCACTGTCGTTGGACACTTTTTGAACACGCCCTGGAACAACCTGCACGGCCTCTAGACCATCAACTATTTCCTCGAGTGACACGCCGTGCACCTCAGCAGTTGTAGCGGCAAGAAGAGCATTGCTGACGTTAAACAAGCCCCCTAGTGAAAGAACAATATTTTTACCGCGCCACGTGAAAGAACTCTGCGCCAACGTGCTCTGCAAATTCTGCACCTCGTTGATTGACACCCGAATAAGGTCACCGCCGATGTAGCGACCTTCAAGGGAATCTGCCAACTTCATGCCCCATGTGTCATCAACATTTATAATTGCTACACGTGTTGTTGCAGTGTTGAACAGCTCTGCTTTTGCCTCAAAATAGTTTTCCATTGTTCCATGAAAATCGAGATGATCATGCCCAAGATTCGTAAAAATTCCTGCCGCGAATTGCACACCGGTCACGCGCTGTAATTGCAGTGCATGAGAAGTTACCTCCATCACCACCGACTGCGCGCCCTCATCAATTGCCTGTCGCATCTCGCGTTGTAAATCAGTTGCTTCTGGAGTGGTTCTCTCACTGTTTAATGTGCCGAAAACGTGGGGGGAACTGCCTGCACAGCGCAATATTGAACTCAGCATCGCAGCTGTTGTTGTTTTTCCATTTGTACCTGTAACACCAAAGACAGGAACTTCTTGCGACGGACGTCCATGCACCACGTGTGCCGCATACGCCATTGCCCTGCGGTCATCAAGAACTTTGAGAAAAGGTATTGGATACTGAGCGTCTTGGGTAACCAACAATGCACTAGCCCCACTCGTCGCCACTGCATCTACAAACTGATGGCCATCAGCTCTTGCTCCCGAGATGCAAGAAAAGAGAGTGCCCGCATGCACTTTGCGAGAGTCATGGTTTACATCGACGATGTGGACATCGGCGACATCACCCACTTCAGTGGCAAGTAAACCACGAGACGCAAGTTCAACTGCTACATCTTGTAGTGAAACATGCATTCGCTTAGTGGGCCACTTCGTTCGCGCGAGCATAAGGGTCTACCCGACTACATGGCTGCGTGGTTGCCGCTGGTTTAATGCGTAGTTCGCGCGCAACAACACCGCCAATTTGTGCAAACACAGGTGCAGCGGCAGTACCACCGAAACGGTCGCGTGAACCTGCATTTGGTTCGTCTATCGATACGAGAACAGTTACTTGGGGATCCTCTGCAGGCAAGAATCCTACGAAAGAAGCGAAATACTTACGTCCACCTTCGTCGGTACCATAAGTTCCGTCAGCCTGAATTTTGTATCCAGTACCTGTTTTCCCCGCAATGGTCATGCCAGGTATTTGTGCTTTGACACCAGTTCCGTAGCAAATGACATCACGCATCATGAGATTCATTTGCTCGGCGGTCGATGATTTCAGCACTTCGCGTGTAGAGGATTGTTCCAAATACTTTGTTTTGCCGTTTTGGTCAATGACCGCACTCACCATGCGCGGAGCAACATATACGCCGTTATTGGCAATGACGTTCACAGCCGAAAGTAACTGCACCGACGTAGACGCGAAACCGTAACCATATGCAACAGTAATTTTTTCTGTTCCTTGCCACTTCTTGACCGGCTTCAAAATTCCGGCGCTCTCATCGGGAAGGTCGAGATCTGATTTAGATCCAAACCCAAATGCATGAAGATACGACTCAAGAGTTGGGCTCGAAATACGCTGGGTAGCAAGAACTGTGCCGAGGTTTGATGACTTCACCAAAATTTCCTTGACCGACATTTCTTGCAATGGGTGCGGATATGCATCGCGAATGAGGTACTTATCGAAAACCTGTGCAGCCGGCACATGGAAGGTTGTATCGGGAGTAATTGCCCCCGCATCAATGGCCGCAGCCACGCTGAAAACTTTTGCTACAGATCCGGTTTCATGGGCGTCCACTGCGGCGAAGTTGCCAGATGTATTGGTAAAGGTTCCATTTGCATTGCGCCGAACGTTTGCCATTGCATAAATATCGCCGGTCTTTGAGTTCATCACCATTGCGGTGCCACCACGGGCACCAATACGCGCAACCTGCTCGGCTAGAAGTTGGTCTACTTGATACTGAATTGAGCGGTCAAGAGTGAGCACCAAATCTTGGCCAGGCTGAGGTAGCACTTCCATGCTGTTCGAACCAGGAATTGAGCGACCTTCATTATCTTGCTCGCGCACGAATCGACCGTTGACGCCCGTCAAAATGTCGTTGTACTTCAGTTCCAGACCAGCAGTACCAACTCCATCGGTATCGGTTTTACCCACTACAGACTTCGCCGAAGCGCCCACAATGGTTCGTGATGGTTCCTCATAAGAACCAATTCCAGGGATCTTTAATGCGGTAATTGATTTGACGATTTTTGGGTCAACCTGACGCGCAATGAAAGAAAAGTTTGATTCGCGTGCGGCAAAAGTTGCAGCTAACTCTGCTTCTTTCGCAGCGTCAAAACGCATCAAACTGGAGACTGCCTTGGCTGCGCCTACAGGGTCGGTTACTGCCTTCGGGTCGGCATACAACGTCCTCATGGGGACTGACATTGCAATTTCTTGACCAGTGCGATCGAATATTGCACCACGTTCCGCAGGGAGTGTTGTTGCTCGCACACGTATGTCCACACCAGCCGCGCGAAACTTATCGCCTCCGGCTATCTGCAACCGCGCAACTTTATATACCAATATCGCAAGGAGAACCAGAAGGATTGCAAGAGCCCAGCGCAATCTTTTCTTTAAAATTGGTGCTGCAATAAAAGGAGCACGACGTACGTTGAGTTTCGTTGTTTTTTTCGACTGAGTACGTACTGGCTGCAAATGACGCGAGCGTTGTGCTGTATTAGGTCGCGAATGCGACCTCTGCTTGTGACTCGTTGATTGATGACTACGCTCCACTCGAGGCACAGCAGCACGTGGTGCATTTGCCTTCACTCGGATGTTCAAGGTGCACCACCAATTTCTGATTTCAATTGGCCAAACCCATTGAGCGGTGATTCTGCGTCATGAGCCACGGCATCGCTGAGATCTGCTGTTGAAGCAAGTACTCCGGCGACGATGTCTGGGTCTACTGCAACAAAGCGAGCCTGTGTTGATGGCTTCATACCCAGACGAGCAGCTTGGGCCGACAAGTTGTCGGGCGAAATGAGAAGTGAGCGTTCATGGCGCAACACGTTGTAGTTGTCACGCGCCAACGCAACGGTTTTAGTGAGAGAATCAAGTTTCATTTGCTGTTGCGCTAATTCCACATGTACTAAAGCTGCAAGAAAAAAGACACCGCACACAAGCGCTGCAGAAACTACAAGCACCCAAAATGCCCTGCCTCCACGTTGTGTCTCCACCAAGCGCGGGCGAGATGGCGCAACAAAGCCTTCAACGGGTAGTTCTTGATCGATGGGAAAAGCCATATTGCGAGCCATTTCAGTTCACCCCGACCGGAGCAAGTTTTTCCACCACTCGTAGACGCGCTGAACGGGCCCGTGGATTACGCAGCTGCTCTTCTTTCGTTGGTGTTTCAGTACAGCGAACACGCTTCACTAGTCGCACTGCCCCACAGCCACATGGCAAATCGGCTCGGCAGGTGCAACCCCCAGTTTCTGCTTCTCGCAGAATATTCTTTGTAATTCTGTCTTCACCAGAGTGATACGAAATCACTGCCACACGCCCAGCCGTGCGGGTACGACGAATTGCGCTCTCTAATGCACGCGGCAACTGATCAAGTTCTGCGTTGACCTCAATACGAATTGCCTGAAAAGTGCGCTTCGCAGGGTGCCCGCCAGTGCGACGCGTTGCGGCAGGTATTGCTGTAGTTACAACAGCAGCCAACTGCGTGGTGCTGTGCAATGGTCGTGCCGCAATAATGGCGTCGGCAATTCGCGAGGCAAAACGCTCATCAGAATATTCACGCAAGATTCTTATAAGTTCGCCGCGCTCATAAGTATTTACCACCTCGGCCGCAGTGAGCGACTGGCTTTGGTCCATACGCATGTCGAGGGGGGCCTCGACACGGTAGGAAAAGCCGCGCTCAGAGCGGTCGAGTTGTGGTGAAGAAACGCCGAGGTCAAAAAGTGCCCCAGATATTTCATCAATATTGAGCGACTCCAGCACGTCATCTATTTGCTCAAAACGAGCACGCCGCACAGTTGCACGTTGCGCAAATGCCGCGAGGCGTTCACTTGCCGTTGTCACAGCAAGTTCGTCACGATCTAAACCAAGAATGGAAATGTCGCTGTTACTCGCCAGCAACTGCAACGAATGCCCAGCACCGCCCAATGTGGCATCAATAACAACTCCACGTGGCACCATCTGAAACACAGCAACTACTTCGTTAAGCAGCACTGGGTCATGGGAAAATACAGTTGTTTCGCTCACCGGCAGCCCCTCGGCCAACGAGTGCCGCCGGGATTTCTCCCCGGAACAAGCGAGACGGTAGCGGGCGGAGTTGGAGCTAGCCATCTTGCCGACCGAGAGACTGCCGGTGAGCGAAATTCGTGTACTTCTACTGGGGACATGTGTGTTGTGGTAGTCATGCGTCGGCCCCTGCAATTTGCCCAGTGCCTTTCGTATTAATGCGACCGAAACGAAGTGGCTCCCAAATTTCCACTCGATCGAACGCACCGCTCACCACAACTTTGGAGTTCAACGAGAGACCTGCGTAAGTGCGCAATTGCTCTTCGATGTTGATGCGACCTTGCGCATCGATGGATACCTCCACCATGTTGCTTGCCAATGCACGCATCTGGTTGCGGTCCATTTCGCCACGCCGCACTTTGGCCAGTACTTCTGCAGCTTCTGCTTCAAATGCCTCAGCACTCAAAACGTCGACGCACATGTCTTGCCCAAAAGCGAGATAGCAACGGGGCTCTAAACGCGGCCGGAATGCAGCAGGCAACGCCAAGCGACCTTTGGGGTCTAATTGGCGCTCGTGTACTCCGACAAACACGTGATCTCCGTCTTGGTACCCGGTCTCCACCCGACCAGGAAGCGGGCACCACCTCCCCCCAGCGATCTCCATTGTGCCCCACTTATCCCCACTTTGCAACTATCTCCCCCACAAAATTTCCAAATGAGGCACAATTGGCGCTCTCTCACGGCGAAAACATGCCCAGAAATGCAAAAAATGCCCCGAAAAGGGCATGAAAAGGTCAAAAAAGGGGCCGTTAAGGGTGGTGGGGCAAAGTGGGGGTCATTACATGGTGCTGGAGCCCCATCGGCACTGGTAGGGCAAGTTCAGCAATACGGGAAACATCGTTTTGCAGGCCAGGCAACATCGAGGCATGTAGTGCAGCATCCCACTGGGAATAGGCAATGCATTGAAAGCGTGCGTAATCGCGTGTTCGTCGTTGACTAATGCCCACTATTTTACGATGCTCGAGGGGACCATCGGTAAACACTTCACCAGAACCCCGACCCGCAAAACACACCAGGTCAGACCACTCGTTACGTTCAAACGCACCACGGTGCACTTCCGTTGAAGCCACTCCTACACCAGCGAGAAGAGATACCCACCAGTCGCCAATCCACCACATTGATTTTCCGATGTCGTCATTCCACAACGCATCACCGCGCGGCAAAACAATGTCGATCCATAATGATTCGGTGGGGTGCACGTACACCGCTCCTCCACCGCTGCGTCTGCGCACCACATCAATTCCATTCGCTGCACAAAATGCGCGATCTATGTCTTCGTCTTTTTGAGATGAGCCCAAAACAATTGCTGGCCGCGTAGGGGTCAGCAACCACACGCCTCGCTCGATGGGTAAAACAGTGTGGTGTAATTCTTCGGCAGTGCCTTCGCGTTTATGAAGCAAGGGCAAGGTACGGCTTCCACTGATCGGGCACGGTGATCACCGACAAGGTGATCCACGATGACTCACGTGGCACATACGGCTTTGTTACCAACGGCATTCCTGCTTCTTCAGGAGTACGGTCACGCTTGCGCAAGTTGCAGGTACGACACGCAGCGGCGACGTTTTCCCATACATGCATACCTCCGCGCGATTTTGGCAATACGTGGTCGATACTGTCGGCGGGCGCTCCGCAGTACTGACACGCATGTCCGTCGCGGGCCATAATGGCGCGCCTCGACATTGCGGTGTGGCGACTATACGGAACCTTCACCATGTACTTCAGTCGCACAACAAGAGGTGAAGCAAGCGTGAATCGTTCCGAACGCATTTCCGTTCCGTCATTTTCAATGAGCTCTGCTTTTTCTGAGAGCACCAAACATGTGGCACGGCGCACGGAAACAATACTGAGTGGCTCGAAAGTTGCATTAAGAACGAGCGCACTTTTCATTTCTACAACCGTTGCGTTCTTTGTCTCATGAGAGGTGCTTCCACTCACGACACCATTGCAAGTAACTGACAACGTCTTGTGCGACCATGGGGTGCATTTCATTTCCGTACTGAATGGTGTTGCGCATCTTCATGTATTCGCGATTCGGCAATGGCAAAAAGGGTGCAGAAGCCCACCAGCGGCGTGGCATGAGTCGTAGCCACTGCTGCAACGCTGTGCCCCACAGCCTCGGACGAACAAGAACTGCACCAACCACTTGCATCATGAAGGTCGGGGCTCCTTTGGCAACCCCAAAACCATTTCACCAACAATGTTGCGCTGTACTTGTGATGAACCGGCATAAATGGTTCCTGCACGAGCATTCAAGAAGGTCATTGCCCAACTATTGGTGGAGTTCGGCGCACCGGCATCGTCGGCACCAAATGCGCTTGACGGAGGCCGGCCTGCAGGAACCATTGCATCGGCACCCATAATGTCCATAGCGAGTTCAGTAACGATCTTGTGATATTCGCTCCAAAACAATTTGCCAATTGCCGCATCGGGCCCAGGCTGATGACCTTGCAAGAACTGCGTGAGGGTACGCATACCGAGGTAACGCATCATCTGAACTTTCGAATGACACCAAGCCAAGCGTTGACGAATGAGCGGGTCTGTATTGACGCCACGTTCTTTCGCCATCAGCAACAAACGGTCGAGTTCTGCTTGGTAACGAATGGGGCTCACCGCAGCAGCTTCACCGCGCTCAAAACCGAGCAGGGTCATAGCAACTGCCCAGCCGTTGTTGACTCCGCCAATGACCTCACCCTTTGGCGCAACAGCGTCGGTGTAAAACACTTCGTTGAATTCACTTTCACCAGTAATCATTTTGATGGGCGCACTTCAATGCCTGGTTGACGCATATCGACCAAGATAAAAGAGATCCCCTTGTGGCGCGGCGCATCGGGGTCGGTGCGAGCCAGGGTGAAAATATGGTCTGCAAGATGACCTGCAGAGGTCCAAATTTTTTGACCATTAAGAATCCACTGGTCACCGTCGAGTTCAGCCTTCAAACCCACATTGCTGAGGTCTGAGCCAGCATTTGGTTCGCTGTACCCCTGGCACCACACATCATCGCCCGCCAAAATGCGAGGAAGGTAATGCTTCTTTTGTTCGTCGGTTCCCCAGCGCAGCAATGTGTTGCCTAACATTTGAATACTAAACACATCGTTTGGTGCGCCGCCAGGTACGCCTGCACGCGCAAACTCTTCGGCCAAAATGACTTGCTCTAAGGCAGTAAGACCTGCGCCGCCGTATTCCACGGGCCAGTTGGGTGCCAGGTAACCAGCTGTTGCCAAGATGGCACGCCACTCGGTTACGAACTGCTCGAGTTCTTGGCCTTCAAGTTGCCCAGTACCACCCCAATTCTTGGGGAGTTTCTCGGCAAGAAATGCCTGAACCTTGGTGCGATAGACGGCTGCTTCTGGAGGATAAGCGGGATGCATACCCGCAATCTAGTCGCGAGGGAAACGATCGCGCATTCGTGCCGCACCGATACGGCTGTTTTTCAGGGAAGCTGCAAGATCTTGCACCCCTACTTTGCCAATGGCACGCAGTTGGCGCTCAATGACCAGGGCGCATGCCAGCATGACGAGAAAGCCGCCAAAAGCAAGCAGAAAGTGAATTGACAGGGTAACAACTGTGAATATCAGCCCACCTAAGGTTCCGAGACCGGCCCAGCGCACTGTTTTTGCCGACTGGCGATACATGCCACCTGGCGACGTATTTTGAGCAAAGCGCTCGTCGGACTGAAGCTGTTCTTCAATTTGGCGCAAGATGCGCTGTTCGTCTTCTGATAATGGCACGCTCATAGTCTCTCACGTTATGGCCCCCATCTCAATACACAACCCATAACTCTCTGGGTTAAAGCGCCGAACCGGGGCGGATGGCACTTTTGCCAAACTTTTCACGAATACTGTCGATGGCTTCACTTGCTTGGTCCCATGAGTGGTCTTGAACGTGGTCCTCGTCGAAAAGAGAAGGTTGAGCACGTTCATCGGTGAAATTGCTCGTACTTACTCCCAACAACCTCACCCCAGGAGCAAGGTTGATGTTGTTCAGCAGTGGCGTGAGCGCCTCCACCAAACTCGGGCCACTCGACTTGCCACCATCGGCCGTAATGCTGCGCGTGATGGAATGAAAATCGGAGAACTTCACCTTCAGCGTTAATGTTCGCGCCAAGGTCTGATGCGCACGTAAACGTGAGGCCACTGCATCGCACAGCCGCACTAAATGCCTGTGCACCTCATCGTGTGTAAAAAGATCTTCGTTAAATGTTTCTTCGTGCCCAATGGATTTCACATCGCGTTCTGATTCCACCGGCCGTTCGTCTTTGCCATGTGATAGGTCGAATAAATGTTGGCCATGTGCTTCACCCACTGCAACAGTAAGAACATGTAGTGGAAGAGCAGCAAGGTCGCCAATGCTTTTAATACCAATGCGGTCGAGTTTTTCTTGCGTAACTGGCCCTACACCCCACAACGATTTAATGGGTAATGGATGCAAAAATGAAAGTTCACTTCCACTTTCAACTTGCACAACTCCCTTACCTTCGCGCACTCCTTCGGCAGTGGCTATCGGCTTTGCAGCCTTTGAAGCTATTTTTGCAATGAACTTATTGGTGGCGATTCCGACAGAACAAGGAATATCAATTTCAGTACGAATACGGTGACGCAGTAGTTCTGCGATCTCTACTGCACTGCCAAATATTTTCAGCGACCCGGTGACATCGAGAAATGCTTCGTCGAGAGCCAGTCCCTCGACATGTGGGGTGATCGAATGAAAAATGTTATGCACTTCCGTACTCACCTCTTGATACAAGGCATGATTACCTGGCAAAAAGATGGCGTCGGGGCATAGCCGTTGCGCATGTATTGAGCCCATTGCACTAAAGACCCCAAACCTGCGCGCCTCATACGACGCCGCAGCGACGACACCGCGCGGGCCCGCCCCACCGACAACAACAGGTTTTCCCCGCAGTTCAGGCCGTTCACGCAGTTCAACAGCCACATAGAACATGTCCATATCAACATGCAGAATGACGCGTTCAGGGTTCATTTCACTTCACAGCCTACGATGTCTCTGTGTCTTCGCTTCCCACCCCCGCCCATAACGACTCCCCTCCACTCGAACGCCCACTTTCTGCCCTTCCTCCCCGAGGTGCACGCATAGCAGCATTTTGCTCCATCGTCTTTGGTGGCCTTACTGGCGGTCTCATTGGCTTTGCGCTTGTCGACCTGCAATGTTCCGGAGCATGCGATGTTCCAAAAGGCATCGGCGTATTCGTCGGAGCAACAATTACGGCTGCCGGCATGGGCATAGTTGCAGTACTGGTACTACGCGCATCAGGCGAATGGAAAGAATTGCAGGACAACAAGTGAACGCATCACTTGCGGCAGACCTCGTGAATTTGGCTACCACTATTGCCCATGAAGTTGGCGCAGTTGCACTTGCCGGGCGCAAGCGTGGACTTCGTGAAGTCAGCACAAAGTCAACCTCCACCGACATGGTGACCGAATACGACAAACTCACCGAAGCATCAATCATCACCGCACTTCGTGCCGCACGCCCCAACGACAGCATCGTTGCTGAAGAAGGTGGCGGACACACCGGAGACAGCGGCATTACATGGTTTGTTGACCCCATCGATGGCACCACGAATTTTCTGTATGACCTCCCCACATGGACCGTGTCTTTGGGGGCCCACGACGCCGAGGGCGAACTTGCTGCAGTTGTCTTTTGCCCTCCGCTGAGCGAGACCTACACCGCCACACGCGGTGGTGGAGCCTTTTTGAACGGCACACGTATTTACTGCAATGAAATAACCGATATTGCTCACTGCCTCATTGCCACGGGGTTTAACTATTCACCAGATAATCGCCTCATTCAGGCAGCACGTATTCCAAAGATCATTGCCAATATTCGCGACATTCGTCGCCTGGGTTCTGCATCGCTCGACCTATGTTTTGTTGCAGTAGGACGTTACGACGCATACTACGAAGAACATCTTTTCCCGTGGGACCTAGCCGCCGGAACGCTCATTGCTAAAGAATCTGGTTGCACTATTGGCAGTATTGATGGTGGCGAGGTTCAGCCGTCGGCTATTTTGGCATCTCCCCCGGGTGTATTTACTCAAATACAAGATCTCATTAAAAACTCCAACAGTTAATTGCCCTCTGCAAATGCTCTAGACTAAAGGTCTATGGCCAAAGGACGCACCGCTGAATCTCCAATAGCAGTGCTCCTGATTGAAGGCTCTCCGCACATTGAGGCTGAACTCACACTTTCTCTTGTTGAGACAAAAGGGCACTACGAACTACAGGTAGCACGTTCATTCGAAGAATCGCTTGAAGCAGTACGCAATAAGCAGCCCACTGTTGTCATCATGAATTTTGCTGCACTCAATGGTGATACCAGCGACTTGGTCAAACAAATGAGAAATATAACTTCGGCATTCATTTACATTGTCACCGAGAACTCTGACACCATTTTGCAAGGCCTTGAAGCTGGCGCCGACGATTACCACGATCATCCAGTAAATTGCCAACACCTTGTTGCGCGCATAGACGCACTTCTGCGCCGGGCAACTGGAGCATTTCACCTCGAGAACGCTTTACACTTCGGACACCTCGAAATTCGTCCCGATGAAGGTCGCGTGTACAGAGACGGCAAGGAAATCTCGCTTACTCGTACTGAATTTCGCTTACTTTGCGAACTCGCCACCAGCCCCAACAAGGTATTTGCTCGTGAAACACTTCTCGACCGGGTATGGGGATACGGATACTTCGGCGTTGGTCGACTTGTCGACGTTCATGTGCGCCGTCTGCGCACGAAAATTGAAGTACGCCCAGACGAACCCCAATATGTTGTCACCGTTCGCGGCCTTGGCTACCGCTTTGACGGCGAAAAGGTCAAACAGCACTAGTTTCTAGGCATGGCCTTCATCGTTGCAATTGATGCCGGAACAACCGGAGTCAGAGCGCGTGCAATTTCCCTCGATGGCGCACCCTCGCTTTCTTCGTACAAGGAATTCACGCAGTACTTTCCTCAGCCTGGATGGGTAGAACACGATGCCGAGGAAATTTGGAGCGCAGCTCTGTCTACGTTGCGCGATGTGTGCAGCCAACTACCCCAAGCGCCCGTTGCAATTGGAATCACCAACCAACGCGAAACGCTTGTGGCCTGGAACCGTGCGAGCGATGAAGTACTTGCACCCGCAATTGTTTGGCAAGATCGCCGCACCGCAGACCGTTGTCACCAGTTGGCCAGCGAATTACCAGCAGTTCGGCGTATCACGGGCCTTGTTCTCGACCCGTACTTCACTGCCACGAAAGCAGAGTGGCTGCTACGCAACGGCGTAGTTAAGCCCACTACACAACTTGCACTCGGAACCATTGACTCATGGATCTTGTGGCGGCTTTCAGGTGGCACCACATTTGCTACCGACGAATCGAATGCAAGTCGAACCATGCTGTATGACATTCACAAACATGCATGGAGCGAAGAAATGTGTTCACTTCTTTCCATTCCCATGAATGCACTTCCCGAAGTGCGTAACTCAAGTGGCATTTTTGCAACAACAAATGTTGAGGGTATTCCTCAAGGAATTCCTATTTCTGGTATTGCCGGAGACCAGCAGGCTGCACTGTTTGGTCAAGCCTGCTTTGCTGCTGGCACGGCAAAGAACACCTACGGAACTGGCAGTTTCGTACTCATGAATGTAGGCACCACATGTCCTTCGGTGGTCGACGGTCTGCTCAATACCGTTGCGTGGCGCATTAACGACGTCACCACCTATGCAGTTGAAGGATCCATTTTTGTGACCGGAGCAGCAGTGCAATGGCTGCGTGATGGTTTGCACATTATTGATAACGCAAAAGAAGTAGAAGCTCTGGCATTATCGGTTTCCGATTCTGCTGGGGTAGTAATGGTTCCGGCACTCACCGGGCTCGGCAGCCCGTGGTGGGACCCATACGCACGCGGTGGCATCTTTGGTATTTCGCGCGGCACCAATCGTGGCCATCTTGCACGAGCAACATTGGAATCAATTGCCTTTCAAACACGCGATGTGGTTGAAGCAATGACAAAGGCAACTGGCATCACCTTGAC
>JABMMV010000064.1 GCA_013205145.1 bacterium
ACCACGCACATGGGCTACTCGCTTCGCTCTTTCACCCAGAGTGGGCACATATACACATTGAAGCATTCATTGATACCGCTCATGTATTTGTTCTTCACGGGCCAAGTTCACTTCACATCGAAGGAAAACAGAATTCACTCGTTGCTCTCCACGCAATGAACGGCGTGGCCCACGGCATCAATTCAGAGGGGCTTCGGTGGCAACTTCGCAATGAGAGCCTTGCCCCTTGGGTGAGCCGTGGCGTCAGCAACGAACTCACCGCAACATCTGGCGATATTTCTCTAAAATCTGGCGCCCTACTCGTTGTACAACCAGAAGCATTCATACAGACCATAAAGGAAAGTTAAGAAATGAAAAAATATATAGTCACTCTTTTTTGCGTAGCAGCAGTATTCAGCGGATGCGCTGGAAGTAACGAACAGGAAACTAAAAAACTGACGCTTCTGGCTTACGACTCGTTCATACCAAGCGAGGGAATTTTTGACGAGTTCACCAAGGAAACCGGAATAACCGTTGAAGTTGTTCTTGGTGGAGATACCGGCCAACTTATTTCTAAGGCAATTCTCACGTCAGGAAACCCGGAGGGCGATGTTCTCTGGGGTGTCGACAATACCTTTCTCACGAGAGCGATTAAAGGAGAAGTATTTTCTTCATACACCTCACCACTCACCAAGAACATGGCAGCCGACGTCGTAGAAATGACTCAACCCGAAGGTCTTGTTACGCCGGTCGACACAGGTGATGTGTGCATTAACTACGACAAAGAATGGTTCTCTCAGCGCAATGTTGCTCCTCCACAATCTCTCGAAGATTTGGCGCTACCCGCGTATAAAGACCTCCTTGTTGTGCAAAACCCAGCATCTTCTTCACCAGGACTCGCTTTCCTTCTCTCTACAATTGCGTCATTCGGGGAAGATGGTTGGCAAAATTATTGGAAGAAGTTGCGAGCCAATGGTGTCAAAGTTGTCGATGGATGGACCGAGGCATACACCATTGAATTTTCTGGCTCATCTGGAAAGGGCACACGTCCACTTGTTGTGAGTTATGCCTCTAGCCCACCAGCAGAAGTGGTGTATTCCGACCCGCCGGTGAGCGAACCACCAACAGCTGTCATCGACACAACATGCTTTCATCAGGTGGAGTTCGCTGGCATTCTGCGAGGGTCTAAAAATGAGGATGCGGCAAAACTCCTCGTTGACTACCTCGCAGATACAACATTTCAAAGTGACCTACCGCTGACACTGTTTGTGAACCCCGTCAACAAAAATGTTGTCCTTCCCGAAGTGTTTACTTCCTTCGCCGCACAACCAGAAAAGCCCTACACAATGGACCCAGTCACCATTGAAGAAAACCGAGTGGCTTGGGTAGATACTTGGAGCTCAATCGCCTTGCGATAGCACCATGACTGCACCTCATCGCGTACAGATTTTCAAAAATACTCCTTGGCTCTTCGTGCCAAGTTGCATTTTTTTAAGCGTGTTTGTGATGTGGCCAACACTTGTAGTGCTTTCAAAAAGCATCGATCAAGATTCTCTTTTCCGCATAGTTAGCGACCCCCAACTTCGCCAGATGCTGTGGTTTACCACTTGGCAAGCATTTCTCAGCACCGCCGGCACTCTTGCTGTTGGCATACCTGCAGCTTTGGTGTTGAGTCGCTATTCCTTTAGGTCGCGGCAATTAATACGTGCACTCACCTTTGTGCCGTTCGTACTTCCCACCGTTGTCGTTGGAATAGCTTTTTCTTTGCTATCACCGGCGTCATACCAATCGGGACCCGTACCTCTCATCTTGGCTCACATCTACCTCAACCTCGCAGTTGTTGTACGAGTCGTGGGAAACAGATGGGAGAAATTGCCCACTGCTTTTAACGACAATGCTGCTGTGCTTGGAGCAACACCATTTACTAATTTTCGAACTATTACCTTCCCACTATTGCGCAGCAGTATTATTGGTGCGGGAAGCATTGTTTTCATCTTTTGTTTCAGTACGTACGGTGCAGCGCGCGTACTCGCGGGTCCACGCTTCCCCACTATTGAAACAGAGATCTATCGTTACGCCTTTTTCCTCGGCAATATGCCCCAGGCGAGTGCCCTTGTAGTGTGGCAACTCTTCGCCATCATGTTAGTTCTCGCACTGACTTACGGCCAGAAGGACATTTACCTTGCTCAACGAAACCTCATGCCGCTCGTTTCTGAAAGAAAACTCAAACGCATAGTCTTTTCTGGTGCAGCAGCACTTATTGCTGTCGGAACTCTGTTGCCCATAGCCATACTTTTTATTCATTCACTGCAATCGTCTCAAGGCTTTACTTTTTCCCATTGGGCTACGAGCGATATGTGGACATCGTTTCTCGCCTCCCTCGGAATTGCCCTCTTCGCCACTGTGATGGCTCTATTTTTTGGTACGGGTTCAGCACTTGCAATTGCGTATTCCACTCAGGCGAGATATCAGAAATTTGTTCAAGCCCTCACCTCTTTGCCCATTGTCATTTCAGCCGTCGCACTTGGTCTTGGCTATCTTCTCGCCTTTCGATCTGGCCCAATGAATTGGCGGGGGTCTCTGTGGCTACTCGCCGTGGTGCATTGCGCTGTTGCTTTGCCATTTGTTGTACGAATCATTGCTCCGGCAGCCCGTGAAATTCAGCCTGAGCTGCGCGAAAATGCCCTCTTGCTTGGTGCATCTCCATGGGAAGTGTGGAAGAGCATTGACCTCGCCTTCCTCCTTCGCCCTTTAGCAATTGCAGCATCATTTGCCTTTACTATTTCCCTCGGCGAGTTCGGAGCATCCAGCCTCCTCACGCGACATGGTCACGAAACTCTGGCTATGAGAATTGGCCAACTACTTTCTCGACCTGGTGAGCAGCTACAAAAGCAGGCAATTGCCTCTGCTTGCTTGCTGGCTTTCTCATGCATCGCTATTGCACTTATTGTTGAATACGTAGTGCAATTCAATAGACGGAAAGGAACACAGTGACGTCCCCGTTCCTCAGCATTTCCCAATTGTCATTTCACGTACCAGGTGAAAGCACTTCGATCTTCAATCACCTATCGCTAGAAATAAGCGAAGGCGAAATTGTGGCAATACTTGGGCCGAGCGGCTCTGGGAAATCTTCACTGCTGCGCATCATTTGCGGGCTTACTCCTCCAAGTTCAGGAACCGTTCAGTTACAAGGCAAAGACATCACTCATGTTGCACCGCACCGGCGCAACATTGGAATGGTGTTTCAAGGAACATTCCTGTTTCCACACCTCACCGTGAGTGGAAATATTGCGTACGGCCTCAAAATGCGTAAGGACAGCAAAGAGTCTCAAGAGCTACGGGTAGAGGAAATGCTGAATCTCGTTCATCTGTCCAATTTCTCCGAGCGCGATATTGCACATCTTTCTGGTGGCGAAACTACACGCGTAGCAATAGCGCGCGCACTAGCCCCCGCCCCTTCGCTGCTGCTTCTCGATGAACCACTCACTGGACTCGATGAACACTTACGCATTGATCTTGCCAAAGATCTTCGTACTGCGCTCACGGCCTCTGGCATTACTGCAATACTGGTAACGCACGATCGTAACGAAGCAGCAACGATTGCCGACCGCGTAGTGCAGTTCTCCGAACTCATTTCACCTTCATGACCTTGCCCCCTCATTTCCACATTGCAATTGCTTCAACGCAAGACATTTTGCCGATACGCATGAAAGTGCTGCGTGAGGGCACTCCTTCGCAAGACCCCAGATACACAGAAGATGACTGGGAGATCACAACACATCTTGCGCTGTACAAAGAAGATGAAATTGTCGGAACTTCAAGTTGGCTCACCAAAACATTCCCCCTGCCACATGCCTCTAGCAACACGCTCGATACTCAATTGCGGGGCATGGCAATAGATCAATCACTTCAAAGCTCGGGCCTAGGGGCAGAGCTTCTGCTCTACGGAATTCATTTTGCTCAACACAACGGTGCTGGCATTGTGTGGGCAAGGGCACGCGTTAGCGCATTGAAATTCTATGAAAGAAACGGCTTTATTGCCGTTGGTGAAGCATTTATTGACGAGGCAACAGGCATGTCACACCACCTTGTTTACTTCCAGTGTTCGTAGCTATTTGATACTTAATTGAGTGGAATACAGAACTTCACTATTTGCATCGGGCGAGACAATGACGTCAACTTTCCACTGTCCTGGATACACAAACTGAATTTTTCCTACAAAGTGATTTGGGCCCACAGCATTGAGTTCGACCTGGATAGGTGGAACATTGCTACTCGCTAAAGAGAACCGCGCCTTTATTGCCAACACCGGATCTAAAGAACCATTTGGTGGAGACACAATGACATGCATCTCAGATTCACCTACCCGCGGTGGAGAAATGGTGATATTTGCAATGACGTCACCTTGCACCAAAGCTGTAGAGAAGGGTGCGTTGCTCAGCGTTGGGCGCGGCGAGGCCGCAACCATTCCCGCTGTAATAGACAACACAACAAGACCCACAACAACTTCAGCGCACAGAACTGCCCGTAGCCGACTCACGCCACTTTCGTAGAACCGCCGACGAACAATTGATGCGCAAATGAGCATGACCCCCACAACACACACCTTGGCAATGAGAGCCTTGCCATACGACGTCTTCGTGAGATTACCGATGCCGTCCATGAGCAACAGGGCTTGCACGACTCCGGTCGCCACCGCAAAAGCTATGAGAACTGCGGCCCTACGAGAAAACCATTCCACAATTGATGTTGTACGAATATTTGCGATGAATAGAAGAAGAAGCAATCCTCCGCACCACACTCCAATTGCTGACACATGTAACGCCAGCAATGCAACAGTGAGAGCAGCCGGAGAGTCAACCGCAGCATGCCCAGCAAATGCATAGGTAAAAGGCAAAATAACGAAGGAGAAAACTGCCACAAAGTTGCCCCATCGTGCGATGGCGCACACCAGCAGGAATGACACCACGATGCGTGCAAATAACGATTCACCTACCTGTGTCGTGAATACATCTTTCACTACGCTGACGTTTGCTATTTGACCCCAAGTGCCACCCGAAGCATTCATTCCATGCAATAAATAGAGCAACGCGGTCGACAAGCCCAAGACCGAGCCGGCCAGCACCACTGCCCTATTCAAGGTTTTTCTCGGCGCATCACTACCCAACAAAAAGAAAATTCCGGCAAGCACTGCCGCGACAGCGATATATGAAATCAAACGCATCAAGGCCATAGCGACTTTCACCGCGCTCGATGTTTCACTGTCCTTCAATGCAGTGTCAATAACCGATGCAAGGTTTGATACAGCTCCAGCACCGACGCGAAATGTAATTGCTCCTTCCACAGGGTGCCCGTCTACAGAAATGACACGGTACACAGCCACATAAGAATCTTGGGCCAGCGTTGGTGGAACAACACGAACAATTGATGCATCTGATGCGTCTGCTTTTACTGTGGGCAGTTGAACCCGCTTGCCATTGCTGGAAAAGAGTTTGATATAGCCGAGCGAAGATTCCACCGATTCATCAAAATCTAAAACAA
>JABMMV010000065.1 GCA_013205145.1 bacterium
CTTCGGTGCGAACTTCAATGCGACGCACAATTGCAGATTTCAGCGCTCGCACTTCTACACCTTCAACCAATTCAACCCACACCACACTGCCTGCGCTGTCATCTTCATCGAAGCCGGTAACGAAGCCAATGAAACCAGAAGACATCTGCACCTCATCGCCAATTTGGACTGCCCGCACCAACTCTTGGGCATCTTTAGCCCGCTTACGCTGTGGACGAATGAGCAGAAAGTACATAGCCACGAAAATCAGACCAAAGAAAAAGAGCTGAAAAATGGCGGAACCCCCACCAGAAGATTTTTCGGCGGCAAGGAGAGCAGTTGGGGAAAGAGACATGGCGACAAGCGTAGCCACTATGAGCCCCAGACTCCCATTACCCGTTGCCTCATCTGCTGAAATGTTCCATTTCCTATCGATTCACGCATCTCGGCCATGAGGGCGAAAGTCCATGCAATGTTGTGATACGACACCAATCGAGAGGCCGTTGGCTCGGATGTTTGAAATAAGTGGCGAATATAGGCCCGAGAATGACGACGACAGACCATGCATGCGCATTCGGCATCGAGTGGCAGATCTTGCAATGCATATTGGGCATTTTTCATATTCAACTTGCCAGTACTCGTGAGAGCTGTTCCGTGGCGACCCAATCGGGTTTGCAGCACACAGTCAAATTGATCGACCCCTAAGTTGACTGCCTCAATGAGCGAAGCGGGGTCTCCTACGCCCATGAGATACCGAGGTCGATCTGTGGGCAGGTTCTGCAGCGCAGCAGCCAACGCTGGCAACATTTCTTCACGCGACTCCCCCACAGAGAGACCACCAATTCCGTAACCGTCAAATTCTAAAGCTGCGGTTGAAATGGCGCTACGTGCACGAAGTTCTGGGTTAATGCCACCCTGCACAATGCCAAACAACGCCTGGTCGGTGCGGCTGTGATGCTCCCGAGCACGCTCAGCCCACATAGAGGTACGTTTCAACGCCAATTCCACTACATGTGGCTCAGATGGTAAGGGTGGACACACATCGAGAACCATCTGAATTGTTGCACCAAGCTTCTGCTGCACTTCCACTGCAGTTTCGGGTGTGTACCTGTGCAGAGATCCGTCGTATGTCGACTTGAAAGTGACTCCGTCATCATCAACTTTTGGCTCTAACGAGAAAACTTGGAATCCACCCGAGTCGGTGAGCGTGAGGCCGCCCCAACTTGCAAACTTTCCAAGACCCCCCAAAGCTTCCACCGTGTCGGCCCCCGGACGCAGCATGAGGTGATACGTGTTGCCCAGAACAATTTGCGCTCCAAGATCTTCGTAGTCAACTGCACTCAGATATCTCACGGCCCCACGAGTGCCCACCGGCATAAAACACGGCGTGGAGTATGTTCCGTGCGCAGTCGTTGCGACGCCAGCTCGGGCCGTACCTTCAGTTGCTTGCACTTCAAATGAAACTGGATGCACTAGAGGTCACTTTCCATTGTTGAGTTATTAATCCGCGCAAGAAGCATGGCGTCACCAAAAGATAGGAAACGATAACTCTCAAGTTGTGCTTCAGCATAGAGATCTCGCCATTTTTCCCCGATGAATGCCTGCACCATGAGCAGCAATGTTGTTCTTGGCATATGAAAGTTGGTCATCATGAGGTCAACAAGATTCCACGAGTATCCGGGGGTAATGAAAAGACGTGTGCGGCCAGAGAGTTCCCCGGTAACGGCTGCCGACTCAAGCGCACGCACCGAAGTAGTACCAACAGCCACCACGCGCTTTGCGTTTTTCACAACCTGCATCGTTTCTTGCGGCACGTTGTACCACTCGGAATGAATGACGTGGTTGAGGGGGTTCTCTTCATCGACTGGTTTAAAGGTGTCGAGACCAACGACTAGTTCAACCTTTGCAATTGTCACCCCCATGCTCTCGATCTTCTCGAGCAACTCAGAAGTGAAATGCAAACCGGCAGTTGGTGCAGCAGATGATTTTGCCTCATGGGCATAAACCGTTTGATAGCGCTCGAGATCTTCCAGCGTCGTCGTGATGTACGGAGGTAATGGCAGTGCCCCCACCGCCTCTATTGCGGCCCTACGCTCGCCGGGTGTTGCTCCAACACATAACCTGATGCGAAAGGTGTCGCCAGCATCGGAGCGACCAAGCACTTCTGCAAATTTTTCACCCGAGGACGTAGCAAGAAATTCACCGACTCGCATTTTTCGGCCGGGTCGAATGAGAGCTTCCCATTCGCTGTCATCATCTTGCAAAGGCTCAAGCAGTAACACTTCTACCCGACCGCCCGTGCTGCGGACCAGCGAAAGCCGACTTGGCAGCACTCTGGTTTCATTGACCACTAGAACATCACCTGCTTGCAAAAATTCGGTGATGTCGGAGACCTTTTTATGTTCAACTGCACCGTTGACGTACACCAACATGCGTGCAGCATCGCGGGGCTCCATGGGCACTTGTGCAATGAAGTGGTCGGGCAAGTTGTAGTCGATATCGGCGAGTTGCACCGTTCAAGACTACGAGGGAAAGCGTTCAGGTGGCGTCATATGGAGGTGTTCGAAAGCTGCCGGCATTGCAATACGACCGCGCGGAGTTCGCGATAAGAAGCCTTGCTGGATGAGGAATGGCTCATAGACATCTTCAAGCGTTTCGGGTTGTTCGCTAACGCTGATAGCCAACGTAGTGAGCCCAACAGGGCCTCCACCAAATTGTTTGCACAGCGCAGAAAGAATAGCGCGGTCTACTTTGTCGAGCCCGCGAGCATCGACTCCGAACAGAACCAGTGCATCGGCAGCAATACCTGCATCAATGATTCCCTCACCCGATGGTGTTGGGTGATTCACTTCTGCATAATCGCGCACGCGACGTAATAGTCGGTTTGCAATTCGTGGAGTTCCCCGACTGCGACGCGCAATTTGCGCAGCACCATCGTCATCAATGGTGATATTCAAAATACGAGCTGCGCGCAAAACAATGGCGGTGAGCTCTTCTTCATCGTAAAAGTCGAGCCGGCTTACTAAACCAAAGCGGTCACGCAAAGGACCAGTAATCATTCCGGTACGAGTAGTTGCACCTACCAACGTAAATGGCGGAAGCGACAACCGAATAGATGATGCTGCAGGGCCCTTGCCTACGACAATGTCTATTTGGAAATCTTCCATCGCTGGATACATAATTTCTTCAACTGAACGCGACAGCCGATGAATTTCATCGATGAATAACACATCGTGCTCACCGAGTTTGGTGAGTATTGCTGCAAGGTCGCCGGCACGTTCAAGCGCTGGGCCTGAAGTGATGTGCAATTTTGCACCCATCTCTTCGGCAATAATGCATGCCATGGTGGTTTTACCTAGCCCGGGTGGACCCGCCAAAAGAACATGATCGGCTGCTTGCGAACGCTGACGCGCCGCAGTGAGAACGATGCGCAAATGCTCTTTGAGCTCGCGCTGGCCAATGAAGTCGTCAAGCAGGCGTGGGCGCAACCCCGACTCTTCGCTCTCAACTTCCACCTCACGTTCCGTGTGATGCGGCGCCAATATGTGCGGATCTACAAATTCGTCACGCACGTCGAGCTCCGAGAATTTGCAAGGCATCGCGCAACACCTTTTCCAACGTGGCATCTGTTGCCGGATTCAATTCAGAAAGGACGGAACGAATTTCCTCGTTGTCGTAGCCCAACCCCACGAGTGCTTCGCGCAAATCTCCGAGCGACGAAGTGCCTTGCGACTCTGCTCCGCTGATACTTGGCAGGTCGAGCATGTCGAACTTGCCGCGTAATTCAACGAGAAGTCGTTCAGCGGTTTTTTTACCCACACCCGGGACCATTGTGAGCGCAGCAAGATCGGATGTGATGACGATATTTTGCAGACCTTTTGGAGAGTGAGTTGCCAAGACAGCCATTGCCATTGAAGGCCCCACCCCGTGAGCCGCAATGAGAATTTGAAAGCTGTCACGTTCTTCACGTGAGAGGAAACCGAATAGCGTTTGCGCATCTTCGCGAACTTGATGATGGACATACAAAAAACAAGGCGTTGTGGGCTCAAGCTCACCAAAAACTCTTGGGGTCACCGTCACGATGTACCCCACACCTGACACTTCAACAAGCACATGGGCAGGTGCATTGCGCTCGAGCACTGTTCCGCGTAATGAGCCGATCATGAGGCAACCCTGCGTGAAATACGCGTGTTGGCCCCAGAAAGAGCAGGCGACATTGCAAGATGACATAAGGCCAACGCAGCGGCATCGGCGGCGTCGGCGGGTTGCGGCAGTGATGCCAAACCAAGGCGCGCCTTGACCATTTTTTGAATTTGCGTTTTATCGGCTTGACCCCAACCGGCAACAGCGCCTTTCACCTGAGTAGGCGTGTATTGAGCCACCGCACAGCCTGCTAGCGCCGCCAGCGACAACACCACTCCACTGACCTGTGCAACGCTCATTGCGGTACGCACGTTGTGGTGGAGAAACACCTGCTCGATGACAACAGCATCTGGTGAAAATTCAGCAAGGAGATCGGTGATGTCTTCATGCACCTGAGCAAGACGATTTGCCAGGTGTTCGCTTGGTTCAGTACGTATGACCCCAAGCGCTAGTGCTTCCGCCTCGTATTTCCCCCCAGAAGTACGCCGCAAGACCGCGTAACCACATCGCGTGAGACCCGGGTCGATGCCCAGGACAACAGGCGACGCTTGAGGAGCCTTTTCTGGTACGAACATATGTTTGATTGTAGCCAAATAGGTTGGTGAAGTTAAGCATTTGCTGCGGAAATAGCGGCAACCAGTTCTTCCACCGGGCGAAACGTAACCCCCACAAGGGCCCTGTGCACATAGCGCACCACCCCAGAGGCGTCGATGACGAAAATGCTGCGCCGTGGAATGCCGAGTGGCCCCAGAACTCCGTATGCACGGGCAACCGATTTTTCCGTATCGGCTAGCAGTGGAAACTGGAAACCGTGTTGGGCCGCAAATTTTTCGTGACTCTCGAGATCTTGCGCCGAAAGAGCAAGAACCTGCGCGTCTAACTCACTGAATTGTGCAAGTTCATTGTTGTAGCACACGAGTTGCTTGGTGCACACCGGGGTGTTGTCGCCAGGGTAAAAAACGAGAACAACTGTTTTTCCTTTGTAAGCATTTAACGAGTGGGTCACATTGCCTGTGCCTACAAGTGAAAAATCGGGTGCTTGGTCTCCAACTGAAATACTCATTGATCCATCTCCGCCATAATTTCTTCCGCTATATCAAAATTAGAATACACGTCTTGAACATCGTCGTTATCTTCCAACATGTCCATAATGCGCAGAACTTTGCGCGCATCTTCAACGTCTGAGACCGGGATTGAGGTGTCGCACACCATGGTACTTTCCGCATCAAGCACCGAAAACTTCGCTGCTTCCAGCGCAATTTTGACGTTCCACATTGCCGATGGCTCTGTTGTTACACGCCACACATCGCCATCGCGTTCAATATCGTCAGCACCAGATTCGAGCGCGGCAGTCATTACATCATCTTCTGCGGCAGTCCCGTCGACAATGATGACGCCTCTGCGCGAAAACTGCCAACCCACTGCTCCGGGCTCGGCCATTGAACCACCAAATTTCGAGAAAGCAAGACGCACGTCTGACGCTGTGCGATTGCGATTGTCGGTGAGCACATCTACCAGCATTGCAACACCGCCTGGCCCATAGCCTTCGTAGGTGATGGATTCATAGTTCGCACCAGTTGCTTCGCCGCTTCCACGCTTAACTGCGCGATCAATAGCCTCATTTGTCATTTGTCCGGCTTTTGCCTTCAGCACAACTGTTCGCAGTGCCGCATTGGTTTCTGCGTCACCTCCACCTTCACGAGCTGCAACTTCAATTTGACGGGCCATCTTGGCAAAAAGCTTTCCACGCTTCTTATCGACAGCAGCCTTTTTGTGTTTGATCGTTGCCCATTTGGAATGGCCTGACATATTCCCTGCCCTTATAGGTGTACTTGTTACCGAACGGTGCTCGCTGACGAAATCATATGGAGAAAAAGTTCATGAAATCGTACATCGCTGGTGAGTTCTGGGTGGAATGACGCGGCGAGAATATTTTGCGAAGCCACGGCTACTGGTACACCGTTGTGCACAGCAAGAATTTCTACCCCACTACCCACCTCTTCAATGATGGGAGCACGGATAAAGACTGCGGTGAAGGGAGTTTCGAGCCCAGTCACGGCAATATCGGTTTCGAAACTATTGATTTGACGCCCATATCCATTGCGCCGCACCGTGACGTCGAGAACTGAGCAACTGACCTGATCGGGGCGCGCATCGAGAACTCGTTCGGCGAGAAGAATGAGGCCGGCACATGTTCCCATTGTGAGTAGTCCATCAGCAATGCGCTGAGTAAGAACATCGAAGACACCACTCGACAAAAGCAATTGCGACATTGTGGTGCTTTCCCCACCTGGCATAACGATCCCATCGAGACCATCTAGATCATGCGGTAAACGCACTTCGCGCACTTCAACATTGAGTTGCTTCAGTGCCCGCGCGTGAGCATGAAAGGCACCTTGAAGGGCTAATACACCGACGATGGGCATGGGCTTTTGTGACCTCTTCTTGAGGTCACCAACCACGCTCTGCATAGCGCTGATTAATTTCGTCCATACCAATTCCGGTCATTGGGGCACCTAGACCACGGCTGACCTTTACCAAAATACTTGCGTCACGGAAGTGAGTAGTTGCTTCAACAATGGCTCGCGCGCGGGGGGCCGGCTCGTCACTCTTAAAAATTCCTGAGCCAACAAATACTGCTTCAGCACCTAACTGCATTGCCAACGCTGCATCTGCAGGTGTTGCAATACCGCCAGCACAGAACATTGGCACGGGAAGCCAACCAAGTTCGGCTACTTCTTGCACTAACGGCAACGGTGCTTGCAGTTTCTTTGCCCAATCGAATAGTTCTGCAGAATCGGCCTGTGTGATGCGGCGTATATCGCCAATGATGCTGCGCAGATGCCGCACTGCTTCAACAATGTTTCCTGTTCCTGCCTCGCCTTTGGAACGAATCATGCATGCACCTTCGCTGATGCGTCGTAGCGCTTCGCCAAGGTTGGTAGCGCCACATACAAAGGGCACAGTGAAGTTGAATTTATCGATGTGATGAGCTTCGTCGGCAGGGGTGAGCACTTCAGACTCATCTATAAAGTCAACGCCGAGTGACTGAAGAATTTGCGCTTCAACGAAATGGCCAATGCGAACTTTCGCCATGACTGGGATGCTGACGCTTGCTTGAATGCCTTCAATCATCTCGATGTCGCTCATGCGAGCTACTCCTCCATCACGACGAATGTCGGCAGGTACACGCTCTAGCGCCATCACTGCACATGCACCGGCATCTTCAGCAATTTTTGCTTGCCCAGGCGTGACCACATCCATGATGACACCACCTTTAAGCATTTCTGCAAGACCGCGATTCACACGCATTGAGCCAGAGTTTGAAGATGTAGATGTCATATCTCTATCGTACCTATCACGGCGTACCGTGTCTTACGGGAACTTGATTTTTGCTGGATCAGATCCGGCAGGAATATCGGCACCCTTATTGAGGCGAGGAAGTTCAATCCAAGTATTGCCTGGTGTGAGCTTGACAGGAGCACCTGCAGAATCGGTGAGGGTGAAGACATCGGTTGCAAGGGCACGCGCCCACTTGCCCTTCACGAGCGAGCCATTGGTGTAGATCCAGGCATCGCCTTCACCCACGCTTTGTGCTTCAGGGCTACGCACATCGGCTGCGCTTGATTTGTACACCATGTACAGGACAACCACATTTTTCGCTGCCACTTGAGTTTTGTCTGCATCGAGATGCTTATCTTTGCCGCTCCATCGCATGTACGAAGACGATGCTGTGTCCCACATCCACGACACTTGAACACCATCCATTGAGAGATGCAGGCCAGCGGAGGACGATGCAGAAGTTGGCATTGCATCGCTATCGCCACGGTACGCAAATTGCTGCGGCGGACGTGAGGCACCTTTTGGAGTAAGTGTGTATATTTTTTCGGCGTCGGCATACAAGTTGTGCGGGGCCTTGCGACCTGATTCTCGGCGATAACCGCCTTGTTTGTAAGCAATCAAAGCGCCCATGTTCACCAAAGGTGAATTCTTAACTGCTGAGGACACTTTGCTGTTGCCACCACTCCATACAAAAAGCGGATTCAAATAAGCCGAGAACAACGCAACGTCTTGTGTGCGAC
>JABMMV010000066.1 GCA_013205145.1 bacterium
CTGTGGCAAGTGCGCGACAATCGTCGGCTTCGCTTGCCGCCAAAGATGCCGACACTGCCGTGGCGCACAGCACGTTGTTAGCGCCAAGCACCAAAGTGGCAAAGGCCCCAAGAAATGCCGAGTCGGCTCCACCGCTAAAGGCCACCACCACGTTTCCCATGGAACGCAGTGACGCCTGAAGCGCATCGACCTTTGGTGATGAGGGAGGAAGGCAAATGGCGCTCAACATATTGCTCACCTGTCTATCGTGCCACGCCTGCATTACGCGACTTCACCCAAAGCGTGAGAAACTACCCCCAATGACACAACACCAGATGCACGAAATTCGCTCAGGACTGCATCTGCATTGCATTACCTGGGGTGAAGCCACCCTCCCCCACGCCCCCATGCTCTTGGTGCACGGGCTTGCCTCCAATGCCAGGCTCTGGGACGGCGTCGCCCAGCATCTTGTAGACCTTGGCCACTATGTGGTGGCCGTCGACCAGCGAGGTCATGGCCAAAGCTCCAAGCCCAATGACGGTTTCGACATGCAAACTGTTGCCCACGACCTTGAACTTCTCATTGCCCAACTTGAACTGCAACGGCCCGTTGTTGCCGGGCAATCGTGGGGTGCAAATGTTGTTATTGAACTTGCAGCGCGTGCGCCACAACTGGTGCGCGGCGTGTGTGCAGTAGATGGTGGCACCATTCAATTGCAGAAACATTTCCCCGAGTGGGACACCTGTGCACAACAACTACGCCCGCCAAACTTGCTCGGCACTCCTGCAAAACGACTCGAAGGTGCCATTCGCTCTCACCACTCCGATTGGCCAGAGGCAGGCATTCAAGGAGCAATGGCAAATATGGAAGTGCTCGCCGATGGCACCATTCGTCCGTGGCTCTCTTTGGAACGCCACCTGAAAGTGCTGCGCGGCTTATGGGAGCACAACCCTGAAGAAATGTTCCCGCATATTTCTGTGCCTGTGCTCTTCATGCCTGCAGTAGGTAGCGGAGAAGCAGCATGGGCGGTTGACAAAAAAGAAGCGGTGGCTCGCGCACTTGAATTGTTGCCAAAAGGTGCTGCGAATTGGTATGAGCCTGCCGACCACGACCTTCATGCGCAGTTCCCACAACGAGTTGCACAAGAATTACACGACGCCTCAGTGAACGGATTTTTCATTTAAATCATGAGTACCACCGCACGCATTCTTGCCATCATGGGTTCTGGCGAAACCTCCCCCACCATGGTGAAAACACACCGCCAGCTCATCGGTCGCCTCACACGACCCAATGCAGTAGTGCTTGATACGCCTTACGGCTTTCAAGAAAATGCCTCCGAACTAGCGCTACGTGCTGTGGAATATTTCGACGTCAGTGTGAACACCGCAATCTCGCCGCTTGGCCTCACCCGCATGATTGGCGCCGACCCACTTGTTGTGCAACAAGGCCTCAGTGCACTCACCGACGCCGACTACGTTTTCGCTGGGCCAGGTTCACCCACCTATGCGCTACGCCAGTGGAAAAATACTCAGGTCTCACACATCTTGCATGAAAAACTGCAACGTGGTGGCATTGTTACTTTTTCATCCGCAGCCGCTCTCACCATAGGAACACGCACTGTTCCCGTCTATGAAATTTATAAATGTGGAGAAGAGCCCTATTGGCTTGAAGGCCTCAACTTGCTCAGTGAATTGAACATACCTGCAGCAGTAATACCGCATTACAACAACACTGAAGGTGGACACCACGACACGCGTTTTTGTTACCTCGGTGAAGTGCGTCTCCAAATGCTTGAGCAGCAGTTAGATGAAGGTGAATACGTTCTTGGCATCGACGAGCACACCGGTATTGTCATCGACCTCAACGAACGCACTGCCGAGATAGTAGGCAACGGTGTTGTTACTTTGCGCGTGAAGGGAAACTCCACCACATTTGCTTCTGGTGAAATTCTGTCTATTGAACAACTACAGAACCCCACAGTGACACCAAGTGCAACGCCTACGCCATCAGTTGTTGTGCAAGCAACGCCGCAAGTGGAGGCAACTTCCTTAGTGGCTGTTGCTCAACAACGTCGTGAAGAGTTTGAGACTGCACTCGCTCTTGGTAACGCCAACGATGCAACACGCGCAGTTTTGGAATTAGAAAACGACATCAAGTTATGGTCGGCCGACACTCTCACGGGAAGCGATGCCGACGCAGCACGTGAAATTCTGCGCTCAATGATTGTGAAACTGGGAACAGCAGCAACAGATGGCTTAGAAGACCCACGCGAGCGTGTTGCACCTTATGTAGAGGCGCTACTTGCCATTCGCAAAATAGTGCGCTCCGAAAAACGCTTCGACTTGTCTGACATTGTTCGCGATGCACTTACTCTTGCACACATTGAGGTGCGCGACACGCCCGACGGCGTGGAGTGGCTCTTACAAGTGCCCGAATGAGGCCATGCGGCGCCGGCCGCGTACGCCACTTCCGAAATACACACAGGTAAATGCACTAGCGCCGACCAAAATAATCATTGCGCTAGCCGAGGTATTGGTGTGATACGCCACGTTCATTCCTAAGAACGCCGATGCAGCGCCAATGAGTGGCGAGATCCACAACATGCGTGAGAAACGATTGGTAAGCATGCGTGCTGTAGCTGCAGGTATGACCAGCAAGGCAGAAATAAGCAGGGTTCCAATAACGCGCATGGTGACCAAAATAGTGAGCGACAACATGACCATGAGCGCCGCTTCCATGATCGATACCTTCACGCCACTTACTTCAGCAACTTCAGGGTCGAAAGTGGAAAAGAGAAACTTGCGGTAACCCAGCACAATGACCACCGTTGCCAATACTGCAACCACAAGCACCGCAATAATGTCGCTGCTCTTTACACCGAGCACGCTGCCAAACAACACTGCTTCAATGCTGCGCTTTGCTTGCCCGTACCTATTCAACAATGCCAAGCCCAGCGCAAATGACGCAGTGGTGACCACACCAATTGCTGCGTCAGCACCAATAATGCGTCGGCGTGCAATACGACCAATGAGCACCCCGGACACCACACCCCAAATGCCCGCACCAACGAAGTAGTTGAAGTTCATGACTGCAGAAGCTGCTGCTCCACCAAACACTGCGTGCGACAAGCCGTGACCAATGTACGACATACCACGCAACACCACGAATACACCGAGTAGCCCACACAGCCCACCAGCAATCAGAGCAACGAAAGTTCCATTGCGGAAAAATTGAAAACCGTAGGGTTCACCAAGGCTCAGCGCATAAATAAATGACGAATGCACGGTTATACGGCTTTGCGGCCAAAGCGCCCCACCATGGGGTTTTCAGAATGGTCGAGCACCACGGGCATGCCACCATGCTCAAGAACATGCATGGGAGCCCCATACAACTTCTCTAGTACGTCTGGCACTAACACTTCACGTGGGCTGCCGTCGGCAACAACTTCTTTATTCAAACAAATGAGGCGCGGCAAGTGTGCAGCAAGCCCGTTGAGGTCGTGCGTGGTGAGCAACACCGACATGCCTGCATCGTGCAGATCGGCAAGCAAGTGCAACACCTCATGGCGCGTACGTACGTCGACACCAGAAGTGGGTTCATCGAGTACCAAAATATCGGGCGAGTGAAAGAGCGCACGGGCCACAAACACACGTTGTTGCTGACCACCCGAGAGTTCGCGAATATGACGACCACCAAGGCCACCTAGGCCAAGTCGTTCCAAAACATCTTCTGCAGCCGCACGTTCTGCAGTGGTAATACGTGGCCACCACTTTTTCTCACTGCGAGTCATCATCATGACCTCTAAAACAGTGACGGGAAAATTCCAGTCGACTGTCTCCAACTGCGGCACATACCCCATGCGCAAGCCCTTCAACATGTCGATGCTGCCGTGCACCGGTGTAATGCTGCCCAGCACCGCTTTCAACAAAGTTGTTTTACCCGAACCGGACGGGCCAACGATGCCGGCAAATTCACCGCGCCGCAGAGTGAAATTGACGTCGTTCACCACAGCCACATCGCCATAGGCGCAGGTGACATGGTGACAATGCACCAGCACGTCTTTCTCGGCGATCTTCATATTCACTGAGGGTATACCGCAGAATCTTTCACTACATCGCTCACATCCAATGATTTGAGTACCGATGCATCGCCTCCGAGAGCCTCCACCATGGTGACGAAGTCAAAACGCATGAGCCCCATCCACGAATGCTCAGGGTCGCCGGGGTTGCCCAAAAGGTCATCATCTCGTAATACATCGATGTACTGGGCGTCGGTTTCCTTGCCTATTTGCTCCAGAACAGGCGATGGAAATACCTCGCTACCAAAAACTGCTTTCACCTTTTCTTCTTTTACCTGGGTAATAAGGTTTGCAATCTCTTTTGGCGTGGGCTCTTCAAACGACGAGGGCTGGATTGCCCCCACCACAGTCCACTGGTAGTGACGCGAGAAATAGGCATATGCATCGTGATACGTAAGCAACTTACGGTCTGCCGCAGGAATTGTTTCAGTTGCAGTCTTCATCGCAGCGTCTAAAACATCAACTTTTGCAGCAAATGCGGTGTAATTCGCATTGAACACATCGGCATTTTCTGGGTTGCGCTTCACCAAAGTGTCGCGCACCACGCGGGCATATTCTTTCACCATTGGCGGGTTCGTCCATAAATGCGGGTTGGGCTTGCCGCATTCTTTAGGAAAAGAGAAATAGTAAATACATTCGCTTTCAGTCAATGACTCGGTCGCAATCACACACACTTCAGCGCCGCTATTAATATTTGCGGTCGCTAAATTTTTTGTTGTTTCCTCTAGGCCTAAAC
>JABMMV010000067.1 GCA_013205145.1 bacterium
CCCGGTATATGGGAGAGGCCTCACGCGGGGGGCGTGAGGCCTCTCAACCAAGGAACCCGATGGTGGGGGACCATCGATGGGTTCTTCACGAATCGGTCTTGGGGGAAGTCCGATTCGCTTGTTGGATATATATTGCCTCATTTCTCACTATTACTCAAGGCGAACGACAAGATACTTGATATCTTATTTTGTGATGGAACTTCGTCAACTCACCAGCCTCTTAGCAATTGCTGACCACGGTTCATTTTCAGCCGCCGCAAAATCGCTCGGAACCGTGCAATCCAACGTTTCTGCCCATATTTCTCGGCTGGAAAAGGTCTTAGGCACCACACTCATCGACCGTCACAGTGGCCAACTCACCGATGAAGGGCTCGCTGTTGCCGAACGCGCCCGGCGCATCGTAAACGAAATGGACAATATTGCGTCCGACATCACAGCCCGTGATGAAAAAATCACTGGGGAAACACGCCTCGGAGTACTCGGTACCACCGCACGTTGGTTCATGCCGCGCCTCCTCACCTCGCTCTCTCACTCCCAACCAGGCATTCGTACCATTGTTCATGAGGGCAGCACATCATCGCTGTTACCTCGTCTTGCTAATGGCACCATCGACGCAGCCATCGTTCACATGCCCGTTGACGACCCAGAGCTCATTACGCAACCACTCTTTTCCGAAGACATGTTGCTACTTGCCCACTCAAAGCATGTTCTTGCCTCATACAACACCATCTCACTGACAGAACTCGCCACATTCCCATTGTTGCTGCCGCCACGTAGCACTGCATTTCGCCGCATCGTCGACCGCGCAGCTGCGAACAAAGGAGTGGCATTGCAGGCCCAGGCAGAAATTGATGGCGTACGACTACTTGCTTCTCTCGCCTTTGAAGGATTCGGCGCTGCCATTGTGCCGGCCAGTGCAATTCCTGGTTGGCTAAAAGGCGACTTCGTGCGCATTGCAGTTCCCGAACTTCCGCGCCGTGTAGTGGGTTGGGCCCAACGTCGACGCCCGCAACCCAACCGTGCCACGCGCGCTACGCTTTTAGAAGCACAAATAGTCATTGAGAAATACGGCACACGTCAACCCGGTGTGCACGTTGGCCGTGGTGCATTTCCGCTTGCGAGAAACACTGACCCGCGCGCCTAGTGTTGACGATGTCATGACACTTGCGAACGAATACGCACCTTCCATCGACCTCGTGAAGTCCATCCGTGGAGCCGCACGAGCAGATATTCGTGTACTGAATACTTTCAATCCAGACTCCCCTCGTCGCGTGGTCTGGATCAACATTGAAGAAGAAGTACGTCGTGGTGCATTGTCTGCCGATGCATGTTTAGTCATTGAAACTGCAGCAACTATTGCTTGCGATAAGCGTTACCCACTGGTCATGAGCCTTGGTTCATCAGGTGCCGACATTGTTGAAGGCATTGCTGCACTTCACGGTTGGGGTTCTGCAGCACGAGCACTCGCTCGCTGCTCTGGCATTGTTCCTACCATTCATGTTGTGACCGGGCCAGCAGTGTCGGGGCCAGCACTTCTCATTGGGCTCGCCGATTTTGTGGTGATGACCGAAGATGCCTATGCATTTGTTTCAGGGCCAACCATGGTTGCTGAATTCACTGGCGAAACCGTCAGCAACGAAGAACTCGGCGGAGCAGCAATACATGCTCGCGCCAGTGGCGTTGCATCACTCGTTGTCGCAAATGTTGAAGCGGCACATTTGGCAGTAGAACAAATATTGAGTTACCTACCGAACAGCGTTGATGAACTTCCCGAAATGGTCGAGACCGACGACCCGTTCGACCGTCTGACACCAGAAGCAGGCGACCTCATTCCTGCCACATCTACTGGTTCATACGATGTGCGCAAGGTTATTTCTGCTCTTGTTGACGATGGCGAATATTATGAACTTCGCGCCCGGTGGGCAGCAAACGTGGTCACCACCTTTGCTCGTATCGATGGCCGCGTTGTAGGCATAGTGGCCAACCAACCCGTTGTTCTTGCCGGCACTCTCGACATTCCCGCAAGTCAGAAAGCCGCCCGGTTCGTGTCCTTCTGCGATGCCTTCAACATTGCGCTCATCACCTTGGTCGATACGCCTGGTTTCTACCCCGGCAAAGACTTGGAATGGCGCGGCATGATTCGCCATGGTGCTCAACTTGTATTTGCCTACGCCCGCGCTTCCGTGCCGCGTATCTGCATTATTTTGCGCAAGTCATATGGTGGCGCTTACATCGTGATGGACTCAAAGAACATGGGCAACGATGTGTGCCTTGCCTGGCCATGGGCCGAGCTCGCAGTAATGGGTGCCGGACAAGCCGCTGCCATCTTGCAACGAAGAGCAACACCAGAAGAACGGGCTGCTTTCGAAGCCGACTACTCGGAACGACTGCTTAACCCCTACATCGCAGCCGAGCGTGGGCTCATCGATGGGGTCATAGAGCCCGCCGACACACGGCGTGAAATTGCATCGGCGTTGCGCGCCCTTGAACACAAGCGCGAGCGCCTCCAGGCCCGCAAACACGACAACACGCCCCTGTAAATCACCACACGAGGGTTCTCCCATTGTGAGCCAAGGGGTCGGGTGCTCTATTCTTTCCCACGGGGAGGAAGCCCCTAATACCTAACTTAAGGAGTTCACAGATGGCCGATACCATCACGCTCATCGATGATCGCACTGGAAAAACAGTCACAGTTGCACTCACCGACGGAGTATTCAACTCGTCAGCTCTTCGCGAGCTCGACCCCGATCTGCGCATGTACGACCCAGCATTTCTCAGCACCGCTGCATGCTCGTCGTCCATCACGTTCCTCGATGGCGAAGCAGGTATTTTGCGCTACCGCGGATACCCCATTGAGCAACTAGCGGAAAAAAGCACGTTTCTCGAAGTTGCTTATTTGTTGTTGAATGGTGAACTCCCCACAACGGAGGAACTGAACAAGTGGACCTACGACGTCACGCACCACACGTTCATTCACGAGAATATGCGCAAGCGCTTTGTTGATGGTTTCCATCACGATGCCCACCCCATGGGCATGTTTATTTCCTCGCTTGCTGCCCTCGGCACTTTTTACGATGACGCCAAGGACATTTTCAACAAGCAAGCTCTCGATCGCCAAACGCTGCGCCTCATTGCCAAGGTGCCCACACTGGCCGCGATGGCTTACCGCTTTAGCATGGGTCTGCCTTTTGTTTACCCCGATAACTCGCTGTCTTATAGCGAAAACTTCTTGAACATGATGTTCAAGGTCGGTGACGATTACAAGGTTGACCCAGTTCTTGCGCGCGCGATGGATCTTCTCTTTATTTTGCATGCCGACCACGAGCAGAACTGTGGAACCACCGCAATGCGTGTAGTTGCGTCGTCTCAGTCAGACCCTTATTCCGCCGCTGCAGGAGCCGCCTCGGCACTCTACGGACCACTCCACGGTGGCGCCAATGAAGCCGTACTTCATATGCTCCGTGAAATTGGCACAGTAGAGAACGTTCCTGCGTTCGTGCAGTCGGTCAAAGATGGCAATGGCAAGCTCATGGGCTTCGGGCACCGCGTGTACAAGAACTACGACCCGCGTGCCACCATTATCAAAAAAGCCGCATACGACGTTTTTGAAGCAACCGGGCAAAACCACTTACTTGATATTGCTCTCAAGCTCGAAAGAACTGCTCTTGCCGATGAATACTTCATCTCTCGCAAGCTCTACCCCAATGTTGACTTCTACTCTGGGCTCATCTATGAAGCACTTGGCTTCCCGGCAGAGATGTTTACAGTGCTCTTCGCCATTCCGCGAACTGTGGGTTGGCTCACACATTACGCAGAGTTACTCTCCGACAAAGAGCAAAAGATCAGTCGTCCGCGCCAGCGCTACACCGGTGCCGACGAGCGCAATTACACAAAAATAGAAGCTCGCTAACGCGAGATATCAATCACAATTTTTCCGGCATTGGCATTTTTTGCCATGTGCTCATGCGCAACCGCAATGTCGGAAAACTCATAGCGTGAGTCAATAACGGGCTTCAATGCACCCGTTGTAAACAACGGCAGCATCTCTGCAGCGAAGCGTTGACTAATAGCAATTTTTTCATCTAGCGGTCGCGCCCGAAGCACTGTTCCTACAAGCCGCGCCCGCTTAAACATGAGCCCACCTAAGTTCATTGCCGG
>JABMMV010000068.1 GCA_013205145.1 bacterium
GAAAAAATTCGTCGCATGCAGGAAGCAACCGTATTTTGTGCTCCTTCACTGCACGGTGAATCTTTCGGAGTGGTACTTCTTGAAGCAATGGCGGCAGGAACTCCTGTGGTGGCAAGCAATATTGCTGGTTATCAAAATGTTGCAACGCACGATTTAGATGCACTTCTCGTTGAACCAGGCGACGAGCGTGGTTTAGCAAGTGCATTAGCCAAGGTGATGACCAATTCGCGTTTGTCGACACGACTCATTGAGGCCGGACATATCCGAGTAGATGAGTCTTCTATGCGTCATCTCGCCGAGAAATATGTTGCTGTTTATCGCAGGGCCTTGGAAATGGAGCAAAATGGGCAAGGTGACGGCTATGCCAATCGTCAGTCGCCCGGCACATCGCAGGGTCGTTGGCGTCTGAGCCGTATGCTGGCATTCTTCAAACATCTACTCCTGCGGAAGTAAAATATGGCCAATACCCAACAACGCAAGAAGCCCTCAACTTCTTCTCGGAACAGTTCTCCTCAGCGGCAACAGGCTCGCCCAGTACAAAAGGCTCCTGTCGCAAAACCAGTTCCAGCAACAGTTGCTTCGCCTGCCAAAGTGGCTGTGGCCAAACTAGAGAAGAGGTTTTCGCTCAAGCCATACTTTCTTCTTCTCGGGGCCTTTGTCGGCGTTCTTATTGGCGTGGTACCAACGCTTGTCTCAGGGCTTGTTGTGTTGCTCCCAATTTTCTTTGTCCTTGGGGCCGGTTTTGGTTGGGTTGTGTATCGGCGAGCAGCAGCGCAGAGTTTTTCTCTTATGAGTTCCTTTGTGACCGCAGAAGAAATTGACGGCGAAGATCATCCTCGACTTTTTAACTTGCTCGAAAGCTTGTGTGCGGTTTCTGGAGTGTCGGTGCCAGTTGTTGGCGTAACAACCGATGCAACTGTTAACGCTTACGTGGTTGCCGACCCACTCGGCGTTGAACAAAGCCACGTCGTTTTCACCGAGGGCGCATTACGGGTCATGGAGCGCATCGAATTAGAAGGTTTTATTGCTGCATGTTTGGCAAGAATGAAATCTGGGCGGCTCGAATTGCAAACAGAAACGGCTGGGGTAGTTGCGGCACTTGGAAAGTTCATTCCTTCTGGTCTTGCACGCAAGGCACTTGAAGCATGTTTCGTTACGCAAGATGTTTTTGATTCCGATATCAAGGCCTGCGGCATCACACGCTTCCCGCCAGGGCTCATTGCTGCTTATGAGAAAATGTCTGCTGAGTCAACAGTCACATCTGGTGTGAATCCGCTGAATATCCATCTCTGGTTGGCAAACCCAAGGAGCTCATTTTCAGCAAACTCATCGAATTCATCGGCAAGCGGTGCACCGTCTTCTACAGTTATAGGAAGTGAAGTTGTGCACCCTGCACTGGCCACGCGATTGGCATTACTCCGGGAGATCTAAAAGTTGAAGTCATCAGTGAAGTTGAATATGCGTTTCATTTCAGCAGTTGTAGCCGGCGGCTTAACGCTCGCAGCCTGCGGCGGTAGTTCCACAACTTCCGATACCGAACCGGGCTATGGCGATGGTTCGTTGGTGTCAGAGCTCTCCGGGCCAACCACTACCTTGCCTGCGCCAGAGGTAATGCCGCTCACCGGTTTGCCGATCACTGATGCAGCAGACTCAATTCGTCCTGCACTTGTTGCAAAGATCGATAATCATCCAGCGGCCCGCCCGCAGTCGGGGCTCAATGCGGCCGACATTGTTTATGAAGAAAACGTAGAGCAACTCACGCGTCTAGCTGCAGTGTTTCATACCAATGCTCCCTCAAGCATCGGGCCTATTCGCAGTGGGCGCACACAAGACGTTGCGTTGTTCTCGGCTTATTTGAATCCGCTTTTTGTATGGAGCGGTGGCAACAGCAAAGTATCCGCAGCAGTTAAAAATTCACCTTTGGTGAACATGGGTGCTTTAATTGCCTACAAACAAGGCGGTTATCGCCGAGAAACAGGTCGCAAAGCCCCGCACAACTTGTATGCCGATGCGGAAAAAATTTACACACTTACCCCTAAAGGGTCGTCACGTCCGCCGCAGCAATTTGCGTACCGTGGCGATAGCGATGCAATGCCAACTTCTGCATCGTCCTCCGCTGGCCTGCATCTCTCAATGGATGGTGTTCAAGTGTCGTGGATGTGGGAC